>JAQWBH010000008.1 GCA_028707405.1 Parabacteroides sp. | reverse complement strand
TTTCTTTTGAAGATCTATGTTCTTCGATGTTTATATATTCGTCAATAGGTTTATTGACATAGTAATATTTGCTGTTAGCGGAAATTCTGCTATCCATTTTCGTCCTTGAAATATTGAATTTGTATTTCAATTCGGCTTCAATAAATCTTATTTTGTAGTTTATCCCAATTTGTGGAATGCAGGAGTAGGCCTTTCTGTCTATTTTGTCTATCTTATTGATCTTATCAAAAGGATGATTTTTATCCACGTAGTAGTAAAAGGTCAAATGGTCTGTATCCTTCGTCTTAATATTGAGATATTCAAATCCCACCCCAACAAGTCCGTTTACATGTGGCAGCAAAGGAATATTGTAATTGTATCCCATCCCCAACCCCCACAGATCATGATGCTTGTTTAAGTTATAGATGTTAAATTGCATATCTCCCCATTCATCTCTATGAGTGTCATGATCAGTCGATTTTAGGGGCACATTGATGTAGATGGAATGCCGTTTGGTGATATTCATTTTTGCGGATATTTCATAAGGGTAAAGATGCGGATTAAGTTTCTGAGTATTCAAGAAATTGTATCCTACACCGATACCAAAGCGTCCATTTTCACTCCATTGTTTTTCGTTTTGTGATTCCTGTCCAAATAGTGTCAATGTGATAAGTGTTATCCCTATTGTTGTGTAAATGAATTTTTGTATATACATGATGATGTTCTCCCTGTATTATGTTATACTTCATATATGATGTAAACATACCTAATTTATGAATCTATGTTGTAAAAAGTATTTTTTTCTGTAGGACAAAGTGTTTCTTACCTTCTTTGCTATATGGCTGATATAGATATTGTTATAACTTCAGTATAGAGGATTGAAATAAATCTAATGGACAGAGAGTTATTTAAATAGTTGATTTTAATGATATTATACGCATTCTATATTTTACTGCTTTTTGAATCTGTATTTTCATCTTTAAGCTGAATTTTGGTATCTCTATATTCAGCTGCCATCAGGCTATGGGTAACCATGACAACTGTCGTTTTTTGTTTCACGTTGATTTCTTTCAGAATATCTAATATTTCTTCTGACAAACCTGGATCAAGGTTACCAGTGGGTTCATCGGCAAGCAGCAAATCAGGTGTGTTCGCTAATGCACGTGCATTAGCCACACGCTGTTGTTGTCCAGCCGAAAGTTCTTTCGGGTAATGAGTGGAGCGGTCTGCCAACCCGACCCACTCCAATAATTCCAAAGCCCTTTTTCTATTTTCAGCCGTGTTACTGTTTTTTACATTCAACGCAATCATTATGTTTTCAATAGCTGTAAGATATGGCACAAGAGCAAAGCTCTGCATCACAAAGCCTACATGTTCGCTCCTGAAATCAGGTGATTTTTCGTTATTTTGCAAATTTATCTCCTTGTCATTATAGCTCATTTTTCTTGAAGTTGGGCGTAATAAATCGCCAAGAATCAGCAACAAAGTTGTTTTGCCCGAGCCTGATGCGCCCGTGATGGTTACAAACAACCCTTTCGGGATGTCGAGTGAAAGGTTCTTAACGGTATTAATCACCCTATCATGATGTTGATAGGTTTTTGTAAGATTTCTCAGTTGTATCAGCATAATTAATCCTCCCGTATATTTGAAAATGGTTGAAATTTTCCTGTCGGAATTAATCAATAAAATCGTAGCTACAGCAGTAATAGCGACAAAGATGGCAAAAACGCCCCGCCAATTTAGAAAATAGGAGATTGAACCACCCAGAACCATGCTTAATCCTTGTCCCAGAAACGCTATTCCAAAAAATGTTCCTATGGAAGATTGTCTTTCTTCGACCGGGAAAATATCTCCGATTAATGCAAACGATATAGGGATTACAGAACCCGCGAAAATGCCAGTTAATGCACGATAAACAGTGAGGTCGGTAAGTTGAGCTGCAATAGCGCACAATGTCGTTGCAATAGTGAAGAATATCATTCGGTGCTGATAACCTTTATCCGCCCGAACTTATCGCCGAGATACCCGAATACAAGTTGAAAAAGCCCGAAAGGCAGCATATAAGTTGAAATAATCAACGCGGCACTCGAGACATTTCTCTCAAGGTCTTTTGCAATAGAACGGAGAAGAGAAGCGACCACCCAGTTATCCGCCATAACGATAAAGGCTGCCAATCCGAGAATTGGCAGTATTTTTTCTTGTTCATCGTAATAAACCTCCGTTTTTAGTCGAGCTGTTTTAAATTTCCACGTAAGCGGAGTTGTGAATTTCCTGGCAGCGTGATGTTTGCGTAGATAATATTTTTCTCAAAATCTTCGACGTGCACGACTACCGTCTGATTTTCTTCTTTCCAGGCAACCATAAAAACATTGAGACGAATTGGGGTGACGCTAATTTCAACCGTTTCGGTAAAATCTTTGTATTTTCCTTTCATCCCGAAAATAGACAAGGAATTCACTGAATTAAAGATGAATTGAACAACAAAATCGTCTCCATAATCGACTTCGTATTTATGACCCGTTGCAGGGAAAACAGATGCTTGCGGTGTGTCGGGTTTCAGATATTCAATTTCTTTTACAGCACTTGGTTTTTCGGCATATACCGTAATACTGTAGAGAGCGGATTCCGATTGTTTGTATTTATTCAATTCTTTCGTGTCGATATATTTGAGAAGCAATTCTTCCGGCACATTGATTAGGCGTTCTTTTTTGATTTGAACGTTCTCAAATCCTGCGTTTTCAATAATATTAAGGTATTGATTTTTCTCACTTGCTCCGGCTATGCAACTTGCATAAACTTCTGCCGATTCCAATACGCCTGTCGGCAATGAACCGGTATATACAATATCGGAAATGCTAAAATGTCCTTTGGGTTTAAGAATTCTGAAAATGTCCTTAAATGCTTTTTCTTTGTCGGGTACAAGATTCATCACGCAATTGCTGATTACCACGTCAATCGTTTGGTCTGAAACATTTTGCATGTTTTCTATTTCGCCCAATACAAAATTAATGTTCTTATAACCTAATCTATGGTTGTTTTCCATCGCCCGGTTAATCATCTCGGGGGTCATATCAAGACCGATTACTTTTCCCGTTTCGCCAACAATTTCCCGTGCGACAAAAACATCATTACCTGCACCGCAGCCAAGGTCCAATACTGTATCGCCTTCCTTTATATTGGCTATTTCGGTCGGCAGTCCGCAACCTAAAGAATAATCTGCCTCTTTTTGATGACCTGCAACTCCTGTATAATCGGCAGCATTTCCGTTGCAGCAACATCTTCCCGTTAATTTTTGTGTTGCGATGTACCCGTAAGTACTCTTGATTTCTTTTTTAATCACATCTTTTTTATCCATGTTACAATGTTGTTTATTGAACGGCAACATTACCATTCAACAGTAACACTTCCAACCATGAAAAAAGATGCAAGAAAAATCAGAAACATTTTCATTTCTTTTCCACGTCCATAATATTGCCATATTTGTCATGTTCAAACGCACAACAGGCAAGCAATTGTTCTTTTAGCTTTTCTCTACCTCGTTGTACCCTTGATTTTGCTCCTGAATAAGATATGTTTAACTTTGCCGCCAATGCTTTTTGTGAAAGTCCTCGTATTTCGGAATATATTAAAGCCTCCCTGTATTTTTCGGGAAGCATATCAATAAAAGTTTTTAGTCTGTCTGAAATAATAGGATTTAACGACTGATATTCTTCATTTTCAAGTGTTTCTGGAATATAACAGTCACTGCTTTGCAAATATTTTCTTTGATAGTCAAAGAGCGTATTCCTTACGATAGCATAAAGATACTGTTGCAAATTTGTAGATTTCTTTATTTTATCGATATTGTGGATAACTTTTACAAAAACTTCCTGCATGATGTCATCTGTATCCATTTCGTTATGGATGATTTTTGTGACATACGATTTCAGTTCATTATAAAATTCGTTCCAAATGTCTTGTATTTCTGTTGCCATACTATTTAATCATTGATGTATATATATGACTGAGAAAGTTTCAAAAAGACGCATTTTAATAAATCGCGAACATCTTAGAATTATACAATGATATATTTTTGCATTATTCAATATAATCGAAATCGGGATTCATTATATCATAATTTCTGTCCTGTTTCTAATTTTTAAACAACTATAAATAATTTATTTTATGAACTCTAATCAATAATTGAGTTTTTTATTCTGATACTAGTTTTTCTTAAAAAATTACTTTATTTGTCAAATATCAATTGCCAATGTCCCACATCACGCCATTCGTCAAACTTCCTACCAATTTCTTTCATTAAAGAAATCTGTTTAAATCCAAATTTTTCATGTAGATGAACACTGCTTTCATTCGGCAAACATATACCTGAAATTAATACATGTATTCTTTTGTAATCTATATTTTTCAATATATGCTCAAAAAGTTTCGTCCCCAATCCTTGGTGTCTAACATCTTTATCCAAATAAATTGAGACTTCTTTGGTTGAAGAATAAGCGCATCGGTTATTCCATTGATGTAAATAGCAATATCCAATTACATGATCATTTTCAACTGCTACATAATACGGCAATCCGCAATCTATAATATTCTGTATGCGATTTTGCATTTCACTGACGGGAACAATTTCCATTTCAAAGGTTATAGCAGTATTTAATACATAATAGTTATAAATATTACAAATTTCACTTGCGTCGTGTACAGCTACTTTCCGAATTCTAATTCCGTCAATTAATATCATAATACAATTTTTTACCTAGTCAATTACTGATTTTATTTTTCAGTGTGTAAAAATACGAACAAAATTCTTATGAGTTTGCAGAACCTAAAGAAAAAATGATTCAAAAATGAGATCACTACGGTCACTAAATTCAGTATACTTCATTTCCTGATTTAAAAGTATATACTATTGAATCCAAAAGTATATACTATCATACTCTTAAAGTATATACTTTCGTATCGTAAAAGTATATACTTTTTTTGAATAGAAAAGCGTCTTCGCGATGAGGCATTTTAGTCCGCTCAAATCTTCTGGAATAAACGGCGTCACCGTAGATTAAGAATTTGTGAACTGCTATGTGCATAAAATTCATTCGAAGGCGCGAACCATTTTATTCGAAAGGAATTATTTTTTATTCGAAAGAAACACTTGCTTCATTCGAATGTATGGGTTTTTACATTCGAATAAAAGAGGAAATACATTCGGTCATTTTTACCTATCCCTCGCTGAGTTGCTTCTCAGCAGAGCCTTGTTCTGTTGCATTTGGCATTGTAAGGGTAGCTGTTCCGAATGAATTATCAGTATCATAGATCATGAAATAATAAAACTTTTTTTCGCCTCAAGCCGGATGCACTGTCAATCGATTCCTTGACAATAGCTTTTCTAATTCCTTGGTTCTATCCTTGTTCTTGATGTTTAAATTTAGTGTGCTTCAAGCCAATTTTTACCTATGCCACAGTCAGCGATGAGAGGAACCTGGAGTTTTACGGCGCCTTCCATTTCTTCAAGAACGATACGTTGTACTTCTTCCAATTCGTCTTTATAGACATTGAAGTTGAGTTCATCGTGTACTTGCAGGATCATTTTGCTTTTTAGATTCTCTGCTTCGAAACGGTCGAATATTCTGACCATCGCAATTTTTATAATATCGGCGGCGCTACCCTGGATTGGTGCGTTGATGGCGTTTCGTTCTGCATATCCACGCACGATTGCATTGTGTGAATTGATGTCGGGCAGATATCGTTTACGTTTGAATATTGTTTCAACATATCCTTTTTCTTTTGCTATCCGGATGCTTTCTTCCATATAGTTATGGATGTCGGGATAGGTCTTGAAGTAACCGTCAATAAGTTCTTTAGCCTCTGTGCGTGTGATATTCAACCGTTCGGCTAATCCAAAAACGGAAATTCCATAGATGATTCCAAAATTGGCTGTCTTGGCTTTACGTCGCATATCTGAAGTGATCTTGTCGATTGCTACGTTATATATTTTTGCAGCTGTAGAGGCATGGATGTCCTCCCCATTGCGGAAGGCTTCAATCATGTGTTTATCTCCGCTCAGATGCGCCATTACGCGGAGCTCAATTTGTGAATAGTCAGCGGAGAAGAACACGCAGTCGTCATTGTCGGCAGTGAATGCTTTGCGAATTTCCCGTCCCAGTTCGTCGCGAATCGGGATGTTTTGCAAGTTTGGATTCGTAGAGCTTAACCGTCCGGTTGCTGTGACCGTCTGATTGAGCGATGTGTGAATTTTTCCGGTGGCGGGGTCTATCAGTAGTGGCAAGGCGTCAATGTATGTACTCAGCAGCTTTTTTATTCCGCGATAATCCAATAGTTTTCCTATTATAGGATGCTTGGAACGAAGTTTTTCCAATATATCTTCGCTGGTGCTGTAGTTACCTGTCTTTGTTTTTTTCCCTTTTTCTTCGATCTTCATACGATCGAAGAGTATTTCACCTACTTGTCGGGTGGAGTTGATGTTGAACTCTGTTCCTGCAAGTTCATAGATCTCTTTCTCTATTTCCCTAAGGGTTGCCGTCAGTGTTTCAGACGACTGTTTGAGCGCTGTCGTATCCAGCATGATGCCTGTTCGTTCCAATTCGGCCAGAACGTAAATCAGTGGCATTTCAATATCGTAGAACAGAGGTTCCAGATTTTCCTTTTTTAGTTCCGGTTCGAAGAAGTTTTTTAGTTTCAGTGTCACGTCGGCGTCTTCAGCTGCGTATTCGGCAATCTGCTCAATAGCGACGTTGCGCATGTTGAGTTGATTTTTTCCTTTTTCGCCAATCAGCTCTTCGATATGTACGGTTTGATATTTTAAATAGGTCTCAGCAAGATAATCCATTCCGTGTCGCAACTCCGGGTTTAGAAGATAGTGAGCAATCATTGTGTCGAACAGTTTTCCTTTTATCTTGATATTGTAGTTGCGAAGAACTAGAATATCGAATTTAATGTTTTGTCCGATTTTTTCAATTTCAGGATTTGTCAGGGCAGGGGAGAAGCGCGCGATTATTTTCTCTGCTTTTTCTCTTTCTGCAGGGACAGGGACATACCATGCTTCATTTTCTTTTATAGCGAATGACATTCCGACCAGACTGGCTTTCGATGTGTCAACACTGTCTGTTTCTGTGTCAAAAGCAAAATATTTTTGTTTGCTCAAAAAGGCTCCTAAATCGTTTATTTGTTCCTCTGTATCAACGATATGATAGGTGTGTGGCGTTGACTTTAAGTCCGTGAGATTTGAATATTTGGGAACTTCTTGCCCCTTGGTCGGAAATATTTCAAAGAGTGAGCCTTGAACAGGACCTTTTTTAACAGTTTCTTCTTTTATATTTGTTGACGAACTGTAACTTTCATTTAATTTATTAATAAATGTCTTGAATTCTAATTCTGTGTAAATTTTTGTCAGTTCTTCTTTATTTATTTTTTCACGCAGACATTTTTGCGGATCGAACTCAATTGGCACATCTGTCTTGATCGTTGCCAGGAATTTTGAGAAGCGGATTTGTTGGGCATTCTCGATTACTTTTTTTTGAAGTGAACCTTTCAGCTTGTCGGTATTCGCCAATAGATTTTCTATAGAGCCAAAGTCTTGAAGGAGTTTTTGTGCCGTCTTCTCGCCAACACCTGGACAGCCGGGGATATTGTCGGATGCATCCCCCATCAGTCCAAGGAGGTCTATAACCTGACAAACGTTGGTCAGTCCATATTTGTTAAGAACTTCAGGAATGCCTAGCACTTCATAATCGCCTCCAAACTTAGGGCGATACATAAATATGTGCTCTGACACCAACTGGCCATAATCCTTGTCGGGAGTCATCATAAAGACGTCAAAGTCTTTTTTCTCGGCGAGTTTTGAAATGGTACCGATCACATCATCGGCTTCAAAGCGAGGTACTTCAAGTATGGGAATATTGTAAGCTTTAATGATGTCTTTTATGTAAGGAACGGAAGCCCGGATTGCTTCGGGCGTTTCTTCGCGCTGTGCCTTATATTGTTCGAAGGCTTCATGACGAAATGTGGGGCCCTGCGGATCAAAAGCTACGGCTATATGCGTCGGATTCTCTCGTCTCAATACGTCTTCAAGACTGTTTATGAACCCGAAGATGGCTGATGTGTTCAGTCCTTTGGAATTGATTCGCGGATTTTTGATGAATGCGTAATAGGAGCGATATATCAGCGCGTATGCATCTATAAGGAATAACTTCGGCATCATTTGAAACAGGTTTTTGAATGATAATTTTCGGTAAATGTACGAAAAAACTCGCACAATCAATAGTTTTTGTTACTTTTGCGTCCGTAAAGCAAATTATGATTGATAGAACCCAAATAGAAAAACCCGTTGCATCGGAATTTAAACGTTTTAATGATGAATTTCTAGAGTCATTAAGAGGCGATTCCAAGTGGTTACAGTCTGCTATTAAAACTATTATGACTGCAACGGGCAAGCATGTACGCCCTTTACTTACTTTGCTTTCTGCCAAAGTTTGTGGCGATGTAACTGCTAATTCTATTAATGCTTCTATTTTGCTGGAACTTCTTCATACAGCCACACTGATACATGATGATGTGGTGGATGAAACTAAGCAGCGCCGGGGTATCCCTTCGCTTAACGCTATTTTTGATAATCGTGTGGCGGTTCTGGTAGGTGATTATGTTTTATCGTCAGCTCTGATTCGATCTATTCAGACGGGTAATATGAAGATTGTTGCTATCATTTCGAATTTGGGACGTTATCTCTCGGAAGGTGAGATCAAACAACTCGAAACGGCTGAAGAGAGTGTCCTTGATGAAACCTGTTATATTCAGGTTATTCGGAAAAAAACGGCTATGCTTCTTTCGGCTTGTGCTGAGATTGGGGCAATCTCTACTAATGCTTCCGATGAAATGGTGGATAAGTGTCGACAGTTCGGTGAATATCTGGGTTTTGCATTTCAGATAAAGGATGATATTTTCGATTACTTTAAGGAGTATAATATTGGTAAACCGACAGGAAACGATATTCGCGAAGGAAAAATTTCCCTTCCATTGCTTTATGCTTTGCGGACGAGTGGGAGGGAAGAGTCCGATCGTTGTATCCGTATCATTCGCGAAAAAGATTTTACAGATGCTAACATTGATATTCTTATTACTTTTGCTAAAGCAAATGGTGGCATTGAATATGCGGAGCAAAGAATGATTGAATATCATGATAAAGCGATAGATATTCTGCGTACATTTCCACGATCTGAGGCGCGTGATGCATTGTCTCTTCTTGCAGATTATATTATTCAGCGTTCAAAATAGTTCCTGAGCTTTCCCGTTTTTTTGTAAATGAGCACGGACTATACAGTTTGTGTTGAAAGGGGTACGATTATCTGTATATTCCGTGTCATAAAGAAGATTATCTTATGATTATTCTCCCAAGCGATGTTCAATATCACCGACCAAACTGCTGGCTCCAATACGGAACAAATCTTTATTGAGCCATTCGTTACCTAATACTTCTTTCACTATGGTATAGTATTTAACAGCTTCTTCTGCAGTACGGATTCCTCCTGAAACTTTAATGCCTACTTTTCTGTGTGTAAGTGTATAATATTGTTTGATCACCTGACAAATGAGGTATGCTGCTTCTATAGATGCGCCGGGATATCCTTTACCTGTCGATGTTTTGATGAAATCGGCTCCGCAATAAGCTGCCAGTATAGCCGCTTTGCAAATGTTTTCGGGCGTTGCAAGTGCCCCGGTTTCTAATATGACTTTCAATTTTGCATCGTGTGCGCTTTCTTTTATTTCATCCAATTCATCGCTTATAGCTTCATAGTTCTCTTCCAAAAAGTTTCCGAGATTCATGACAGTATCTACTTCATCAGCGCCTTGCATTACGGCCATAGCTGTTTCAGCAATTTTTACTTCTGTGAAGGTTTGTGAGGAGGGGAATCCGCCAACTACGGAGGCTATTTTAACGCCGTCAGCTTGTAATGATTGCTTTACGGTTTCGACAAAGATAGGATATACGCAAATTGCTGCCACATTCTCAACATCGGGGCGTGCCCCTTCATAGTCGTTAACCTTATTCACCATGTTATAGATGCTCTCTTGGGTATCCATACTTGTGAGAGATGTTAAGTCGATGAAACTGTGAATTTGTTTTAAAACATTTGCATTAAAATTCTCTTTTTCACTGACCTCCAAAAGCGCTTTTACAGATTTTTCTACCTGATCCATACTTCCTGCTTTCTCGAATCGGTTGAATGCTTCGTGGTATTTATCCATGCGGGGATATTCTTTGCTTTCATCGTGTCCGTGCTCATGTTCACAGTCACAATCGTGATGATGTTCGTGTATCATTCTTTATAGTTTTTTATTGTTTATATGTCGTTCTTTATCTCTGCTCGTTTTTTTCTCCAGATTCTTTTGAAAGGCTTCAGTCATGTTTATCCCTGTCTGATTTGCCAGACAAAGCAAGACCCATAGAACGTCTGCCATTTCATCGCCCAGATCTTTCTGCTTATCGCTCTCCTTAAATGACTGTTCACCATACTTTCTGGCTATGATTCTGGCTACTTCGCCCACTTCTTCTGTTAGGATAGTCATGTTTGTCAGTTCATTGAAATAGCGGACACCATAGGTTTTTATCCATTTGTCTACCATTTCCTGAGCTTGCCTGATGCTTATTTCTTCCATGATATCATTCTTTATTTTGAGAATCGATCCATATTGTGACAGGTCCATCATTTAGTAATTCTACTTTCATGTCTGCTCCGAACTCGCCGGTTTTGACTCTTTTTTGCAGCTGTATACTCATTTCTGAACAGAATGCTTCATACATTGGAATAGCAAAATCGGCTTTTGAAGCCTTGATGTATGAGGGTCTGTTGCCTTTCTTTGTAGATGCCTGCAATGTGAATTGGCTGACGACGAGTATTTCGCCTTTAGTGTCAATCACTGAACGGTTCATTATTCCGTTTTCATCGTCAAAGATACGTAGATTGACAATCTTTTTACAAAGCCATTCTATGTCTTCCTGCGTATCACGATCTTCAATTCCTACCAATACCAACAGCCCCTTTCCGATTTCTGATTTTATTTTGCCTTCTATTGTTACGGAGGCGTGTTGTACTCGTTGTGTTACTGTTCTCATATCTTATTTAACTCATTTACTAGTATTTTTGTTTTTGCTTCGCCAATGATTCCTTTGAGTTCGTCTTCATCAGCGTCCTTAATCCTTTTTACACTTTTGTAATGGCGCAAAAGTAATGTTTTTGTTTTTTCGCCAATGCCTTTTATGTTATCCAATTCTGATTTTGTTTGTCCTTTGCTACGTTTATTCTTATGAAAGGTAATAGCAAAGCGGTGTACTTCATCTTGTATTTGCGTGAAGAATTTGAACATATAGCTTTGTAGCGACATCCCTACTATTTCAGGCGGGAATCCGAAAAGTAGTTCTGATGTACGGTGTTTATCGTTTTTAGCCAGACCAACGATTGGAATGGAAAGATGCAATTCGTCTTCAACAACCTGTCTGACAACCTCCATTTGCCCCTTTCCACCGTCTGTGATGATTAGATCGGGGAGAGAGGTGTTTTCTTCGATCGCACGTTTGTATCGTCTTTGTACAACTTCTTTCATTGACGCGTAGTCATCAGAGCCTACAACAGTTTTAATAATATATTTGCGATAATCTTTTTTTGATGGTTTTGCCATTTTGTACACTATACAAGCAGCAACAGCATCGCTCCCTTGTATATTTGAGTTATCGAAACATTCAATCTGTATCGGTAGTTTCGGTAATTTTAGTGTGTCTTGGATTTCTTTTAGGAGTTTTGTACTTCGTTGTTCCGGATTTAATTTTTCTGCTTGTTTCAGCTTGTCTACCTTATATTGTTTGACGTTCATTTCCGACAGTTCCAATAGTTTCTTTTTATCTCCGCGTTGTGGAATGGTGATAGTTACATTTTCGAGCTCTATATCTATTGGACAAGGAAGGATAATCTCTTTAGCTGTACTGTTGAACCTGTTCCGCATCTCAATAATACCCAGACTTAGTAATTCTCCCTCTGTTTCTTCCAGGCGCATTTTATATTCGAATGTATAGGCCTGTACAACCGCTCCATTTCCAATATGTAGATAGTTTATGTAAGCTGAATGTTCATTTTCTATTATTGAAAATACATCTATATTATGTAGAGCCGGTGTAACTACTGTCGATTTCGAACGATAGTTTTCGATGATTTCATATTTTTCTTTGATTACCTGTGCCTCTTCGAAGCGAAGTTCGGATGCAAGTTTCTGCATAGTGTCATACAAAATTGTACTTACTTGCGAAACATTCCCTTTCAATATTTCTTTTACAAAGCTAATATTGTTTTGATATTCTTCCAGACTTTGCATTCCTTCACATGGAGCCTTGCATCTTTTTATGTGATATTCCAGGCATTTTTTATATTTTCCTTCTATTATTGATTCTGGCGTAAGAGGAAGATGACAGCTTCTGATCGGATATAATCCTTTAATCATTTGTAGCATTAATTTTGCCGTATACGCAGATGGATACGGACCGTAATATTGTGAACCGTCACGAATAATGTTCCTTGTTGTAAACACTCTTGAAAAGTATTCGTTCTTTACAACAATAGATGGATATGTTTTATCATCTTTCAGCATCACATTGTATCGTGGACGATATTGTTTGATCAGATTGTTTTCAAGTAAAAGTGCATCTTCTTCTGTTCCGACAACTATATATTTGATGTCTTTAATCTGTTTTACCAATACTCTTGTCTTAATACTTTCTGGTTCTTTATTGAAATAGGAGGAGACTCTTTTCTTTAAGTTCTTTGCTTTGCCTACGTATATAATAGTTCCGTTTGTGTCATAGTATTGGTAGCTTCCAGGTTTCTCCGGAAGCATTTCCAATATTGCTTTTATATGATCTCCTTTATCTATCCACATTTGTTTTTATTTACTTTATTGTCCAATAACCAGTGTATTATGTGCTGTTTTCTGAAGCAAATGTTTCACGTGGAACATTCCCCTTATCTTCCTGAAAGGACAAGTAGAATATTAATATCACTTGGAGATACGCCCGGAATACGACTCGCTTGGGCAATCGTTTCGGGATCTATTCGGGCCAATTTTTGCCTTGCCTCAGTCGACAACGCCTGCAGGTTGTTGTAATCAAATTTACCACGGATGCGGATGTTTTCTAATCTGCGGATTTTGTCTGCGATGATTTGTTCTCGTTTAATATATCCGTTATATTTGATAAGTATTTCTGCTGCTTCGATTATCTCTTCTTTCCGATTGTCGCTTATTTTATCAAGCTCGGCTTTGAACGGAGGTACCAATTCGGCAATAGCCATAAGTGAGACTTGCGGCCTTACAATCAGTTCTACAAGTTTACACCCGCGTGTGAGTGGAGTAGTTCCAAGGGATTCTAATCCGCTGTTGATATGTAGGGGATGGATGGAATAGCTTTTTGCAAATTCGATTATAGCGTCTCGATAGGCTTTCTTTTTATTCAATAGCTCGTAACGATGTTGTGTTGCCAGTCCAATATTGAAGCCTTTTTCTGTAAGTCGCATGTCGGCATCATCCTGTCTTAAAAGGATTCGGTATTCTGCCCGGGATGTAAACATCCTGTAAGGTTCGTCAACACCTTTGGTTACCAAATCGTCAATCAGGACGCCAATGTATGATTCATCACGTCCCAAAACGAAAGATTCACCGCCGTGGCAATTGATGTGCGCATTAATACCTGCAATGATTCCTTGACCACCAGCTTCTTCATAACCGGTTGTCCCATTAATTTGCCCCGCAAAGAAGAGGTTGTGAATCTTTTTTGTCTCGAGGTTGTGGCGTAGCTGCGTCGGATCGAAGAAATCATATTCGATAGCGTATCCCGGACGGTAAATTTGTACATCTTTGAATGCCGGGATGGCTTGTAAAGCTCGTAGCTGTATATTGATAGGCAACGAGGAAGAAAAACCGTTTAAGTAATATTCCTGCGTCGTTTCACCTTCGGGCTCTAAAAAAAGCTGATGCTGTTTTTTGTCGGCAAAGGTGACGATTTTTGTCTCTATGCTTGGACAATAACGTGGACCAATACTTTTAATCTGTCCGTTGTACAGAGGAGAATCGGGGAGGCCTTTGCGGAGAATATCATGACAGGCTTCATTGGTGTAGGTTGTCCAACAGCTCATCTGTTTCAGTTCTCGGTGTGAGCTGTCTAGATAGGAAAACTTATGAAAATCGTCCTCGCCGGATTGTTCGCCCATTAGGTCGAAATGTACGCTGCGTGCATCAATTCTGACAGGCGTTCCGGTTTTCATTCGCGATGATTTGATTCCCAAAGCGACAAGCTGCTCGGTTAATCCTGTTGTTGCTGGCTCAGCAATTCTTCCACCACGTATCTGTGTGCGTCCAATGTGTATTAGTCCATTTAAAAAGGTCCCATTAGTGAGGACTACACTTTTGGCATGAAATTCTACATCCATCATGGTCCTAACACCACACACGGTATCGCCATTCATAAGCAGTTCTTTTACGTTATCCTGCCACATGAATAAGTTTGGAATATTTTCGAGAAGATGCCGCCAGCACTGAATGAACTTTGCTCTGTCGCTTTGAGCACGTGGGCTCCACATTGCCGGACCTTTACTTCGGTTGAGCATTCTGAATTGTATGGCTGTGCTATCGGTCACAATGCCCATATTTCCACCTAATGCATCAATCTCACGGACAATTTGCCCTTTAGCAATGCCTCCAACAGCCGGATTACAGCTCATTTGGGCAATCTTGTTCATATCCATTGTGATAAGAAGCGTCTTTGATCCCATGTTGGCTGCTGCAGATGCAGCTTCGCATCCTGCATGTCCGGCGCCGACAACAATTACATCGTAATTAAAAATCATTGTGTTTGTCTCTTTATATCAGGTGCAAAGATACATAGAATATTGTTTTGGTCAGTTCTTAAGAAAGGATTCTTAAGAACTGTGGTGTAAAAGGCATATATACTTTTTCTATAAGCGCTCTTTCTCGAGTTGTTTTAATGCTGTCTCAAGCACTACATCTCTCCCCTTAAGGTAGTCATTAAGGGTTGGGATTACTTCGTAATCCGGTTTTATGCCCGAACCAACAAACTCTCGGCCGTCAGGATAGACATCTTTTTTCGTACAGATACCACAGGAAAGTTTAGGAAGGAGCTGATACATGACTGGATTCCCAGTGCTTCCGGAAGTTGTTTCACCCATAAGTTTGATATGTTTTTCTCCACTTGCAATCACAAGAAAATTCTCTGAAGATGAACATGTGGCGTAGTTGGTCAGTATAAGTGTAGGCACGATTACTCGGATGGTATTCTTTGGAATTTCGTATTCGCTCAAACCTCCCTCTTTCATCGCGAGCATATGATAATTCAGAAAATATTCCTTTTTTTCTTCATTGTTGACTGTATCTTTTGGTTCTATTTGGGCACCCCACGATGCATAAGCAGCATTATGGTAGGATGTATACCAGCGGCCGTCAACAGCTTTTTTATTTGTAATGAAGTGCGACATGATTTTGGCTGCGAAGCCACTGTTTCCTCCACCATTATTTCTGATGTCAATGATCAGTTTTTTTGCCCGTTTCTGAAGTTGGGGTAAAGCCCTATTCAGTCCGTTCTCGATAGAACTATCCGGCATGAAAGTACCAATTTTTATATAAGCGATGTCACCCGGATACCATTGGAAATCAAATTTTGTAAAGGATGAGGTTTTTGGAAGACTTTTGATCTTTAACTGATTGTAGTCCTTTTCGTACTTATTGTAAAAAGTAAATGTTCGTATTTCTCCATCAGGACGGCGGAATTTAATTGTTTCTTTTGAATAGATAAGGTTCCCTAATAACAGTTTCCCTGCTAAAGCCATACGGACATGATCGGTAGAAGCGGGTATTTTGGTTGCTCTCTTAACTAAAGCGTCTTCCACAGGAAGACCGTTCACTTCAATTATTTCACTTCCTAACGGCACTTCTTTCTCTTTCACTTCTGATATGCCTGTTACGATCACTTTATGATCGATGTATTCTGTCTTTATTGACCAATTGTCGGTGAAATATGTGGTAGTATAATTCCATATGGGTCTGTCTATGTATGTATGTTCATCCTTTAAGTCGGCACAGAAATGATCTAAAATATTACAAAACTCATAATCGTTTTTTGCTTCCAAAGTAGGTGTTATGTATGACTGGTAGAGCGAATCCAAACGTTCGTGTCCGATTTTGTACATATAGACGTAATTGTATTTTACATACATCCAAAATGAAGACAAGGCATAGAGTCGCTGCTCTTTTGTCCAATTTTGTGCGTTTTCTTTGAGATACTTTTCCTGTTCTGCCTCTTGGGCTTGACTTTCTTGAAAAAATAGCATTTGAAAAACAAATGCAAATGCCAGAAGAATTCTTGTAGATGTTTTCATAAACTTTTTTTGTTATAATCAGTTAAGAGATACTGAGCAAAAAGTGTGCCGTTAAAGTATTATACTGATAAACAATGTATTTCAGATTTATGTGGTGTTCATTTTCGAACACTTTGTTCAAGAACGGACACTTTTTCGTATGTTATTTTGATTTATTACTGTCTGGATGTTTATTATTATTAATTCTTGTAGCAATTGATATGGACATTTAATGATAGTTGTTGTGAATTTATTTATTTAATATTGCTAGAGCCTTGTCCTCGTTCTTTTCCATAATCTCTCGTTCTCCAGGGCCTTTGTCGTTGATTCCGCATAGATGAAGAATGCCATGAATGATCGTGCGAAGCAATTCTTGTTCGTAAGAAGTTTGAAATATTTCTGAATTGCTTTTTACGGTGTCCAGACTGATGAAAATATCGCCTGATATTTTGCTTCCGTTTGTATAATCAAACGTGATTATGTCAGTATAATAGTCATGTTTTAAATATTGACGGTTGACATCTATAATCTTTTCATCGGAACAGAAGATATAACTGATTTCGCCTGTTCTTTTGCCATATGATTGTGCAACGGTTTTTATCCATTCAGTTATCTTTTGTTGATCGATTTTTGGAAGTTCTATATCTTCTGTATAAAATGTGATTGCCATTGTAATGATCTTCTTTTTCTAAATATTGTGTTACTATTTTAGCCAAAAAATACATACGCCATGATGATTGCAGCGATTGCTCCTGCCAGATCAGCAAGCAATGAACAAGTCACGGTGTAACGTGTGTTGCGAATGCCTACACTTCCATAATAGAGTGCGACTACATAAAAAGTAGTGTCGCTCGATCCTTGTGCAATAGACGCCAAATGTCCTACGAAAGAGTCTGCACCGTAAGTATTCATCGCGTCAAGCATCATTCCACGCGCGCCACTTCCACTGAGTGGTTTCATGAGGATGGTTGGAAGACCTTCAACGAACCGTGTATCAAAGCCTAAGGCATTGAACCCCATACGGATTCCGTCAATAATAAAATCCATGGCTCCTGAGGCGCGGAACACACCGATTGCAACGAGGATCGCAATTAGGTATGGAATGATCGTGACAGCAGTCTTGAATCCTTCTTTCGCTCCTTCGATGAACGTATTGTAAACATTGATTTTTTTTCGGATACCACTATAGATGAATCCGCAAATAATCGTAAATAATAATGTGTTGGCAAACAGAGTAGAATAGAGGGAGACATTTTTCTGGTCCATGGAATTGAAGAGCCATATAACACCACCTATGAATGCAAACATTCCGAGAAAAAAGAGGAGCAAGCTCTTTTGAAAAATATTGATTCGCTGTTTGATACAGACAGCCAGTATAGCTACTAATGTAGAAGTGAACGTGGCCAGCATGATTGGAAGAAAGACGTCCGAAGGATTGGCTGCACCCATTTGTGCGCGGTAGACCATGATCGAAATAGGAATAAGAGTGAGTCCCGAGGCGTTGATGCAAAGGAACATAATCATGGCGTCTGAAGCGCTGTTTTTGTCAACATTATTAAGCTCTTGTAATTGTTGCATTGCTTTCAATCCCATCGGCGTTGCCGCATTATCTAGTCCTAAAAGATTTGCAGAAAAGTTCATAAACATTGACCCGGTTACAGGATGGTTTGGTGGAAGTCCAGGAAAAAGTTTGCTGAAAACAGGCGTCGCCCATCGTGCAAAAGTTTGTATGATTCCCCCTTTTTCGCCTATTTTCATGATACCGAGCCATAATGATAATATGCCGGTCAAACCCAATGAAACTTCAAATCCTGTTTTTGCTGAGGCGAATGAAGCGTTGATGATATCAGTGAAAACGGCTGTATCTCCGCCGATACATAATCTTGCCAATGCCACAACGAATGCAATGAAAAAAAAGGCGATCCAGATATAATTTAGAATCATAATGAATGGAATTGTTTTACTTCGGTTACAAATATAGAGATTTATTGGTAATTGATTTGTATTTTTGCGTCGATTAATCAAAATAGTATGACAAAGGTATTAGTTACATATGACATGTTCCGTGAAGGTTTTACGGAATTGGAGAGTAAATATGATGTGACATTTCCTAATCATCGCGACTTCACTTATGAGGAAGTGTATGAGATGATTCCGGAATATGATGTGCTTTGTTCGATGTTCGATTTTAAGGTGAATAAAGAACTTATCGATCATGCGCCAAAGTTGAGGTTAGTTGCAAATTATGCAGTCGGTTATAATAATATCGATGTGGCATATTGTCTTTCTAAAGGAGTGACGGTCACCAATACGCCCGGTCCGGTTACGGCTCCAACAGCAAACGTGGCTTTAGGGTTGATGATAGATGCTGCGCGCCGTTTGACTGAGTGTGATCGCAAATTGCGGACATTGGGGCATGATATGAAAGTAGGCGTTTTGGAAAATTTAGGCGTAAATATCAGCGGTAAAACCTTGGGAATTATTGGTATGGGACGTATAGGAACCGCATTAGCCAAGCGAGCTGTCGCTTGTGATATGAAGGTATTGTATCATAATCGACATCAATTGCCTGTTGAGCAGGAAGCCGCGTTTGATGTTCATTATGCTCTTAAAGAAGAATTGCTGGCACAATCGGATTTTGTTTCTGTCAATGCTCCGTATACCCCTGAAACTTACCATTTCATCGGTGAAGCAGAACTGAAACAGATGAAAAAAACAGCCATATTAATCAATACTTCTCGTGGTGCACTGGTTGATGAATATGCTTTAGTAAGAGCTTTACAAGAGGGGACTATTCATGCTGCCGGGTTGGATGTCTTTGAATTTGGTGATTATCCGCTTCCGGAACTATTGACGTTGGATAATGTTGTGATGACTCCGCATATTGGCACACAAACGCTGGAAGTTCGAATTCTTATGGCTCGTACGGTTTGTGACAATGTGATGGGATTCCTTGAAGGTGATCGCTCTATTACCAGAGTACTGCATCCATGACAGCCGAAGTGATCATCGAGTCGTTGCGTTCATTGGGCTCTCCTGAGAAAGCCCGGCATTTGAGTCGTTTCTTTAAAACCTCCCCCGGTGATTACGGCGAAGGCGATCAGTTCCTTGGTGTTATTGTGCCTCATACGCGTCTTGTAGCTAAGGCCAATAAGGAAACATCGTATGAGGAATTGCAGAAATTGATTGATATGCCTTGGCATGAAGCTAGATTATGTGCTTTGCTGATTTTGGTTTTACGCTATAAGAGTCGTAAAACTTCAGTAAGCGAACGTGAGTTGATCTATCATTTTTATATAAAGAATGCGCGGCGTTGTAATAACTGGGACTTGGTGGATTTGTCATGTCGCGATATTGTCGGCGAATATCTAGTGGACAAAGATAGATCTGTCCTTTATGAATGGGCGGATAGTGAGAATATTTGGGAACAGCGGATCGCTATTGTTTCGACATGGGCTTTCATTCATCGTTCAGATTTCAAGGATACGTTGGCTATTGCCACATTGTTGTTCGGCAGTAAGCAAGACCTTATTCATAAGGCTGTGGGATGGATGCTTCGCGAGGTGGAAAAACAGGACCGGGCAACGTTGACGGATTTTTTGGAAGAGAACATCAGCCGTATGCCACGCACAACCCTTCGCTATGCTATTGAGCATTATCCAGAAAACGAACGGCTTGAATTTTTACATAAGAAATGATTTACATATGGACGAGAAAACCAAGGAGAAGTTAAGGAAATTGGCGAAAAAATATAATGAGACATCTTTTATTAAAGACGATCCGATCCAGTTCCCGCATCGTTTCGTTAAGAAGCAGGATATAGAGATTTCAGCCTTTCTGACCGCATGGATATGTTACGGGCGTCGCGAGATAATAGTGAAAAAGGGAGAATGGCTCCATGAGCAGATGGGAGAGAGTCCATATGGTTGGATCATGAAGGAACAGTATTTATCGTTGGGAAAGCAGCATGCAGGCAAGCGAGATACATTTTATCGGTTTTATACATTTGATGATCTGAAAGGACTGTGTGCACGTCTGCGAAAAATCTATTTGGGTTACGATTCGATGGAAGAGGCCTTTTTAGCCGTACCTAGTGAAACTGATCCATTACAGAAGTTGCAAGAAATGTTTGCCGGTATCCGAGGTATTCCGGAAGTAACGAGCAACAGTGCATGTAAACGGTTGGCATTGTTCTTGCGCTGGATGGTACGTTGCGATGGAATTGTTGATTTAGGTCTTTGGTCTCATTCTATCAAATCTAATGAACTGGTTATCCCTCTAGATACACATGTTTATCAGGTATCTCAAGAGTTGAACCTGACAACACGGAAAACGGCCAACATGAATGCCGCAAAGGAAATTACCGAACATCTCAAAAAAATATTTCCTGAGGATCCCTGTTTGGGCGATTTTGCTCTTTTTGGTAATGATATTTCATTAAAAAAGAATAAGAGGTTGTTATGAATTTTATTTGTAATATTGACTGTTGTAATAAATTAGTACGGTAAATAGTGAGAGATGGAAAGAAATAAGATACAAAACGTTTGTGTATATTGTGCTTCAAGCACACAGATTAATCCTCTTTATTTTCGCGCAGCCGAAGAGTTGGGCAATTTGTTAGGGAAACAAAAGATTCGTGTGATCAACGGTGCGGGTAAGATGGGCCTGATGGGAACTCTTTCTGATGCGACTTTAGCAGCGGGAGGAATGGTGACTGGGATCATTCCCCATTTTATGGTCAGTCGTGGCTGGTATCATAAAGGATTGACGGAACTGATAGAAGTCGACTCAATGCACGAGCGTAAACAGATGATGGCTGATAAGTCTGATGCTGTGATTGCTCTTCCTGGGGGATGTGGTACATTGGAAGAATTGCTAGAATTGATTACTTGGAAACAACTTGGGCTGTATCTGAATCCTATCGTAATATTAAATATTAATCATTATTACAATCCACTGTTGGAAATGTTTCGCAAAGCTGCCGATGAGATGTTCATGCGCGAACAGCATCTGGAACTATGGAGTGTAGCAACAACGCCCACTGAAGCTATAGAAATGGTCTATACACAACCTGTTTGGGATAGGAGTCTGAGTAAGTTCGCTGCCATTTGATTTGGTGTTTCTTGGGTTTAGCTACTTCATTTTCGAAACGGACCTTGAGGGCAAGAACTGAACCATGCTTTTTGAAATTTCACTTTACATATGGCGCAAAAAACAAAGATCAATAGCCAACGTTGATAAAGCCATGGAAAAGCACAAAAAATGGAACAGCCTTGTTGTATACACTATAGGTTAATAGTGGATCATTCCTAATAATTTGCTTCGAGAAAGAAGGCATGCACCCAATACTCCAGCTCTTTCGCCTAAGCGCGAGATTTTTATCTCTGTGTCCTGATTAACTAGGTTGAGCGAGTATTTACGGATTGCACTTTTTACAGGAAGGCTAATGTATTCGCCTGTAAGCGATAAAATTCCCCCTAAAACAACTAGCTCAGGATTAAATACATTGATAAGCCCAGCAATTCCTTTCCCCAGATTTGTAGCCATTTCTTCAAGAATGTCGATACAGAGTGTATCTTCTTTTTGAATTGCTTCCATGATATCGTCCATCGTGATAGGGTCATTTTTGTCAATTTTACCAGCAAGAATAGTGTTACTCCCTTCTTTATGTCGATCCAATAATATTCGGTGTAAAGCTGAGCCTGAAGCACCGGTTTCGAGGCACCCTTTTTTACCGCAATGACACAATACTTCATTGTCGAAGAATCGGAAATGTCCAAATTCACCGGAAAATCCTGATTTTCCGTAATACGGATTGCCATCGATGATAATGCCGATACCTAATCCCCACCCCATGTTCACAAACAAAACATCTTTTTCTCCTTTGATAACACCTTGCATATATTCGCCATAGGCCATTGCACGAGTATCATTTTCTATGAAGGTTTTAATGTGGAGCTTGTCTTCAATAATCTGTGTCAACGGTTTTTCTTCAAAATAGAATAGGCTATAACTGTAGCCGGAGATTGGGTTTACTCTTCCCGATATATTAACTTGTACTGCTAATACTTTTTCTCTTTCTATCGGCAACGCATTAATGAAGTTGTTAATAATAATACATAATTCGTCTAAAGCAGCTGGTGTATTCACTGTTTGATAAGGAATATTTTCTTCTAAATGAACCTTTTCACCTTTAAAGTCGATGGAACAGATGCTAAGTTTATCTTTTAACATATCAACACCGATGAAGTATCCGGAAGTTGGGTTTAGTCCATAAATGCTTGGCTTACGACCTCCATTGGTATCTTGTTTACCGAATTCGAGGATATAGCCATCTTCCTGAAGCTCGGTTACTAACTTGGTCACTGTGGGGATGCTCAGATTTAATTCGTTTCCAATATCGGCTATCGTTGCATCACCGTTTGCAATGTAATAGTGGATGATTTTCTTTTTAAGCAGCTCGCTGCGACTGCTGTTATCCGAAGTAATTAAAAACTTTGCATTCATATGTTTATGACATTAGTTAGTTTATTTATGCAAATGTACGAAACTTCCTCTGATATTATTCAAAATCCTTATTATTCAGTCAATAAAAATGGTTCTTGATATGAACAATTTTATCAATTCAACAATATTTTCTATATTTACAGCCTTTTACAAGTGAATATATGATACCAAAAGATATTTCAGAGCAAGATAAGGATAAACTATCAGACGATCTTGAAGATCAGCCTGTTTCCGATATAAATAGAGATGAGAATATGGAGGAGAAATCAGCAGAATCCGATAAAGAAACGCATTCCGATTATAAGATTCCAAGTAAGACTGACAGCCGAATCTCATATCATCTTTCGGGCATGTATGAGAGTTGGTTTCTCGATTATGCTTCATATGTAATTCTGGAACGTGCCGTTCCGCATATCAATGATGGTTTGAAGCCGGTACAACGTCGAATTCTTCATTCAATGAAACAACTTGATGACGGTCGGTATAACAAAGTGGCTAACATTGTAGGTCATACCATGCAATACCATCCTCATGGCGATGCTTCTATTGGTGATGCTCTCGTGCAACTCGGTCAAAAAGATTTGCTGATTGACTGTCAGGGGAACTGGGGAAATATTCTTACAGGCGATAGTGCTGCTGCTTCCCGTTATATTGAAGCTCGGCTATCGAAGTTCGCTTTGGAGACGGTTTTTAATCCCAAGACAACTTTGTGGCAACTTTCGTATGATGGCCGCAACAGAGAACCGGTAACTTTGCCGGTTAAATTTCCACTGTTACTGGCGCAAGGGGTTGAAGGTATTGCTGTAGGGCTTTCTTCGAAAATATTGCCTCATAATTTTAATGAGCTGTTGGATGCTTCTATTGCTTACCTGAAGGGTGAACCTTTTACATTGTATCCTGACTTCCAGACTGGAGGCTTTGTTGATGTTAGTAAATATAATGATGGTGAGCGGGGCGGCGTAGTGAAAGTTCGTGCAAAAATTACGAAGTTTGATAATAAGACGCTTGTTATCAATGAGATTCCTTATGGAAAAACTACATCAATCGTTATTGATTCCATCTTGAAAGCTAATGATAAAGGTAAGATTAAGATTAAGAAGATTGATGATAACACAGCACGAAATGTAGAGATACTGATACACTTGGCACCTGGCGTTTCATCTGATAAAACTATAGATGCACTTTATGCCTTCACTGATTGTGAGATCAGTATTTCGCCAAACTGCTGTGTCATCATGGATGATAAGCCATGCTTCCTGACAGTTAGTGATGTACTGAAGCATTCTACTGATGATACGCTGAATTTGCTACAAAAAGAACTGGAGATTGAAAAAGATGAGATTGAGGAATCGCTTTTCTTTGCCTCACTTGAACGAATCTTTATTGAGGAGAGGATATACAAAGACAAGGAATTTGAAAATGCGGACAATATGGGTGAAGCAGTAATTCATGTAGACATGCGTCTTACTCCATTCAAGCCGAATCTGATTCGTGAAGTGACACGGGATGACATTTTGAAGTTGATGGAGATTAAGATGGGACGTATCCTCAAGTTTAATTCCAACAAGTGTGATGAACAGATTGCTCAGTATAAAATTCAAATAGAAAAAACTAACAACCACCTGGCACATATTGTGGAATATACCATTGACTGGTTTATGATGCTTAAGGAAAAATACGGAAGCAAACATGAGCGGATGACTCTGGTACGCAGCTTCGATACAATTGAAGCGACAAAGGTGGTGGAAGCAAATGAAAAGCTTTATATTAACAGAGCTGAAGGATTTATTGGGACAGGCTTAAAGAAAGATGAATGTATCTGTAGCTGTTCAGATATTGACGATATTATTATCTTTTATCGTGAGGGTACGTACAAGATCGTGAAGGTAAGTGATAAAATGTTTATTGGTAAGGATGTAATTTATGTCAATATATTTAATCGAAACGATAGTCGGACGATTTATAATGTGATATATCGCGATGGTAAACTGGGCTATAATTTTATCAAGCGCTTTGCAGTAACAGGTGTCACTCGCGATAAAGAATATACTGTAACCAAGGGAACGGAAGGGTCGAGAGTGCTCTATTTCAGTGCGAACCCAAATGGTGAAGCCGAAACAGTAAAGGTGATACTGAAACCTAAACCTCGCCAGAAGCTCTTAGTGTTTGAGAAGGATTTTAGTGAGATAAATATTAAAGGCCGGGCTTCTATGGGTAATATTCTGACGAAAGCAGAGGTTCATAAGATTACGCTGAAGCAAAAAGGCTCTTCAACATTGGGCGGACGTATGGTATGGTTCGATCGTGATATTCTACGTTTGAATTACGATGGGCGGGGTGAAGATTTGGGAGAGTTTCAGAGTAACGATCTAATATTAGTTGTTTTGCAGAGTGGTGATTTTTATACGACAAATTTCGACTTGAGTAATCATTATGAACAGGATATTCTGGTGATTGAAAAGTTTGATGCCAATAAGATTTGGACGGCTGCTTATTTCGATGGTGAGCAGAATTATTATTATTTAAAACGCTTTGTATTTGAAGCAGGCAGCAAGAAGCAAAACTTTCTTAATGAGAATCCGAATAGTCGTTTGATCCTTTTGACAGACGAGATGTATGCACGAATTGAGGCGGTATTTGGAGGCCACGATTCATTTCGCGAATCGTTGGTCCTCGACGCAGAGGAATTTATTTCTGTAAAGGGCTTTAAGGCCAAAGGCAAACGTATTTCTACTTTTGATATCGAGACAATTAATGAGCTGGAGCCGATACGTAAGTTTACTTTACGACAGCCCAATGAAAGCTCTTCTAGCGGAGGGGATTCCGAAATGGAAGAAGAGGAAGAAAAAACTGATTCCGATATTATGGATGAGATTACGGGACAGATGAATCTGTTTGATAAGTAATTTATGAAGAGAACAGTTTGGCTGATAGGAGGATTAATTGGTGTCTCATTGTCGCTTGCGGCACAGAGGGAGGCCCCTTTATCTACCGATGAAAGTACAATGATTGGTATTGGAGGATATAATTTACAAGACACTTATTTGTCGCCGGGTATCAATATCAATTATACAGGCTTGATGATGCGTGTCCTGAATGAACGAATGAGAGTAACCTGCCTTGCCGACGAACACATTTCGCGGCAGCAATTGGTCAATGTGGAGTTCGGTTCCACGCATAACGGAGCCGAGACGGCTAATATATATGCTGGATTTGTGGATTATGACTTAGGTTATCATTACCGTTTTACTGAGTTGCCTATAGATGGATTGAAGTTACTCACAGGACTTTCGACACGAATATCAGGGGGATTTCTTTATAATACACGTAATAGCAATAATCCGGTTTCAGGAAAAGCTGATTTCGACTTGAATTTGTCAGGTATGGCAATTTACAATTTTTGTGTTGCCCAGTTGCCTCTGACATTCCGTTATCAGATGGAAGTCCCTTTTGCCGGAGTCCTGTTTTCGCTGAATAAAGGACAACCTTATTATTTCATCAGCGAAGGCGATACAGAAGGGCTTATCCGTGTTAGTTCATTTCATAATAAACAAGTAATGCGTAACTATTTTACTTTAGATATTCCTGTTGGTAGCTTTACGGTGCGGATGGGTTATCTTAATAGTATGTATCGTACGAATGTGAACGATATAAAGACACACGTGATTTCCAATGCTTTTATGATTGGTATAGTTAAAGAGTTTATCGCCTTTGGCGGAAAAAATCTGAAGGATAAGAGCAAATATAGAAGTGCTTACTATTAATGGAAGACTATGAATAAATATATCTTATATAGTATTATTTTACTGAGTATCCTTTTCTCTAGCTGTGAGAAAGGGGCTGAATTCAGTTCTTCACCTCGTGAAAACTTTGAGGCATTGTGGAAGATTCTGGATGAAAACTACTGTTTTTTTGCATATAAGAACGTGGATTGGAATGAAGTGCACGAACGTTACAGCGTACAGATTTCGGATACGATGAGCCAATATTCATTGTTCGATAAACTGGCTGAAATGCTTGCCGAGCTTAAGGACGGTCATACTAACCTGATTTCTTCGTTCGATAAGTCGCGCTACTGGGTTTGGTACGAAAATTATCCCCGTAACTTCTACACGGAGCTTCAGGACAATTATATTGGGACGACTTATAAAATTGCCGGTGGAATGAAATATACACGACTAGCCAATGACAGTGTGGGTTATGTTTATTATGGCAGTTTTAGTAATGGAGTGGGTGATAATAATCTCGATTACATGTTCACATACTTCAAGAATTGTAAAGGATTGATTTTTGATGTGCGCGATAATGGTGGCGGTGTTATGAGCTATTCCGACCGTATCGCTTCTCGATTTTTGACCGAGAAAATATTAACAGGCTATTCACAGTATAAAAAAGGAAATGGGCATAATGATTTTACGGAACCTAATCCTTTGTATCTTTCGCCTTCGGATCGTATTCGTTGGCTGAAACCGGTGATTGTGTTGACGAATCGTCATTCTTATAGTGCAACGAACGACTTTGTAAATATAATGCGGCTTCTACCTCAGGTAACAATTATGGGTGACCGGACAGGTGGAGGCAGCGGACTTCCGTTCAGTTCGGAGCTACCTATCGGTTGGAGCGTCCGTTTTTCGGCTTGTCCGATGCTTGATGTGAACATGCAGCACACAGAGTTCGGCATTGACCCGGATGTTAAAGTATCGCTTACAAATGAAGATATTGCAAAGGGAAAAGATACGATTATTGATGCCGCTATGGCACGGATAATGAATCCGCAAGATACGGTTGGAGTGCAATGAAAACAAATTCTTAGGCGAAACGTTGCAGATTGACAAAAAGTTTTGTTACTTTGCAGTGTTATTATGAAAATGCGGTTGTGGTGTAATTGGTAGCCACGTCAGACTTAGGATCTGATGCCTCACGGCGTGGGGGTTCGAGTCCCTTCAGCCGCACTCAATCGGGAGCAGACACAATAAGATATGTGCCTGCTCTTTTTATATTCTTACGAAAGTCTTATTTGGCAAGAAGTTTGTATCTTTAGCCGCTTTAATAACTAATTTGTAGTCCATGAATAGACTTTTTATTTTCTCTTTGGCAATGAGCGTGTATTGTCAGGCCTTGATCGCTCAGAAAATTGAATATGCTCGGGCAGAAAACACTCCCGAAAGTTGCACCAGTATTATGGTGGGCAAGAAGGCCTCGACAGATGGTTCTGTAATGACCAGCCACACATGCGATGGCAATTATCGTACGTGGATGACGATTGTGCCTGGGGTCCATTATGAGCGTGATACAACGCTTGCCGTGTATTCCGGAAAACTGCATACCGAATCGGTTGACGATCGAACAGGGATGGAGCAGAAAGGTGTTATCCCCGAAGTGCGTTCAACCTATCAGTATCTCAACACAGGTTATCCTTGTCTTAACGAAAGACAGTTGGCCATTGGAGAGAGTACTATCGGAGGTCGTAAGGAGTTGGAAAATGAGAAAGGAATGTTCATGATTGAGGAACTTGAGAAGATTGTACTGCAGCGTTGTACGACAGCTCGCGAAGCTATTCGCCTGATCGGTACACTTGTGGCAAAGTATGGATATGGTGATTCAGGCGAATGCCTCTCTTTTGCTGACCCGAATGAGGTGTGGCAGCTGGAAATATATGGTGAAGGACCTGACAAGATAGGCGCTGTTTGGGCAGCTGTGCGCGTGCCGGACGATGAGGTGGCCGTTTGCGGTAATGTGTCGCGTATTTCAAAGCTTGATTTAAAGGACAGTGATTATTATATGGCTTCCAATAATGTTTATACGGTTGCCAAGAAGATGGGATTTTGGGACGGTAAGGAGCCATTTAAGTTTTGGAAGGCCTACACTGGTGGCAACTATTTCGGTGAAAAGAAGAACTATAGTGTGCGCGAATATTTTTTGCTTGACAAGGTAGCACCGTCGTTGCATTTGTCGTATGATGTAGAAGAAATGCCCTTTAGCGTGAAGCCCGATAAACCGTTAAGTGTGACTGATGTAATGGCATTATTAGGTGAATATTACGACGGTACGACGTGGAGTAATATTAAAAACTTGAAAGTGACTAAGAAAAATGAAGCAACGAATGTGATGGACAGTATCGTTAGTCCGGTAGCTAACCCATGGCTGACAACAGATATGGCAACAATGTTGAATGCATTAAAACCGGGTACTACGTCACGCAACCGACTTGTGGCGGTGCCACAATGTTCATATTCGCATGTGATACAGTTGCGTAGCTGGTTGCCTGACGCTGTAGGAGGTGTTGCATGGATGTCATTTGATAATCCGGCTCAGAGCCCGCGTTTCCCGATATTTTCGGGAACAACTTCGCTCCCGGCCAGTTTCGCTATCTGTGGACAGAAGAGTCACCGTGAAGATGCAGCTATCTGGGCGTTCCGACATGCCAACAAACTGGCAACGGTCCGCTGGGGACTGACAAAAGATACGATGAATGCTGCTATTCACCATTTTCAAGAGAAGGGACAGAGCGAGCTCCCTTATGTTGAAAATCGTTATAAGACGTTGTCGAATAGCAAAGGAGAGGCTGAGGCGCGGTTTTTTTTAACGGGATATACGGCCGATTTTGTCGGAGCCGAAATGCACCGCTGGCAGGAAATGGCTGACGAGTTTTGGAAGATGTTTGCACGTGGTTTTTGATCTTTCTGGGACTGACTTGAGACTTCATGGAGAACGCAGTTCGAGAAGGAGCGACACAGATGAGTTTAGAATTGAATTTTTAAGAATAAATAAGTGATATGAAGATGAAAGCATTGATTATTTCTTGTGCCTTGACGTTGTCGCTATCTGTATTGGCTCAAGGCTATCAGTTTACAGATATTGTGCGCCTGGAGGCCACACCGGTGAAGAATCAGGCTGCAACCGGTACATGCTGGTGCTTTGCCACAACCTCGTTTATGGAATCCGAACTGCTGCGTATGGGTAAAGGTACGTATGATTTGTCAGAAATGTTTATTGTCCGCCAGAAATACATCAATCAGTTGCAAGATAACTATTTGCGTGGTGGCCATGGAAATATAGGTCAAGGAAGTCTTTCTCATACCTGGATGAACGCATTCCGTCAGGTGGGAATCGTACCTGAGGAGGCATATCATGGGATCAACTATGCTTCGCTAATACATAACCATTCCGAGATGGTACGATTCATGCAGGCAATAGCCGATGTAGCTGTTAAGGAAAAACAGCGTACTCCGCAATATTACGAATTAGTTAACAATTTGTTTGATACCTATTTGGGAAAGATCCCAGATAAGTTTAAATATCATGGTAAAGAGTATACATCTAAAAGCTTTGCCGCTTCATTGGGACTGAACATGGATAATTATATAGAACTGACCAGTTTTACACATCATCCATATTATCAAAAGTTTGATGTTGAAGTGCCCGATAACTGGGAGCACTCGCTGATGTACAATATTCCTCTTGATGAAATGATATCGGCCGTCGATTATGCGCTGAATCATGGTTATACCGTTTGTTGGGACGGCGATGTGAGCGAACGGGGTTTTTCATTCAAGAATGGCGTCGCAATTAATCCGGAAGTAGAAAAGGTTGAAAATTTCTCCGAAACCGACCGTGCTCGTTTCGAAAAGATGGACGAACAGTCACGTATGAATGAAGTCTTTAAGTTTGAACATCCTTATCCAGAAGTAAAGGTGACACCTGAGATTCGTCAGCAGGGTTATGAAGCTTTTGTGACTACCGATGATCATCTGATGCACGTTATAGGGATTGTGAAGGATCAGAATGGCACGAAGTACTATATTACGAAAAACTCCTGGGGTACTGATCGTAATAATTTTGGTGGATATCTGAACATGTCGGAAAGCTTTGTTCGTGCTAAAACGATCTATGTAATGATTCATAAAGCGGCCCTATCGAATGAAATGCGTAAAAAATTGAACATACAATAGATAGAAGGTTACATCTCAATCGTTACCGTTTGCCCTTTGATGGTATTAAAGGAGAGGATGCTGTCATTGAACAGTTCTTTACCCTCAATGCCTTTAATAGATGTTACTTTTGAATCTTTAGGTATCGCTATTTTGAAAAGACCACCCTGTTCGGGTTCAATTGTCACATGCCGAATCTGGCCTGCTTTCATTTCAGCCGAAACAATGAAGGCTCCCATGGCGCGAAGTTTATGAAACGAAATATCTTTCCACTCTTTAGGAACAGACGGAAATAGGCGGATGATACCTGTATGGCTCTGTAGTAACATCTCTTGTATGCCGGCAGCGAAGGCAAAGTTGCCTTCCAGCGTAAAGGGACGATAGGTAAACTTGGATTTGCCGCTCTTGGTTTGGTCGCCATTGGCATGGAATGTGTTTGGCAGGCAGAAGCATTCGGCAAACGTGTGGAGTGCTTGCGATGCACCTTCGCCGTCGAAAGCACGGGCTTTCATGATGCCGAACCAGCTGTAGCTATATCCCGTCCAGTAATCTGGACCAATGTCGTCTAATTTTTTTAACGTGGCGCGGATGATGCCTTGTGACTTTTGACCTTGACTCCAGTCAATCAGGCTCAAGGGATAAATCGACATGGCATGAGAGAAGTGGCGATGCGACCGGCTGTAGGGGAAGCCCTTGGTGAATGTCAGAGCTCCATCGGCATCCAGATCAAACTCCGGCAGTTGGGCTTTCAGATTCTTCCAGTGAGACGCTTCGTTGGGCAACTTTAGTTCGCTGGCTAGTTCCGATGCAGCACCAAATACGAAGCGTATCAGGGACAGGTCGTAGTTGGTGATGGTCTTGAACCAAGCTTTGTTTGAATTATCAAATATTTCTGGGCTGGAGCTTAGTGTGAGTGTCCGTGTTCCGTTTTTATCCACTTTCGTCATCTGCTCCAGAAAGGTAGCCACGTCTTTGATGAATGGATAGGCACGTTCCTTTAGAAAGGTGCGATCCATCGAGTATTTCCAATGAAGATAGAAGTGTTGTGATAACCAAGCTGCGACCGTTTGCGACATTGAGTATTGCACCCATCCGCCCATAGGTTCACCTGTCAGTGTGCATACACCGGGTATATTCATTCCGTCTGTCTCAAAGAAATTGCGAGTATATTTTTTATACACACTACGTTGGCTCCATAGTGTATTCAGATAGCCCAATTCCTCCTGCAGATGATTTCCTGTGTATGAAGGCCAATAACTAAGCTGAGTATTCAAATCGTGATGATAGTCGCCTTTCCACGGAGGTAGGTTGCCATTGTCGGCGGTCCATACTGCTTGCAGTGAAATAGGATAGGAGTGTTCGCGAGTGGCAGAACCAAACTTATACATTTCATTGTCGTATTGTTTTTGTAATATAGGATCGGGTATAGTGACAGATGAAGTAGCCCAGAAATGGTTCCAGAAGTCAAAATGAGTATGATAATCTTTTTCTATGCCACGTTTTATCGCTTCGGAAGTCTCGCGGCTTGCCTTATCGTTGCTGAGCGATGAGGTGATGCTCCAGACGCCATAGAGGCGTTGTCCTTTTTGCATCCACTTTACGCTGACATCATAATAGAATCCGTTCCAACCTTTTTGATGGTAGAATATCTGTCCAGGTTTTTCTTCCACGGTGCCTTGCTCATATCCCAAGCGACTCAGACTTTGTCCATCCACCGAGTTATGATTCTCCGTAGAACTGTTTCCTTGATAGGAAGGTGTTTTAAGTATCAGCTTGATATCTCCTTTCAGGTTGTCGAACTCAAACCATCCGATAGGATTTGTGGCATGTACGAAAGTTTTCAGAATCGTTCCGTTGGACCAGTGTACTTCGCACAAAGCATTTTGGAGAAACAGATGCACAGAGTTGACCTTGCCGGCATTAGTTAACGTGAATTCGATGGCGGCTCCAGGAATTTTTGAGGGTGCTGCTTGATCTTCGTAGGGGAGGTCGAACTTCTTTTGGATAGCCTGATAGTTTCCTTTTGCCACTTGCTCCCGTATCCAGGCAAAGCGAAAATTTTGTCCTTTGAGACTATCGGAAAGACGCAAGTCCCACAAGTCGGTACGGTCTAGCGAAAAACGTAATGCTTCGCCTTTTTGCCATACTAACGCCCCTATGGTTGCATTACCGAGGGGAATGCCTTCATCCCAAATCGCAGCTGGCTTAGTAAAATGCAGATCACTCTTTGTTGGTGTTGTTGTTAGGTGGTTGCTGCTCCAGCTCATGAGACATGCAAATAGAAGTGTCGCAATGAATAAATTCCGTCGAGTAGTTGCTTTGTTGAGAATATTAAGTCCTTCCATGTTATTGATAAATATGAGACAAAGATAATCAAAAGTTTATATTACGTTAACCCTCATGTTTATTCTTCTCAAATAATGCTTACCTTTGTCGCATAATAGTAGAGATATGGAAGACGAATTTGACATACGAGAAGCCCGGATTCCGGAAAACGAAAAAGAATATGAAAATGCTTTACGTCCGCTTTCTTTCCATGATTTTAGTGGACAGGAAAAAGTCGTCGAAAACTTGAAGGTGTTTGTTATGGCAGCTCGTATGCGTAAGGAACCACTTGATCATGTCCTGCTTCATGGACCTCCAGGCTTAGGGAAAACAACACTTTCCAATATTATTGCAAATGAGTTAGGTGTGGGATTCAAAGTTACATCAGGACCTGTCCTCGACAAACCAGGTGATTTAGCCGGCGTACTTACTTCTTTGGAGAAGAATGATGTGCTTTTTATAGATGAGATACACCGGTTGAGCCCTATCGTTGAGGAATATCTATATTCAGCTATGGAGGATTATCGCATTGATATTGTGATTGATAAAGGGCCAAGCGCCCGAAGCATACAGATTGATTTGTCTCCATTTACATTAGTAGGGGCAACAACACGTAGCGGTTTGTTGACTAGCCCGCTTCGTGCTCGTTTCGGCATTAATCTGCATCTGGAATATTATGACACTGATACGCTTACCAAGATCGTGCTTCGTAGTTCTGATATTTTGAAGGTAAAATGTGAATTGAATGCTGCCCGTGAGATCGCTTCTCGTAGTCGTGGAACACCTCGCGTGGCAAATGCCTTGCTTCGTCGTGTGCGCGACTTTGCACAGGTGAAAGGTTCGGGAACTATAGATAAGGCCATTACCTGCTTCGCTCTTGAATCGCTTAATATAGATCGGTACGGTTTGGATCAGATGGATAACAAACTGCTTACAACCGTGATAGATAAATTTAATGGAGGTCCTGTAGGGTTGACAACGATTGCAACGGCTATAAGCGAAGATCCAGGAACTGTAGAGGAAGTTTATGAGCCGTTCCTTATCAAGGAAGGATTTTTGAAGCGGACACCCCGAGGTAGAGAAGTGACAGAATTAGCATATACTCATTTAGGTCGTACTCCGGTAGGAGGCAAACAGGCAAATTTATTTGATTGAAAAAAGTATGGCAGGAGGAATGAAGCGTCTCGCTGGTGAGACGGCAATATACGGGTTGAGTAGCATCATAGGAAAATTTTTGAACTGGATGCTTGTCCCGATGTATACTAGAGTGTTGGAGTCGGAAAGTGATTTTGGTATTGTTACTAATTTGTATGCATGGACCGCTTTGTTGATGGTGATTCTTACTTATGGTATGGAGACAGGCTTTTTTCGTTTCATGAATAAGAAGGAGATTCATGAGCCGATGAGGGTTTATTCAACAACAATGCTGAGTATTGGTGCTACTTCAATTTTTTTCATGCTGATTATATTCAGTTCACTGATACCTGTAAGTCATTCTTTAGGGTATGAGGCTCATCCAGAGTTTGTTGGAATGATGGCAGGAATTGTTGCCGTAGATGCGTTTTGTTGCATTCCGTTTGCATTTCTTCGCTTTCAAAGGAAGGCATTGCGTTTTGCAGGCCTGAAGCTGTTGAATATTTTTCTCAATATCATATTGGTCATTTTCTTTTTGATTATTTGTCCGATTATTGCTGAAAAAATGCCTAATACTATTAGTTGGTTTTATAAACCGCATTATCAAGTGGGCTATATTTTTATTGCTAATGTTATTACTTCATTGGTGACCTTTCTTTTGTTAGTGCCAGACATGCTTCCTGGTTTTCGCCAAAAGGCTTGTTTTTCGTTATTGAAGCAGATGCTAAAGTATTCATTCCCTATATTAATATTAGGCATTGCTGGAATTTTCAATCAAACAGCCGATAAGATTCTCTTTCCATTTCTGTTTGAAGATAAACTGGAAGCAAATACACAATTAGGTATTTATGGAGCTTGTTTTAAAGTGGCTGTTGTGATGGTGATGTTTATACAAGCTTTTCGTTATGCTTATGAACCGTTTATATTTGCCAAAAACAAGAGTGAGGGCGACAATACTAGAGCTTATTCTGAGGCGATGAAATATTTCATTATCTTCTCACTAGTCATCTTTATTAGCGTTATTTACTATTTGGATATTCTGAAGCATTTTGTGGCTAGCGAGTATTATCCAGGGCTTCGTGTCGTGCCTATTGTGATGCTGGGAGAGTTCTTTTTTGGTATATATTTTAATCTTTCTTTTTGGTATAAACTCATTGACCAGACCAAATGGGGAGCTTATTTTTCAACTATTGGATGTGTAGTCACCGTCCTAATCATCGTGGTTTTTGCGCCGATTTACGGATATATGGCTTGTGCTTGGGCCTCTTTTACCAGTAACTTGTTGATGATGATCCTCTCGTATGTTATCGGGCAGAAATATTATCCGATACAGTATGATATCAAATCGGCTGTATTTTATGGTATTCTTGCGGTTATATTTTATGCGGCAGGAACAATTCCTCATATTAGTTCCATAGCGTTGAGACTGACTTATCGTACAGTATTGCTTGTTCTTTTCTTGAGTATTATTGTTAAGAAAGATATGCCATTAAAAGAATTGCCTTATGTTGGGCGTTTTTTTAGAAAGTGAGGTGATGTTTTTTATTATTATTCTGGTAAGGGTAATGAAAGGATAAAGCGTGCACCATCCTCGTAGACTGTGTCTAAAATAAGACTTCCCCTTAAATGTAAGGCAATTTGCTTACACATATATAAACCAAGACCAGATCCGGGGATGAATTCATTATTCTTGGTGAAACGTTTGAATATCCATTCACTTTTGTCAGCAGGTATTCCACAGCCAGTGTCAGAAATACTGATATTCATTCGTTTTCCAGTATCATCATGTTTATATGCCAGAATTATTTCACCGGACTCAGTAAATTTATTGGCGTTATCCAGTAAATTGGCTATAATCACAGAAAGCTGGTTTTGCGCTGAAAAGACGAGGTCATTATTCTTATCTCCTTCTATGGAATACAATATATTTGCCTTTGCTTTGAGTTTTTTTAAGTTCATCATCTCATATTGACAGATTACATCCAAATGAATAGGAGCCATGTCAAACATACTCTGGCTGTTATCAATTTCGGAAATGACTAGTATATTGTTCATCATTGATGTGATGTCATTGCAGTTTGCAAAGATGATTTTACTGAATTCTTTTTTTTCTTCAGGACTTGTCTTTTCGTCTGAAATCAGTTCTGCAAAGCCGTTGATTGCATTGAGAGGTGTTCTTACTTCATGGCACATGTTTTTGATAAATGAGTTTTTCATCTGTTCGCTTTCTTCTGCTTTTTTTTGAGTTATCTTGAGCAGATTATTTGTCTTATGTAGATTTTTGTATAGTAATTGGATTTTTCCTAATTTAAAAAAAACATAGATAGCGGCTGCAATAGATAATATAAATAGTGTCATAAGCAGATAAAGCGTGGTGTGACTCTTTTGCAAGTCTAGTTCCAGTGCTTTCTTTTCAATTACAATCTGATCTACTTGTTTCTTTATTTCTAAGTCATTGACTTTACTTTGCATGTCTTTTACTCTGGCAGAGTCAAGCAGAGAAACATATTGTTTATAGGTTTCATAAGCTCCTCTATAGTCATGAAGACTGTCCAAACAGTTTGTTTTATCTTTGAGAATCTGTATTACATTATCGGATAGTGTAGAGTTTAGAGGGCCATATTTAAGATAATGAATAATGGAATCACAGTAATTGGTTGCTTTCCTGAAATCCTTAATCTTCATATAATAATTGCAAGAGGTGAAGTAGAGATTATATTCACCTACTGGGTCATCTTGCGGATATTTTTTCATTAGTTTTTTATATTCTCGGAAGTATTGGCTTGCTGTATTTTTACCGAGTTCTTCAACTGCAATCGATAGGAGTGAGTATGCATTAAGTAAATGTCTTTTTGATACATATGGTCTCTTTTTCATTTCGTTTGTCGACAAATACTTTTTTTGCATATCTAAATAGATAAAAGCATAATTTACTTGTTCTTTCCTTGTCAAAGAATACAAGGCAAGCATATTGAGAGGGTTCAAACGGAATTGATAGGAATAACGGAGAGGAATATTATCTGATAACTTAATTATTTTTTTAAAGTGATAGCAGATTTGGCTATTCCAGGCGGTTTCATTACCAGGATCAATTCGTTGTGTGAAACTCATAGCCAGCACATAATTGATTGACATTTTGTCTAATACTGTTAAATTAGGCTCGGTTTCTTCTTTTAGCTTATAATATTTGATGAGTTTTTCTCTTTTTTTACCATGTGTATAAAAAACGACTCTGACATCCATGATTGTTTTCATGTATGTACAAAGAAAGTCAGCCGCTTTTTTGGGTAATACCTTTTTGGCTTCTTTTAAATAAATAGCAGCTGTATCTTTAATGTCGTTGTTGACATAGTAGCGAAGTAATTCAGTTAAAGCCGCCTCTTTATAATAATTATTATTCTCTTTAAGCGCTTCCTGATATAGATGTTCTGCGTAGGTCCTTTGTTCTTGTTGATGGGTAAAATCCATCAGATTTGTAAGGGCTTCAAGTTTTTGCTTTGGTGTTATAGCGAATAATAAAGTGTTTTGAAGTGATTTTTTTTCTGAAGATGCAACAATGGTAGAGGCTGTAATATGATTCACTAACAATGGTAACATTATTAGTATAATTCCACATACTTCAATTCCCCCATTCTTACATTTTTGCATTCTTTCTTTTCTATTATGTCATAACGTATGTCATACAAAGGTATATTTTTTATGATTAATATAATCAAAAATAGTTATTTATTTTAACCTATAGCCTTGCAAATATTACTCATTCTGTTTTTCTTCATATCTTTGCGTTCGTTTGCACTTGTAAAGGTAAAAATCAATGTATCCAGGTATAAACGGCAGTTTTCAAACGAAAAAGTTATGGAGAAAGGAATATTGCAAAGAGCCATCAAAGACTTTTTTATTCGCAATTTTGATGTGCGCCAAGATAAAGAGGATGAACTTGAAACAATCGAATTTATCAAGAAGGGGGTTGAGTTTAAGGGTACTAATCTATGGGTACTTATCTTTGCCACATTTGTCGCTTCTTTAGGATTAAACATTAATTCAACAGCTGTTATCATCGGTGCAATGTTGATTTCACCATTGATGGGACCGATAATGGGTTTCGGTTTAGGATTGGGAATCTCTGATTTTGAATTAATAAAGCGGGCATTTCGTAATTTTATTATGGCAGTTCTTTTAAGTGTGATTACATCGACTGTCTTTTTTTTAATCACTCCTATCAGCGAAGCTCAAAGTGAACTTCTTGCTCGTACTCAGCCTACATTATATGATGTACTTATTGCTTTTTTTGGTGGTTTGGCGGGTATTGTGGCCAGTTCAACCAAGAGCAAAGGAAATGTTATTCCAGGGGTTGCTATAGCAACAGCATTGATGCCTCCTCTATGTACTGCCGGATTTGGTTTGGCAACCGGAAATTTGTATTATTTCTTCGGAGCTTTTTATCTTTTCTTTATAAATACGGTTTTTATCAGTTTGTCTACTTATTTGGTGGTTAGAGTATTGAAATATCCGAAAAAGGTTTTTCTAGATAAAAAAGCAGAAAAGAAAGTAACGCGTTATGTGGGAGTGATTGTTTTTTTTACCATAGTGCCTAGTCTTTTCTTAAGTTATAATTTGATTAGGACAAGTTATTTTAATGAGCGTGTGCGTACATTTGTTGCTGAAGAATTGAATTTTCCTAACACACAAGTATTAAGTAAGAAGGTAACAACTACTCATAATTTGAAGGAGTTGAAAGTGATTTTAATTGGAGATGTAGTACCTGATCAAATGATTGCTCGCGCAAAATCCAAACTTCCCAGTTATGGATTAAAGGAGGTCTCTTTATTAGTTCAGCAAGGCTTTAATCAAGCGACGGACATTAATCAGCTGAAGAGTTTATTGATTCAGGATTTGTATCATAACAGTGAAGAGATTCTTAGGCAGCAGTCGTTGCTGATTGATTCTTTGAAGCACAATTTGAACTGGTATCACAGCAATGATCAGATGACATCGAAATTGGTTCCTGAATTAAAGGTATTGTTTCCTGGTGTAGATCAGGTTTCCTGTTCGCGTACTTATCTGATAAATACGGCTACAACGCAAACGGACTCTGTACTTTTAGTGTATATAAAGAGTGTAACTAAGATACGTGCAGCCGAGCAGCAAAAAATGCAAAATTGGCTTGCGGCACGGATGAATGCAAAGAATATAAAACTAATAATAGAATAAAAATAGAATGAGTGTAATGAGAAAATTGTGGGCAGTCTTACTGCTTTTAATCGCTTCTGGCCAAGTCTTTGCTGATGAAGGCATGTGGGTGCTGAAAGAATTGAATCAGCAAAATTTGGCAAGAATGAAGGAGCTGGGATTTGTCCCGTCCTATGATAAATTATATAGTGAGACTGATCCTTGTGTTGCTAATGCTGTAGTCATTTTCGGTGGGGGGTGTACAGGGGTTACAGTTTCCAATGAAGGTCTTATTTTTACTAATCATCACTGCGGATATGGTTCTATTCAGCAGTTAAGTAGTGTTGAACATGATTATCTGAAAGATGGTTTTATCACTCAGAATAAAGATGAAGAATTGCCGGTCCCAGGGCTGAGTGTTCGTTATCTTCGCGAGACAGTTGATGTCAGTGCCCGGATTAATGCTGTTATTGACACCATAAAAGACGAACGCACGCGTTTAGTTATGGCAGATTCTTTAGGTCAGGTTATAGCCGATTCGATAGGTAATAATGAATTTCAGGCAGCTGATGTTATTCCGTTCTATAATAATAATAAATATTTTTTGGTTGTATATGACGTCTATAGAGATGTTCGAATGGTTTTTGCTCCACCAAGTTCTATAGGAAAATTCGGAGGAGATACAGATAACTGGATGTGGCCACGTCAAACCGGTGATTTTTCGGTTTTTCGTGTGTATGCCAATGCCGATAATAAACCGGCAAGTTACAGTAAAGATAATAAGCCTTATAAGCCAAAGTATGTCGTTGAGATTTCTATGCAAGGTTATGAATCTGGAGACTTTGTGATGACTTTGGGCTTTCCGGGAAGTACAGAACGCTATTTAAGTTCTTGGGGAGTTAAACAGCGGATGGAAGACAGCAACAAACCTCGGATTGAAGTTAGGGGAATAAAGCAGGCCATCTGGAAAAAGGCTATGGATGCTGATGAAGCTACACGTATAAAATATGCATCTAAATATCAGGGAAGTTCAAACTATTGGAAAAACTCTATTGGAATGAATAAAGGGTTGATTAATTTGGATGTCGTAGCTCGTAAAGAAGCGGAAGAAGCTGCTTTTGCGAAGTGGGTTGAACAGACGCCTGAGCGGAAGGCAAAGTATGGAGAAGTATTGGACTTGTTAAAGAAGGGGTATACATCTTCAAATGAATACCGCAAGAACATTACCTATTTGGCTGAAACATTTGCTAATGGAGCAGAGATCATCCATTTGGCTCGTATGATACAGGGTGTGGATGTAAAAGGTTCCACTCCCAAAGAAATTGATGAATTCATTGAAGATAATTTGAAACCGTTCTTTAAAGATTATGATGCAACTTTAGACCAGTCTGTTTTGGCAGCCATGATGAAAGTGGCAAAACAACATATTTCGCCTGAGTTTTTGCCGGAAGTTTATCAGAAAATTGATAAAAAGTACAAAGGTGATTATGACAAATATGCAGCCGATTTATTTAAGAAAACGTCTATTTTATCTTTAGATAAGGTCGAAAAGATGCTTCGTGACCCGAAGGAGTATGCAAAACTTAAGAAGGATCCGGCAGCAGAATTAAGTCTGTCTGTTCTTATCTCGCTTTTTGATTTACAACAAAATATTAGCGATTTCCAATATGAAATCGAGAAAGGGGAACGTTTGTATTTTGCTGCTTTGAAAGAAATGCATCCTGAAAAGGCACTCTCTTCAGATGCTAATTTTACGATGCGGCTTAGTTATGGCTCTATTGGCGGCTATCATCCTTATGACGCAGCATGGTATGATTATTTTACAACGCAACGAGGAATTCTTCAAAAAGAAGACCCTGATAACGATGAATTTTATGTTCAACCGGATATTTTGAAGTTGGTTCGTGATAAGGATTTTGGACCTTATGCCAATAAAAAAGGTGATCTTCAACTTTGTTTCCTTTCAAATAATGATATTACGGGTGGAAACTCCGGGAGTCCGATGTTCGATAAGAATGCACGCTTGATTGGCCTTGCTTTTGATGGAAACTGGGAAGCTATGAGTGGAGATATAGCTTTCGAGCCAGAACTACAGCGTACGATTGGTGTAGATATTCGCTATGTTTTGTTTATGATAGATAAATGGGGTAAATGTCCTCGTCTGATCAATGAACTGAAAATGGTGAAGTAGATATTCATATAATAAATATACAAAAAAGAAGCGACTTCTAATTAGGCCGCTTCTTTTTTGTATATATGTGCTATATGTTTTGGGGCTATTTAGCTTTTTAGAATCCAAAACCATCATGATTTCCCTCCTGGCTGTCGTCTTCTGCTTCAATGCCTTTTATATAAAGGAAATTGTTACCTTCATTTATTATGTTCGATTCTTTTGTTTTCGCCTTCAGATTTGTTAGCTCCTTCTTGTCTACCAAATAGATGAGAGCTTTAAAGCTTTTGGTTTCTTTTTCAGGAATAAACCATATTTTGCTGTATTTAACGCCAATCAACTGTTTGGATAAGGTGAGGCTTGCTTCTGAAAGAGCTATGGGACCACGGAGATATTTTACTTTCAGTGAATAAGGCATTGTTAACTTGAGCTCTGCTGGGAGAGTAAGAGTATGTTTCTGGTCTGTTTTTACATAATATCGGATCAGTTCGTTTGCGTTCTTTCTGGCCGTTTCTGTGCCTGAAGGAAATACAATGGAAACATATTGATTCCCCTTAACTGCCTGCATTTGATAGGTTGATAGGCAGTCAATGCAGCCCTGCATGTCTTTATCTATGCACTTGAATATGTGGAGTGAATAGATTCCAAAAGCATCTTCTGCCGTCGGCAGATCATAGATATCTATTGTATATTCTTCCCCTTTGAATACTATATCGCGTGTAACAAGTTTGCTAACGCCATATTCCAGATATTGTTCAGCTCCACCATCCATAAAGCCATAAAGCCCATCGCCCGTAAAGGATCTCTCGCGTTTCACTTCTGGATTCTGTCCGAGAAGAAGAGTGGGTACGATGGCCAGGAACAGCGAAAGGAATAAGGGTGTCGTCCAATTTCTCTTCATACGTTCAGATTTATCTCTTCTAGTTTGATGTTAGCCTTGTCTGCAATTCCCAAATTTAGCTTTTGAGCAATGTCCATGAATATACGTGCACCTTCTTTCTCTTTTTGTTGAACGCCTTCTTTAATGCGTTTATTAAGTACTATATCATAACAGATGCGATCCACTGCAACAGCATCTGTTCCTACAACCAGTGTGTTTGCATGATAGATAAATTGAGGATCAGCACCGGGACCTCCATCAAAATTACTGACTAAGCCGTCTGCAATATTGAGGACGACTTTGTCGCGTATCGGTGGAAAGGCACAAGCATAAGCACACGTTTCGTGCCACATGGCTTGATGCAGTCGTCCTGTATTGGTGATTGAACCAAAAGCCAGATTTTTCATGCAAACAGTAATTGATGCTCCTGCATTTTTGATTATCGGGATGTTGATGATTTTTGTTACTTTTTCAGTGCAAATTTTTGTAAAGTACGAGTTCTTACCTCCGTTTGTCATATAAGGCATTGTTTCTTTATCATAGACTCCATCAACATCAACATAGAAATATTGATTTTTGTCTACTTCATTTTCGCTATAGAATTTTCCATTTTCATCAGCCAGATTCCCTTTTGCATCTTTATATTCAGTGCTCATTATCTTTATTCCCGGGTAGTTTTCGGCTGTAAATTCTGCGTTATCCAGATCTTCGCCTCTACGGTCCCAGATAATAATGTTTGCTTTAGGTATTCCTGCCTCTGTGAGTTGTTTAATTACAGCTTTAGTTACTGCATGCGAAGTTGAAAGGAGTTTTCCTCCTATAGGATTGACTTTTAGCCCGATTATATCTTTGGGGCTTACAAATTG
>JAQWBH010000132.1 GCA_028707405.1 Parabacteroides sp. | reverse complement strand
ATATTTTCTATTTGCAAAAATCTCACAGAATTGAAAAATCGTAAAAAATGTTCAATGGCAAAAAAATCTTTATAATAATGCTATTATCGCATATCAACAAAGCTGTAGACACTCTACAAGCTTTATACACAAACCTTAAATAGTTTAGCAAATATGCAATATCTAACCGCAAATGGCTATTTTCAAAGGTAGATCCGGGCTGATCCCCCGGCTATATCTACATGATAGCCTATGAGGTAGAAAATTATCAGGAGTTAAACGATTTGGTAGCTTTGGCTATCAATGGAGAATATAAAAAAATGTAAAAAACTAAATAATCAATAGGTGATTTAAATGAAAAATGGAATTAATATGTGCTCATTTGTAACAATAGGAAATATATATGTAGTATACACAAATTATGGTAGAAAATTTGCAGCGATGGCAATTGCTGAAGATAACACCCGTATTCAATTTCAGAGTAGTAACGGGTTTAGATCAATAGTGTCCAAAGAAGCCATTATCGAAATATCTGATTTAGGTCTTCCTAAGAACGCGGTGATCTAAAATGTCCACCAAAGCCATGCAAATAAAACTAATGACTCCAGACAATTTTATCATATATGATAATAATGGGTTTCCTGAAAAAATACAAATTGATAAATGCGTAGCATATATAAACGATACATTACATATAAAAACTATAAATCATATAATGTATTTCTATGTTAATGGTGTTTATATAGACGGTGCGGAAGATATTGTAAGAGAGTTGCTTACAAGATCCTTCTTCAATATCACCACTGTAAGCGAAGATCCAATCATTAACAAGACAAAACAAAACGAGATAATATATAAATTAGGCACATTAACTATAACATCACTTAGAGATTTTGATAAAAATATTGCAATTATCAATATGGTTAATGGCCTTTATAACTGGCAGACCGGCGAACTCACAGATCACACGCCGGAATATCTCAGCCTCATTCAAATCCCGGTAACTTATGATCCTGTCGCAAAATGCCCGGTAATTATCGAGGTGCTAAAAGATATAGTAGACGAACGCTATTACACATTGTCTTTAGAGTTTATCGCATATCTCCTATACCGTGGCTATGATATTCAAAAGGCAGTCATTTTATACGGCCCAGGGATGACAGGAAAAAGTTGGTTCCTCGATTTATGCAAAAGCTTTGTAGGTGCTAATAATTGCAGCAACGAGAGTTTCCAAGATTTAGGCGGCGATAAATTCAAGGGAGCGAACTTATTCATGAAACTACTTAATGAGTGTGGGGATTTAGACGGCGATCCATTGAGCAAAACGGGAACCTTCAAAAAGTTAACCTCAAAAGATGTTATAAGCGTGCAAAAGAAAAATAAGGATTCATATAATATGATTAATTTTGCAAAATTACTATTCGCCACAAATATATTGCCGCCTACAAAAGATAAAACGACAGGATTTAGCAGAAGAGTTATAATTATCCCATTTCTGCGAGTGTTCAAGCCTGAAGAATTCTCAGAAATACGAGATAAGGCAAATAGTGATCCTGTCGAATTGAGCGGATTGTTCAATCTAGTTATACCACTACTAAAGCCACTAATGGAGAGAATGAAATTCACCAGGGAACCAAGCCCCACAGAAATTCAAGAACTATATCAAAGTATCTCAGATCCTAAAACGGTGTTTCTCGATAGTTTCATTTCTGAAGATAGTAAGGTATCCAAAATTACCGCCGGTAAAAAATTAATCTATGCGTGCCTCAAATTGTTCTGCAAGCATGGGAATGCAGAAATACCAACAGAAAGAGAATGGAATGCATTCTTAAAAAAGAATTGGATAAGCCTAAGAACGTATGAAAAACAATTAGCATATTATAAAACTACTATTGATAAAGTAGAACAGTATTATATTCCAGACACAAAATTTGATATCGAGAAATACAAAATCCATATGTATGAAGCCTTTGGGCTTATCCTAGATAAATTACCGGTGGCATAGTTCCTCTAAAGATAGAGGAACTATTGATTTGGTTTAGTTTATATAAATAGCATTAGACCGTATTTGGAGAATAGAGGAAAAGAGGCATACAAGATGGCTTATAAAAATAGCAGTAGGCCGTTTCCTCTAATTCTCTACGTTTTTGAAAAATCCTTTTATGGAATACAGTTTTTTTCACTATGATACAAAAAATATCTCTCTCTCCCTGGGTCCATGCAGAGAGAGATTTTTTTGTTAATAGGTGAGTAAATTTTTTATAACTAATTATTCCTATTTTCTTAGAGGATATAGAGGAAATAGATAAGAATAGGTTAGTAGATATCGATTTTGCTTCCTCTAAATGTTCCTCTATTGATCCTCTATTACCTCTATGAACCAATAATTGCTCCCTCGATGTCGATTTTAGGAAGTTATCACACCCAAAACATTATAAAAATACAGTTATTATAATGTACTGAAAAACTTGCATTTGCAATTATTCCAAAACATCAATCTTTTTAGTAACCTCTTAGTCGCAATAAATATTTGGGCGCCCTCCCACGCCTTCGGCGCGGTTCCCCTCCCAAATATTTATTGCTCCCAACGAAAAGACACGAGATTACATTTTCCAAATTCGTAGCAATTTGAATATCTTTCTGAATTGTTCTAGCAGATATCCCCGTTTTTATAGAAGTATCCTCAGTAAATGATATTGCCTTTTCCCGTGCCGCCGTTAAGTCGCCACGGTTTTGTTTTAATTCAGCATTTCTAATATTTTCGGCTTTGCTTTCAGGATACAATTCTTCATAAATTTCTTTTCGTCTCTTTAAATGATCTCCTTTTTCAATATACGATAATTCATTTCTAATCAAATTCTCATCATGCTCGTTAATTCTGGAATACCATTATCATGAACATTCTTTCCTTGCTTATAAGTAGTTGTACCAACTCCTATCTTTTTAGCTATTATTTGCGCTGTTCTGCCTTTTTCAGAATCGTTATCTTCTGAACCCTGGGTTAGTGCCGTCCTAGGGTTACTTTTCCCTGATAACATTCTTTTCTTTGCATCCTCCTTCACTTTCTCAATATTTAATGATTTTTCAATATCATCAGCAATTAAATTCAAAGCCAATAATTGAGATGCCGGTTATATTCTGATTTCTATTTGGATTATGCTTAAATCTCAAAACGACCCAGTTTGACTTTTCGGACGGGTAAAATATACGCCCATTCAAGATTTACTTCCAAAACCAATTTTTCAAGTTGAGGGTAGAGAGTGAGGTGTCCGGAAAAGCTCTTTCGCCAACTCGCCCATTCCATAGTTTATACGAACTTGCAAAACTGCCCGCGCAACCCTATGATGAGTGAGATAGAAAGTATCTTCAAAGAGCTTTTCTCATCACTGATTGCGGTTTTGAGCATCGCGGTTTTAGAGGTTTAATCACCCATACTTTATAAAAAATTAATTTAAGTGAAGGGTGAATTTCTCAGATTATGCACTTATTATACAGCCTTTATGCAAACATTAATCATCTTGCATAACCTATGATTAATTATGCCTCGCGTGACCGTCTCACTTACTGATTCAATCCTGATTAAAGCTGATGAAGAAGCAAAGAAAAGCAGCTTATCACGATCTGAGTATGTGGCGAAGGCTATTGAATCATTTGTTACGGGCAGTAATCAAGCTAATTTAGAGCTGCATAACGCTCAATTGGAGCTGAATAAAAGCCAAACTGAAGTTATGCAACTAAAGCGACAAATAACGAAATTAGATAATCAGCTATTAGAGAAAGATAAGATTATAGAATCCAAATCTAAAGACGTTATGCAGGCTGAAGAAAAGCTTAATCTTGCGTATGCTGATGTTATGCAGGCCAAAAATGAGACCTCAAAATACGAGATGGCTCTCAAAGGAAAAGAGGATGAGATTTCATTCCTTCGCGGCCATGTGGCTCAGCTCACCCAAAGCATCAGCCAGTTATCCTTAAAGCCAGGAGAAGAAGAAATCAAGAAAAAAGGATGGTGGCAGTTCTGGAAGTGATCAAATGACAGAAGAGACGACAAAGACAGCACCAAAACAAACCGAACCACAATTCATCCCTGAGATCAAGGGCAAAAAGGTCACTATCCGGCTGGTATCTGGAGGCCAACCTATCACCGGCACCCTGGAGAGATATAACCCCTATGAGATCCTTATCCAGACTGTGAAAGGGCCAATCCTGGTATTCAAGCAGTCCATTGCCACAATCGAGGAAACAACCAAATAGCTTGCCGATACATATCAAGGTTGACATGAAACTGAAAATCAAGATTACCGGTCCAAAAGTCCATGAGGTAGGCTACAGATACTTCTTAATGAGCAATGCCATAGACATGGGTCTTAAAGGCTTCCATGCCCGCAATAGGACAAGCGAGAAGGGGCCGGAAGTAATAACCCTGGTCGAAGGCGATGAAGAAACAATTGCAGATTTTAAGAAACTTGTAGAGACCCAAAAGCCTGAGCATTCCCAGGTATCGAGCATTGCTTTTGAGGATTATGATGGCGATATTATGAAGACAGAGAGCTATGCTCAAATCTGCTCAGCAATCCAGTTGAACAAAGCAATCCCGGTCCTTCTAGAAATCCGAGATAATACAAAGAACACCCTTGAAGAAATCAAGGGCCTGAGAGAAGATATCCAACCGGGGTATGGAATGACTCTTAGACAAGTGCAGTCAGATATCAGAGCCATAAAAGAACGCTTAGGCATGATATAGGATGGCACACAAAGAGGATGTATTGGTTGCTTATGCTGATGAGCAATACCGGAAACTCCAGAGAGAAAAGGACCAGTATATATCACTTGATGAGGATTGCGCCAAACACGGCATTTAAAAGGCATATTACTATTTTCACGAATTTTATCCAAAGCTTAAGCCAGCTATCATTGAAGCCAGGTGATGAAGAGATAAGGAAAAAGGATGGTGACAGTTCTGGAGGCGAAGCTGAATGAATGACTTCATATTCAATGTTCAACCACAAGCGATGAAAATTTTATTAGGCCAACCATTTGATGCGCTCTTACCGCCACTTTTTGGGGCTTTCTTTGGTGTTGTATTAGGATTTATTGCAAACTCCTTCTGGAATCGTTATTTAAACCATGAGACGAAATTGAAATTTATAGATATGTTTCATAAAGAACTTGTAGAAGCTGGTGAGAAAATTGAGAAGATAAATGATAATTTCCATCAAAACGAAGTTACAGGCAATTTCATTTTACCGATTTCAATAAACTTGTGGACGACATCTTTAAACAGCGGGGCTTTAAAGCTTTTTTCTTCTGATGAAGCAAAAGAACTGAGCAACACATATTCTAATATAATGGAATACAATGAATATGTAAATAATTATTTAATTACGTTAAATACATTTCCAAATGCAGTAGGGCAACCTGTAGGTCGTGATAGTATAATCAGTGTTTATCGAAGGAAAATATCCGCCTGCAGTAAAGATTTGAAAACGAAATTGCCCACCATGACAAAAAGAAAAAGTACACTGGAAAAAGCCAAAAAATGGAATTGGTGGAAGCTCTGGTCAGTTTGAGAATCGATACACAATGACAAGACGAGAAGACTATCACAGTCTCGGCGTGACCGTATCTTCTGGATTCTCACAAATAGTGGCGAAATGATTGATCAGACAGAAAAAGAATGCCTAATCTGGCTCTAGTTTCTTGATTCTGTGCTATCCACCCCTCTTAATTTTGATATTTTCCAAGAAGCTAGTGGTTACGTCTTCAGGATAGGTTGAATCAAATTCTGCAATGATGGAACCCTTATCTCCTACACCGTCTGGACTATATGATGCAACATAATTATGAGCCACCATCTTTTTCGGGCCGTAGGTATATGTATGGTTACCAAATACACCTGGCCGTCCACCAATTGAATAGATCTGCGTCCAATCCACTTTCCCATTTAAAAGGGCCCATGATTCAATATCATCCATCAATCGAATCTTTGATACATCAGTTGGACCACCGTAGTCATAGCACGTTACAAAGATGCGGTAGTCTTCACCTTTTATCTTGACACCATATTCATTATGGTCTTCTAATTGAACTGGCAGTTCTAAATCAACTGTGAGATCCTCGCCAACATCAGCCAGACCAGTCGTATCAAACTCCACTACAAATGGACCTACATCTACGGTTTTAATCTCCGCAGAGGCTACAGCGACTAGCAACATAAATCCGATCAGTATAACTTTCCCGAACATGGTTTGATGACTTCCTTTTATGATTAAAAATGTTCCTAGTGTTTCCAAATCCATCTTGCTTCAACTAGAATCAGCTTTAAAATCCAAATCGAAACGACACAAGATCATCTCATCAACAACAACGAAACTGTTTCATTTGGCAACGGTTTGTAGACCATATCTATCCTACCAAAGAAATAATATTCGCAAGCTATTATAATAGAAACGAAACCGAAACGGTATTAGCAGATCAACTAAAGCAAGCATCAAACATATTATATCCTTCTCGGATTTATGAAATTTATTTGTATATTTTTTGACAATATTAACTAGGTGAGCTTATATGCTCAGTTCTACGCTCTCCTTAGACCGTTGCCAAAGGTCACGATAACCGAATTCTGGAGAAATGCTTAAGTCTGTTCGTTTGATGGTCAACCTCATTGTTTGGCGGCCATCATTGGGCCTGTGACCGCACCTCAGAGCAGGCCACAAGACTTCGGCTCTCTTCATGGCTCGGATAGTCTCTTTGCGGCTTACAGGCTCACCACCGGCGCCAGAAAATAGCAATCTTGCTTGCTGCGAATCGAGTCCTACGTTCCTCTTGGTGCCTTTTGGGTCATCTTCTCCATAGGTTTTGATATAATCGATAATTTGCACCGCGCGAGCCATAATTTTAGTGCAGACTTGAACAATTTTCCCGCCTTCTTGCGGTCTGCTTTTCAGGGCTTCGCGAACTTTATTCAAGAACTGGCGGATATACGCATTGAGCATTATCATCTTGGTTATGGGTGATCTCTCAGCTTTAAGAGCTGCATTATGGCTCTCTGTGAGCCTGGCAAGCTCCCTTCCTCGGATTATGCCGGCGTCTCTGACCAGTTCGGCAAGCTGATTATGGGTGAGAACCATCTCATTTAGAAGGCCCTGCAGCTCTGAAAAGGGAATTTCAAAAATAGGGTCGTCTGGCGTTACGTTATCGGCTCGCGTCGCTGTGGACGCAAAGCTATTTATCTTAGCTAAGGCTATTTCTGACATACGCAATCTCCTGTGGTGGAGTTTCTCCTGTCAGGGTGCTGCTAACACCCTGGCCGGAAACCAGTTTTTTTATTTTCTGCTATTATTACTGTGATTATAATTTCTGCTTAAATAGCTAATTGTGCGATAAGCAAAACTAAATTCTGTTGATGGAATTGGAAATAGATTTTTCACAACTCCTTATACATTGGGTACTTCCATCGCTAGCAGGATTTTATCAAGTGCCTCATCCTGAGTGTTCATTCTGTGATATTTCTGATAATTGATTAATTTCTCCTTTGCTTCATCCGAAACCATGACGTTAACGCGTTTCATGTGCTAATCATGTATTGCTCCTATATTAAAAACCTTACGTCAACGTTGAAACGTCAACGTTAAATATGAAGACTGCATATCTATGCTCAGAGGTTGGCTAAAATGAGCAAAACGGTCCTGAACATAGAGAGCCCGGTAACGCAATCAGTAGATGCAGTTAAAGCCCTTCTTTTATGGAAAGGGCATCCGGTCAACCCATTACCCTCGGACGTGAGCCTTGATAATGGTCGCTTGGTGCTGGTTTTGAATAACAAGAAGGATGCTTATTACACTTGCACGGCGCGGGCATGCTCCTGTCCGAGTGCGATCTATCGCCACAATGGACCCTGCAAGCATCAGAGAAAATACTACCCTGAGATCGCGAAGCCCGCCACGACAGTGACAGAGGCGGGAAGCATCCGGCCCACTGGGAAGTGGCCGGGTGGCATGAATGGGCCGGTTGATCCTCTCCCAGGTGAAAAGGTGGTGGCTTAGATGGAGCATCCCTTTGAAAATGCAGTTGTGGAATATGATGAAAATGGCGCTGTAATCTCAATTGAGGTATTGCTATGAGCCCAAATATCAAGATAACCAGGGGATCTGATAGAATCACGGCGGAATTAAATGATTATTCCGCCTTGATAGTATCTGAAAAAATTGATCAAATAGATGAAATGTACGCCGTGGTGCTCCTTGATTGGAATATGCGAATTTGGGATTGGGAGGCAGTAGTTACAGAAGCAGAAAACCGCGCGGAAAAGCTGGAACTTTCAGGGGATCAAGTCATTTACACTTTGTCAAATGAAGATTTACTAGGGCTTTTTGGTGGTAAATACGCTGGTTCTCCTGGTTATAATGATGTACCGTCAGGGATACCAGGGTTCATAGATGCCAATGGCAAAATCTCTGATGCATGGTCCGACATTCAAGCCTACTGTTATATCCCCAAAACAAGATTCACCACTGAAGTTATCAAGGAGCTGGAAAATGAAATTTAGGATAAATGCGACTGATGCAACGGCGATCAAAAATAAAGCCGGTGTCGTTGTTGAATGTAAGTGGAATGGTTATCAGGATTCATGTAAGCGTTGCTCTGTTAAATGCCCGGTTCGTCAATAGCCGGGCCGCGCCTTACTAATGGGCTGGGTAGGATGTCAGGCCCGACACGCTACGAGGGCCGGAGTCCTTCATGGTTGCCCCCGGCTCTTCTCCCTCTTTCTCCAATAATCCCCAATCCTCTCAATATTCCGGGCCTCTATGCGCCTTTAATAAACCCGCCTCCACTAGATAGTAATTTTACGATATAACCAGATATATATGATCAATTGGATGCTCTTGCCAATTGCAAAGCATAAGTCTGTATATGTAGCATTGAAATAATGGATAATGTTATTGATATTATCTAATAAGTCTGTATATTCAAGCTCGTTTATAGATGTCGATAGTAAATGCTAAGTCTAGAAGATTGTAGTGAGTAGTGATATCAAATATACCATACAAATCAACCTATAAAAACAATTTTTTTAATCAAAACCACTTTAAATGTTTTAGGAGATGAGAAATTATGAAATTCATAAAATGTATTAGTTACAACAACGAGAGATCAGGATTACTAACGATACCAAAACAAATTTTGGCGATACTAGGAGCACCCCGATATGTAAGACTGAATTTTGATGAGAATACAAAAATAATCACATTAGAAAAACTGGAGATGATTTAATGAAGATAGCTAGAAATGAAATAGTAATTAAGACACGCGATGACGACCTACTTATTATGAATATAGAAACTCGGAAATGCCGCCCTATACCAGCAGAAAACCCAGTTGAAAAGGAGCTGCCAACAGAGCCGCCAAAAAAGGCATGGAGTAGCGCAAATTTTTCAGACAGTATTATCAAGCTGGCGAAGGAAGAATTTGTAGCGGGGAAACATAAGACCCTCGGCGATGCATTGACTACAATTATTAATCAATATCCCGAAGGCTACGAACAATATTCTAAAGAACATACAAAAAAATGTCAAGGTGATTAAATGCCCGAAATATTAACATGCTCTGAATATTGCATCATCAGAGTAAAAATGAATTCTATGGATTCGCAAATTTGTGAATTGATAGGTTTGGCAAAGCGAAAGATTGACACTGAAATACGTATCAAGCAGCTCCTTAGAGATAGGTGGGGCTATGCTACGTTCACAATGGCAAACGGAAAGCTCCGCTTCATAGTGACTGACCAAGTGGCATTGGACGCTAACATTATTGAGGAAACCCAACTCAACGAGAACTTATTAAAAATTAATGCAAAGTTTGTGTCCCTCGATACTGTTTTTGCCGATGTAATGGAAAAAATGCCAGAATACACAAAACCATGTCTTTCAGAACTAAAAGCTTTCAAAATGTCGTTATCAAACGAACGATTTGAGATAGAAGATAAGCTTCGTAAAGACGCGGCTTTCACTTTGCAGTCCACCAGAGCAAAAGGACAATCACTTGACAGTGTTTTGGCTGATCCAGCATTTACAGATTACAAAAAGCGTGCTGAAAATAGAATGATGCGTATTGATGAAAAAATTAAAAATTGTGATACTTTCATTTCACAAATTGCAGAAATTCTAAAGAGGTGATTATATGGTACAAAAAACTAACACTGACTTGCTGCCTTCAGAAGAAGAAAGGCAGAGGAACGAGCAAACAGACACAAGGTTAGAGATGGGAAAAAATAAGAATTGGTGAGGAATGTTAACGCATTCCCTCATTAATCATACAAAGGTGATAATAATGGAAGAAATAATTTTTAAAGATATAGACAGATCAGAAATAATAAATAATATAAAAGAGAGAAGATTAAAAACAGAGAAGCAATGCAGTTATATCAAAGGCATCCTGGCTGAAGCGGCAGATCCTTATTAAGGATAATATATAGTACTTAAATATTAATCTAAAATTCGCAAGAAACGCTATGAAGGGACATCAAAACTTTTTAAAATAAAAATCTGGAGATGGAAATATGACATTTAATAAAGACTTCGAAGACATAATTAACAATGTGGTGCAAATTACTTTAAAGAATGACAAAATAGTTCATGGACGTATTGTAAATGAGACAATTCGATTTTTAGAACTTGACTTAAAGCGTGGTGATACTACATTCATAAGAAAATGTGACATCAAATCAGTACTAGACCGCCACCAAACACCACACGTAGAATACGAATAAAGGTGCTAAACATGAATAACTATCAAAAAAAGAAAGAAAATAAAAAACGAGATGCCAACAAAAAACGCAATAATAGGAAATATGGAGATGGTAAAAATGCAAAGAGATAAACTACTAATAGAATATGAAGATTTCAACTTAGATGAGGCAATGGGAAAAGTTATAATGGCATTTACGGATTTACGAGAAACACCCTACCATGGAAAGCTATTATACTACAATGATTACTACATTAAAATTGAGGATATTTATAACAATAGACTTATTATTAATCGCCGGAATATTTTCTATTTGCAAAAATCTCACAGAATTGAAAAATCGTAAAAAATGTTCAATGGCAAAAAAATCTTTATAATAATGCTATTATCGCATATCAACAAAGCTGTAGACACTCTACAAGCTTTATCTATTGTTTTTATTCCAATATGCGTTTGTTTTAATCCTTTTTTATCTATTTTTACTTCTATTTTTTTCTCACTAAAATTTAGATTTATTTCTGAAGCAATTTCTTTAAGAG
>JAQWBH010000584.1 GCA_028707405.1 Parabacteroides sp. | reverse complement strand
AAGAGGATAGAAGAAGAAAAAACAGACGGATACCTATCACAACAGCTAAAAATGAAATGATCTGAAAGAGAAAGTCCGACAAACCATCGGTTAATGCAGATGTAATGGCCTGTTCAGCAGAATCCACAACATTACCAAAAATGGTAGGAAGATTATCAGATACCGGATCAATAATAGCCGAACCCCTATCTGATATCTTATCTGCTATTTTTTCATGTATTCCATAATAAAAATTTGTCTTATCTAAAAGAAAAGCGGATACATGCGGGTACAAGACATAACCCAGTACTATAGCCAAGAGCCAGCCTGCAGTATGAATAAAAGTATAGATAAAGCCTTTTCGATATCCCTGTGCTGTAGAAAGCACAAAGATAAGCGCAATTACTATATCGATCCACATAAATCTCACCACCTTTCGTAAATCTTCAGATTTGGATTATAGTGATATACTACCAACTTATTTATATAAAGGCAATAAAATTTCAATTGACCCAGATAGATGATATAATAAAAAATTATATAACTGATAAATATCTGTAAAATGACATTTAAATTAGAGGTGCATGAAATATGATAAAAAAAATTACCCTGAATATGCTGGAAAAAGAATTGGCCTTTTTTAATAAAATGTACGACGCTGTACGAGTGGTTGACCCGGTGCGTAAACAAGTACTGCAATCCCGGGGATGCACAATTATAGACACGGATGAAATCTGTTATAAATATTGGAAAAGCCAAAAGATCTGTGATAACTGCATCTCAGTAAGGGCCTATCAAGGGAATAAAAGCTATATGAAGTTGGAGCAAAGCTTTGACTCAATTATGCTAGTTATTGCACTTCCTATAGAAAATACAACAAGCCCTGTTGTACTCGAACTTTTAAAAAATGCGACCGATAGCATGATGATCGGTTCAGGTGATTATAATGATGGTCAAACGATGCATAACATCATTTCAGAATTGAATGATATGGCAATGAAGGATTCATTGACATCTTTGTATAATCATCGATATATCAAAGAACGTTTGCCGGTAGACATCATTAAATCTTCCCTTGAAGGTTGCCAGATCTCCATAATTTTGTTTGATATAGACAACTTAAAACAAATCAACGATAAATTTGGACATTTAGTTGGTGATCAAGTTTTACAGCAGGTTGGTCAGGTTCTAAGAAGTTGCATCCGTGGAGAATGTGATTGGTCCGCTCGATATGGAGGAGATGAATTTCTTATATGTTTGAACAATACGGACAATAATGAGGCCTATAAGGTTTCTGAACAAGTACGAGAACAAATTGAAAAAATATGCATTTCAACGGGAACAAGAGATGCTTGCCTTAGCGCATCCTTTGGTGTACAGACCATGAAGGATACTAAATTGACATCGGACGATATGATTAGACTTGCAGATTATAAAATGTATAACGCTAAAAATAAAGGGAAAAATTGCATCGTTAATAATATAGATAAGGAAAACGAAGTCCCATTATAACCACCTTATAACTACCCTCCCCCCAGCATAATCTCACATCCTTGCGCATATATCTATACTACCAATTTGTATGTTGGAGGGGGACGGAATGAATTATATGAAATACAATCGCACCTTTGTCATGTTGGAGGAGCAAACCAGGGAGTACTCAACAAGAGAAGCTCCTGTAAAGGGTTATTTAAAGGTAGAAACAGGAAACAACAAAGGAGCACTTCGCTGTGTGGTTCAAAATTTAAAATATTACGGACGAGGAGATTACATATATAAGCTGATACTATTTGGAAAGAAGAAGGAAAAAACCATCCATGCTGTATTGGGGAGTTTAATCATTAATCGTAACGGCAATGGTGAAACCTATTTTCGCTTTAATCCTTTGGATGTAGATGGAAAAGGGAATTGCTATGATGATTATACAGTGGCAATTGTAGCAGCAGCGTCAGGGACTGATAGTAAAGAAGCCCTACATCCGGTACTAAAAGGTACTATGGGTGGTGAAACTGATTTTTTTCAGCAAAAAGAACAGTATACAGAAAAGGATATCGAAGAGGAACCGGTGGAAACAAATGAGTATCGCCGGGCAGAAGAGCAGTTGATGGAACGTATGCGAGAGCAAGAACAAGAGCAAGAATGCGAACAAGAGCGAGAGCAAGAACAAGAACAGGAGTGCGAACGGAAACAGGAACAACAGCAGATCAAAGAACGTATGGTTTATAACTCCTTCTATAACGAGCATCTATTGCATTTTTGTGGATATACGTGCAAAACAGCCGACTATTATGAAGAGGTTAAACCCTTCGAACGAGATTTAACAGGGGCAAGGTGGAAAAGAGTTTTGAATGTAGGAGGCCTACCTTTCGTATCTCCGGGCGCCCACTATTTTGCTGCCATGTATAAGCATTACCTTTTTGGAGCAAAACCCGGCCCTGCCGGGCTGGCCGAGGAATTCTATTTTGCAATTCCTGGACGGTTTACACAAGAGGAACAGCCGGATGGAGGCCGTTCAGGATTTGTTTATTGGCAGCCTGTTGCGAGCACTCAACAAGATCAATCTTCATATGGTTACTGGATTGTAGCCATTAATGCCAAAACAGGTGACATTCAGGAGGTTTGTTTCTAATCTTCTGTCCCAAACCTACATACAATCCCTTCTTAAAATCAGATTGAAAACCAATCTGATTTATGATAATATGGTAGGGCTAAGCATTTAGGACAAGCCCAGGCCGGAT
>JAQWBH010000131.1 GCA_028707405.1 Parabacteroides sp. | reverse complement strand
AAAACATCAAGGATATATTCTTCCTCTATCGCTTGCCGCATAGGATAGAGGTGGAATGATTCGGGAATAGGCTGTCCCGTTTTGGGATCAAGCTTATCGCCAGGTCTACCAAAGATGGTCTTTGTTTCTGCTTTTGGTGTTGCAGTAAAGGCAAAGAAAGATACGTTTTCTGGCATCACATGATTAGACTGCTGCATTGCGAAATACGCATTAATTGCGTCTTCGTCTGTTACATCATCATCGTCTGCACCGGAATTATTAAGCTTTTTGTTTTTATCAGAAGCCATCTTTAAAGCAGCCTTCATCTTTCCAGAGAAGGAACCCTCTTGAGAACTGTGTGCTTCATCAATTAAAACTGCAAATTTAGCTCCTACAAGGGCTACATCGCTTGCAATTACTTCCATAGCAAATGGGAATGTTTGCAGTGTTACAACGATGATTTCCCGCTTTTCATGAAGTGCGGTGGCGAGCTGCTTACTCTTTGCGCCGGCAGTTTTCTTGTTACCGTCACCGCCAACCATCTCTATCAGACCAACTGTCTTTTTCAATTGTTTTATTGTTTTCTTGATATTAGTGTCAAGACCTACACGGTCAGTTACAACAATAACGCTTGTAAACAGTTTTTCGCCGTTGTCCATTAGGCGGATAAGCTCATGGGATATCCATGAAATTGTCTCTGTTTTTCCGGAACCTGCAGAATGCTCGATTAAGTAACACTGACCAACACCGTTTGCCTTAACATCATCAATTGATTTCATAACACAATCCCATTGATGATAGCGGGGAAACAATTGGGTATAGAACTCTCTCATCCTACCTGTTGCATCTTCCTTCTTTTCTGCCTTTTCGAATATGAAGTTATGGAAGATACGAAGCCAATTGTCCTTCCGACAAATCTTATTCCAAAAGTAACCAGTAGGGTATTCATCGGAATTCGGATTTTTCACAGGATTTCCAGCATGACCTTCATTGCCCTCATTGAAAGGAAGGAATTTCGGTTTGTCGCCATCGAGATTGGTACACATCCATATTTCATCCTCAGAAATGGCAAAATGAACAACAGCGCCACGCTTATACATTAGAAGGAAGTTCTTACGGTTTGTTCCGGGTTCAATAGGCTTACGCTGAGTTTGATATTCTTCAATAGCATCCTGCACTGTCTGTGTCAGCTCGGTCTTGATTTCAGCAGTCGCAACGGGAATACCGTTGATAAAGAAAACAATATCCAGTGATTTGTTTCCAGAGGTCTGGTAATGTACCTGGTGCATGACACGAAGGATATTCTTCTCATAGAGAATTGTTGCCTTAGCTATACGTGGATCGTCAGGAAAGTGACCTGAGCAGTCAATTGTCTGATAACCAGCCATTTGAAAACCGTCACGTAAAGTTAACACGGTGCCGCTATTTTCCAAAGATTTTACGAGAGACATTCTAAGATTGGATTCCCAGTTGGTCTTGAAAGCATCTTGCATCTTCTTGACCTTATCTGGGGCAGTAGACGTAATATATTCGATGAAGTCCGGCATATAGAGTGCCGTGTTTGGATCAAATCCTTCATCGTTCATACTGATACGCCAACCGTCATTGGTACACAATTCGGAAAGCTTTCTTGAGATATACCTCTCAAACACACTTTCAAGATGGATATCATCTGCACTCATATTTATTCTCCTATCCTACAGTCGATTTTGCCGGTTACGGCATTGTAGATTATTGACTTGCGATATTCTTCCAATTTGGCAACAGCATCCTTTTGACGGGATATTGCCTCATCAACCTTTGAACATTTATCATCAAGATATTCAACGATTTCATCCTGTTCAGGTATGGGAGGATTAGGTAATAGCATTTTACAGAGCTCATTGTAATTCAGATTTTGCCGAACACCTTCACCCATACTATAGAACACCTTCATGATGTCGTAGGCGTGCAAGAGATAGTGGTAATATGCGGAATTCAGTTTTGAAACAGGCTTCAAAGTAATATAGGCAGAAGTGATGATACCATGTTCCGTTACAAGCCCCGTGCGAAGACTGCGCATATCATTCTGCAAGTCCGTGAGGCGAAGAACGATGTCACCGTCTTCTATGATGTTGTATCCATTGAAGTTTTCGGGTAGTAAACCTTCATTCGTCTTGATATCCTTGCGCTTGATTTTCCCATAGCTAAGAGATAGAAGATTTGTTTCTGCACCATTGCTGTTTTTATTCTTACGCTCTTTAAAAAGAACCCAAAGAGGAAACACATTCCAAGAAGTAGGGACTTTTGGCATCCACTTAATATCAGAATCATTTTCATCTTCAGAAGAAAGACCACCGGAAACCGAAGCCACTATCGTAGCACGCTTATATTCCCCCAGCTTCTCAATGATAGTTTGATGGCGAGAGATAGCTTCGTCGATTTTGGCACATTTTCCATTAAGATAGTTAATTATCATTTGCTGAACATCCAAAGGTGGTATTGCCATAATAACGGACTTTAATATGGATGAATTGAGTCCATCCATTATGGTGCCATTTGAGAGATATAAAAGTTGGTTCATTATTAAATCGGATGCATCTTTATCATAGGCATACGCAAAGAACTCAGGTAATACCTTATTATTTAGACGTGCCTTAAGTAAATGAGAATCCATAATACCTTGCGGATAGCCGAAAGGCATTATTCTGCATTTGCCAATAGTCCCCATCATAGAAAACAAAATATCGCCCGGTAAAACCTCATAATTTTTTAGCTCTGAAAAAGTTTCTTCAGATACAAAATGTCGATTTAGGGCAAAATTATTTTGAATTAAATGTGCTTGATTGAAGATTTTATATGGGCCACTTTCCAATGTTTTTCCACTTAAAGCACTTCCGAAAGGCCCAATGCGAAGACCATTTCGCCCTGTTACAAAAAGATACTTGAGTCTAAGTGCTTCCCAATCAGGAGGAAGGTCATCCACCCATTCAGCACCACTATTCTTCATTTCTCTCATTTCAAGAACTCCTCCATGAACGATTCCAAACCGTTTTCAAGATCAAGAATCTCCTCGGCAATTAGCTCCGGCTTTCTGGATTCTTCATAGCGATAGAAATACTTGTTAAAAGAGATATTAGTACCAACAACACCGACCTTTCCATCATGCAACGGCCCCTTATCCAGCACGGATTCGTCAATCCATGTTTCTGGAGCGTAAGGCAGAACTTCTTTATCCATGTAATCCTTAAAGGGCATATCCCAAGGAACATTCTCAAAATCCTTCAAGTCGGGATCAGCAACAATATTTCCTTTATTATCTAGAACAACATCGTACTTTGGATCTTTCACGCCAAAAGTGTCGATAATTGCCTTTGAAAGCTGTGCGGCAGAAGCCTCGGGTTTTACCATATTCTTGCGGATTTCCTTTGCAAAAGTCTCTGCCCAATTATAAGGCATTTCAGTATTGGTATTCCGCAAAAGGGCAGCCTTTAAGACAACTTTATTATCATCCGACAGATTCCCAATAGCCTTCAATGCAAAAAAGTCATGCATCTTTGCCTCGTCAACAATAATTGCCATGTGGAGTGGCTGCTGGGTTGTAACTTTACGGAACATAAAGTCCTCATAAGGAACGAGCACACTATTTCCGTGATCATGACCATCTACATAGGTTTTAACAATCCAATCTATTTGTTTTTCGGTAGAAATATAATAACGCTTGTTTCCTTGTGGTTTACGAAGTGGAGTCTTCATATCAGAGGCATCTATTAATTGGACCATGCCCTTTCGACCTTCAGATTTATTATTCGTTAGTACCCATAAATAGGTGGAAATGCCGGTACGAAAGAAAATCTCTGAGGGCAATTTTACAATACAGTCGATATAATCTTTTGCAAATAGCCAGCGACGGACGTTGGAAGGTCCGGAGCCTGCATCACCAGTAAACAAAGGGGAACCAGAAAGGACAATGCCTGCCTTGCCACCACCTTTTTCAATAGGCGCAAATTTACTTACAACGTGCTGTAAAAACAGCATAGAACCATCATCAATTGAAGGAAGACCAGCACCGAAGCGTCCTCTGAAGCCAAGCTTTGCTTCATCTTCTACAGCTGGACGTTGTTTTTCCCACTTCTTGCCATAGGGTGGGTTTGACAGAATATAGTTAAAGGTGTTTTCGGGAAATTTATCATCAGATAAGGTATCTCCGTACATGATGTGTGAGGACATATCCTTAATTGAGTCATATTTATCACGTTGGGCATCACCGATATTACGGAGCAAAAGATTTGCTTTGCCCATAGCCCAAGATTCCTGTTCGCACTCCTGGCCATAGGGAACCACAACTGCAGGTGCTACCATTACCTTATCCTTATGCCATTCATCCAGCAAATCCAGCGCATCGGTGATGAACCCGCCTGTACCCATTGTTGGATCATAGATGGTACGAAGAATACCCGTGTCGCTGTTCATTAGCTCATCATCATTGGCGAAAATCATACCAACAGCAAGGCGAACAATATCTCTTGGAGTCATGAAATCTTCAGCATCTTCTGCGATTTCTTCTCCGAAACGCTCAATCAAATGCTCATAAATATTTGACATCTCACGGTCAGAAACGTTCTCTGGGCTTAAATCAAAGGTACTAAAACGACGGCAGACCTCGTAAAGCATATCATGCTCTTGAAGGATCTTGCACGTTTCCTCCATTTTGAAACGAAGAAGAATATCCCTTGCGTTGGGGCTGAAACCGTTTATGTAGTCTACAAGAGCCTCAAGGGTATCAATAGCTCCGAGATTATTTAGTCGAAAGGAAGTGACATTGTAAAACGCCTTCTTGGAAAACTGGCAATAGTTATCATGCTCCCGCCCCCAATCAGCCTCATGAGCTTCAACTGCTTTAACTACCGCATCACGGGTAGGTTCAAGAGCACATTCCAATCTACGTAGCAAAGCAAAAGGTAAAACTATGCGGTTATATTCAGAACGCTTAATGATGTCACGAAGATAGTCTGCAATTTTCCAAATTTCATTTGCATAATCAAAGTTTTTATTAATTTCATTAGTAGGCATAAAAAATTCCTCCTGTACAAACCCATTATAGGACAAGCAGAAGGAAATTTCAACCAAATATTGAGGAAACAGCCAAACAGCGCCCCCAATCATACTTTAAGTAATTACTTTTCTGAAATTGTATTTTGATTTTCAACCACAGGGGATAATAACTACTTGGCTTAAAATTATAATTTTCAACCAATGGTGTTCAAATGTGTTAACCTAAATAAAACGATTCAAATAATCATATCCAACCAGTAATTTCGGTTACCCATAATATTATGGATTGTTTTTGCGTGAGTTGCCATATATTGTGCAAGTTTGCTGGAGCTTTTGATTTGTGCTGGATCTTTCATTAAGAAATATCTAAGTAAACTGAAAAAGAGAGGTAAATTTTCCTCCAGAAGAACAAGCTTTCCGCCTCGTAGCTCGATAATTTTTATTCTGGAATACAGTTTGACTTCGCCATTATCAATTCGATAAAATTGCCATTCAAGGTTGTCAGTCAGAATAACATTGCCATAACGCAGTGTTTCTGTTTTGATATTCCTCAACGCACGTTTATCAATACCTTCGATTTTTTTAGCTTCTATTCCAGCAAAAGGTTCAGTTTCTGAAATGTCTTCTCCTAGATGCCAAAGTTTTATATCAACATTTTCTCCTGTTTCACCTTTACGCTCACCGGACATATCCTTGGCTTCACAGCCCAACGATGAAACAAGAGTTATGATATGCGCATAATATGATGATTCAACATTACCGATATGATATGCCTCGTTAACACCGTTAAAATAGGTCGTAATTAACTCATTAATCATTATCTTTTACCTCTTGTTATATTTTGACAAATGTTATCATAGTTGAATCCTATAAGCAAGCATTGGGCCCCGTCTTTGTGAACACTTAACGTTTGCATTATAAAATTATAGGTTAAGAATCACTTGCCCTAAGAATTAACGAGATTACATTTCCATTCAAGAACGATTTTTTTATTTAGTTTTGCAATATTACAAAAATACTTATTAACTGCTAACGGGTCTCCTAAAGGGTGTTCATTTGCGTTTCTAACCATACACATAGTACAAAACTCATTTTCTGGACATTGAATACATTTTGGGAAATCTCGTTTGCGTAAGCTTCTCAAATACTGTATTTTTATTGAATTATTCCAAATATCTTTGAGAGATGTTTCATTTACGTTACCAACAACATAATCCTGCCAACCAGCACATGGATATACATTTCCGTTGTCTGCTATGCAAATGGATGAATGACAAACACTACAGACAATATCGTCTGGATTGGTATTTTTTTTCTTCTCAGTTTCCTTTTCCACTAGCTCTAAATATTTGGGGTCATTAACAATTCTTTGATTAATAACCTCCTTGACATCATTTATAGACAAACGGTTACTCAGATTTTGTGTTGTATGGTTATATCTTGCTATGATGACATAATCACTTCCAACATGAATATTGTGTGTTTTCCCCCAATCCACAACATCATTATAACAGTTTATATTTTGCTTCATTATTGGACAACTAATTTGCAAAGGTATATCATTTTTCTTCAGTTTTAATATTGCATTTTTTGTTTTTTCAAAACTTCCTTTTATTTGGGTTATTGCATCGTGAATATTGGAATCCATTGAGTATAAAGATACCTGAACACTCAAGAGGCGATTCCTTTTCATTTCATCAATAATTTCATTATTTAATAAAGTTAAATTACTAAGAACATTTACGGAAAAGTTGTATTCATTACATTTCCTCAGAAAATCGCTAAAGTTATTGTGCATCATTGGTTCACCACCACTTAACGTCAAATGCAATAAATTCATTCTTTTACATTGTTCTAAAATATTATAAAATAAATCAGGTTCGATATGATTTACTTTGTTATCATGTGGGATATAACAATGTACGCATCTTTCGTTGCACATGCTTGTAATTTCTATGTGTAAATTTGTGAGCTGTGGTTCGTTTTTAAAGTATTCATCAAAAAATTCTTGTGTAGATTTTTCAAAACCTTTAGTCGGATAACAATCTTTTTTTTCGTTTTTTGGTTCCACTACCTTGTACGAAAACTTCGAGTCTTTTCCATTGCATTCCTGCAAAGTTTCACCAGATACAATAAATCCATCCAACTCAAGTAAGCAATAAAACTCTCTGGCATCGTTCTTAATTGTTTCAATGTCCACATTTGTAAATTGCATGCTTATTTTTTTTGCGAGACTATCAAGCGTCTGTGGTTTATCACCTAAAACAGATAAAAATACTGCCCCGCTCTGCGATACAATTTTGTCTCCAATATCATTTCCGTCATTATTTGCTTGTTTATATCCGAAATTTCTATTGTCTGTTATATAACCAAAAGACTCATAATTTCTAAATATAACATTAGATTTTTGTTTGAAATACATTTTAATATCTCCTTAGCAATCAGGCGACGATGCTGTTTGCATAACATCGTCGCCATTGACCATTTGCACATTATCGTCCGCTTGGTCCTGGTGGATTACAAGGTCTTCCACTCGGTTTACTATTCGGTCTGCATTCTGCCATCCGTACAGTACTTTGTGCCAAGATTACAGGCTTTTTGTATGCCATTTTCTTCACCTCCCTTTCATAGGAATACCGAAGTACCTAGTAATATATTACATCTTCTGCTAAAATAATGCAAAATGTTTTATCCATAAAAAGGCATCGGTATCCTGATCCCGATGCTTTTCGTATTTTTGATTATCATTGATATAGTAATTCTTAAATTCTCATTATTTGAAATAGAAGGCCAGTTATCTGAATTCTTGATATTTTCTAGTATTTCATCCATCTTTTCACCTCTAACATTACTTAATAGCTTAACTATTTTACATTTAATGAATATTCAGCAGACAGATCCTCTGCCCCAGATTTGTAGATAATCTGCGCTAGCACGACCCTCCTGTTATTGCTATAGCCGGTGTAATGCTGACCGCGGTTTCGTGCTATGGAATTATCCAACGTCAGGCAGTTTGTGAATACATCACAAGCTGCTTTCTTCGCGCCCGACCTCAGATAATTCTCTAATCATAATGTACAGTTTCCGATTTTTGCTTCAGAGGTGTAGTATCTCGACTAAAACGTCTATATCGAATCCTATCTGTACAAATTCATATAAAGCGGTTCCATCGGTGGAGAACATACTAATATCATTTTGTTTTACGAAAATTGGTGTTCTAATAGCACTGAAATTTTCTAAAATCCATTCATCACTTTCTACGGGCATCCCCCAAAAATCATCAATAGAAACGTTAGTTTCCTTTGCGATATTTTTCAAATATTTGACTGTATCATCATTAGCATCGAGCTTTTTTATTTCGTGTAAAATATGATTTTCCTGCAGCCACTTTAACGGTTCAGCAATTTCGGAGTGGTTAGAGTAAAGTAAGAATATTTGAGAATGCCGATGCAAGTCATTCCAACAAAGCGATTTGTACTTGTCAATTAACCTCTCAACATCACCAATAGTTCTACCCTTACTAATAAATCTGTTATAAAGGTTTCGAAATGCGTTGAAGGTATCATCTAAATTTGAATTCTTTATAACAAAAGGATCTTTTTTATCCTCTAATACTTCGGCAATAAACGTCTCCAATTTAAAAGCTTTTAACTGGTTACAATTGCTGTCAAGAGAGTTCAAGATATGTAAAGCTAACTGCATATGTAGAGCACTTCCGTTGTCCAGCAAGCTCATAAGGCAACCACTAACATTCATCATTTTATTCAGAGAATCTTGAAGTCCCGTAGGGAACTGATATGTTCTTGAAGCACTTCTTAAATCTCTTACAAAGCTATATACAATTTCTCTATCGTGTTCGTTATACTTTTTGTCAGCTATAGGAACTGTGAAAAACCGAGGAACAGTCCAGCAAAATTTATCTCTTAACGTTTTACTGTACGTATTATCATCATATGGTTTGACTGCTGGAATAACAATGTTGTATGAACACCATTGACTTGGCCACATACTTGTATCAATACAAGTGAAATAAGAAATGCCTTGTACTGTTGAATTATTGCGTAGTATCCACTGCATAAGCATTTGAGGTATAATATATTCCTGCTTGTATGGAACCTTACCGCTCTGATTCACAAAGGAACAAGCTAATATTAAAGGATAAGTTTTCAAATACTTGGTGACAACTACTAACCAAAGATCAAAATTACTATACTTAACAGATATTCCCCAGTTGTTAATTTCGTCTGGCGAATACAAAGAGAGAAATCTTAATTCCTTGTCATATAAACGCCTTTCAAAAGTTGGGTCATAACTCTTTATATATTGATATTCAGAAAAGTAGTATTTTTGTGGATACCCACACTCCTGCCAAGCAAGAGGAAGCATCGTTGATAAATACAGGCTCGGAAAACCCGCTAGACTGAATCGTTCATTATTAGAATTTGCCCGTTTGGAAAGAGGAATATGGAAAAGTTCATCTGCGTTCTGCTGAATATTGTAAGATTCATGTTCAACAGGCCTAAGCCTAAAAAATCGATTACCTGGAGTGGTGTGAAAGCTTGGATAGAAAGTCTGTTTTTCAGTATTTATTTGAACTTGGTCTTCAATCGAACTGATAAACACATCATCTTTTATTCTGCTCATTAGTATATCAAATTCTTCTTGGGTAGTTTTGAGATCAGCATTTTCGTAATGCTTAAATATTTTAAGGATTGAGGCTATATTCAGTTTTAGAATGTCAGAAATATCTATAGTCATCTGTCGGATGTTCGCTTGCTTGTCAGCATCAAATTCTTCGCCATTGCATTGATGAAGAAGTGACACAAAGGTATCCGTTTCTTCTTTAAACTTGTCAGAAATGATAAAATCGTTGTTAAAATACCTCTTTGGTAACGCTATTTCTCGCATCAAATCTTCTATTTTTAGTGCCACACGACGCCCTTCTTTCAACTGGTGATTTCTCATTGCTATAATACGAATCTTGTCCAGTGTCCAATCATAGACAAATAATCTATCAATTGTCTCAATATTTTTAATAAATTTGATGCACATCTCTAGACATATTACATCTTCTCTCATTAGCGATATGGATTTCTTCTATGGTCATTTCAATTTCCCAATTTAGGTACTAAAGCCAAGTCTGCAGCAATCACGGTGTTTACAAATCGGCTCGCCTTATTATGCGCCGCAATATTTGTCACAGTGAGCATTATCAGCAGATACCCCAAAATAATCCAACTGAAAGGCAATAAAGATATCGCCATCATAATTAGCGTCAAAACAGTCAAAGAAACTGTGGTTGTATATAAATCGCGGCAGAGCAAAAAATCACGGTGGACAGATAATATCCGCACATCCTCTTTGTGCGCTGAATATATTGAATACCATTTTGAATTTTCATATCGCTGCTTTTCTTTTGATGACGGTATACTTTCAATTATCTCCTTATAACGGGATTGTGCGCCGTCTATATTTATCCGTACATCTCTGAGGCGCTTTTCTTGTATTCGAGTAAAAACGGTTGCTCCTGGCATTTTTGTGAAGCCCAAATAGAGCAAAATATCTTTAAGTTGGCTAGACAAGAGGCTGTCAAAAACAAAAGCCAATGAGCAAACAATCCCGGATAAAAAAACTGAAGTTATCAGGTTTTCAATTTTTGTGGCCATTTCTATGTCAGTGCTCTGAGTGGTGTTTGGATAGCATACGACAACGACCAAAAGCAGATATGCTAACACATACCACTTAATCTCATTTTCTCGGTAACTTTTAAGGTTATCCATTATTTGTCCCTCTAATCCCAACTTTCTACATATTCACTGAATTCAAGCGGCGTTGCCGTGCTATAATCATCTCTCTCAGGAGTACCTCTGTGATTCCATTTTGAAGAAGTCCTTGCCTCAAATACTTTTACACCTCGCCGCATATAAGCGTTCACAACCATTTTCTTTGGATGGTCAGAATTTTTAGCAACCGATACGAATGCTGTTTTGTTTGGTGTTATTCCGCTGGGTTGAATACTGCCCACAATTCGATTTAGAACGCTTGGTGAAACATTATGCCGTCCACCGTGATGGGGAATCTGGTGAAACTTCACACTGCTAAGGCTAATTCCCATCAAATCGGCATAATCAGCCGCCTCGGTTAATGCCTGAACGCCAGCGTCGCCCGTCAAGAGAAATGACCCGTCTTCTGCCATATCTCCATAAATCACGATAGAAGTTTCGTTTTCAGGTGTTGTAGCTTCACCTTCTCGAATTGCATCTTTGTTCCAGTAACC
>JAQWBH010000583.1 GCA_028707405.1 Parabacteroides sp. | reverse complement strand
TAATATTCTATGATTTAAGAAGATACTTGATGTTTAATGTGTCAAAACTATTGAATCCGGGTCATACAAAGCTATCATTGCATGACACTTATTCTCAAAAATATATCCATCATGGCCACTATCTTCTATAAATAACTCTAAACAATTCATTGCATATGAGCACATGTATGTAGGAAAATGAACTTTGGAATTACTTGACACCTGGCTATTGCAATTTATTTTTGTGAGCTTTATGCCGCATGTGTGGAATATTTCAATGGGTAAATTATTCCCGCATAAATAACCCAAATGTATATCACTTTGTCTCACTTCCAATGGATCCCCCCTTTTTCTCATATTCTTCTAAGGCAATAAGAGCAGCACCAAGCGCACCGACTATTTGAGGTTCGGGAGGCACATAAATCTTTTGGCCAATATATTTTTCTAGTTTACAAACCAAACCTGCATTTTTGGCTACTCCACCAGTCATTACAACAAGAGGATCTATCTTTGCTTTTTCTAACAGGGCAACGGTTCTGCAGCATACAGAATCATGAATCCCATCAATAATGTCTGCGATAGTATTTTCCTCAGCTATCTTAGATATAACTTCTGACTCTGCAAATACTGTACAAACACTGCTTAGCTTAATCTCTTTAGTAGCATGTGCTGACAGTTTCCCCATCTGGTCAACACGAACATCCAGAATTCTTGCCATGGCCTCAAGAAACCTTCCGGTACCTGCAGCACACTTTTCATTCATTATGAAGTCTTCAGCTCTCCCATGTTCATTTACTTTTATTACCTTGCTGTCCTGACCACCAATATCTAAAACTGTTCGTACTTGTGGATAGAAGTGTATTGCACCTTTGGCATGACATGATATTTCCGTGACATCTTTAGCGGTATCATTCACATTTTTTCTTCCATATCCAGTACTCACAATATACGTTATATCAGACTCTAAAAGATTGTTCTTTTCACATAGTGAGCTTATTGCTTTTTGGGCGGATTCTTTATGATTCGGACCTGTTGGAATTACCTCATAACTGATTATTTCTTTTTCACTATTAATAAAAACAACATTGGTAGAACTGGATCCAATATCAATTCCTGCAAACATATACTCCTCCCTCCTTAAATATACAATCTACAAAATCGTATTTAGATATTTGCTTCTAATCTAGCTATAGCCAAGGTTAATGTCGGTGATGACATCTTTTTCTGTCCGAAATCCCAACCTTTATAACCTGTGTATTGTGATTCTGGAATAAAAGAGCCATCCTCGTTTTGTTTTTCCAATATTATGGATAGCATTTCATTGTAAGCCGCCTGTTGCCTTGCATACTCAAATTTACTTAATACTTGAACAACATGAATAATATCATACCAGTGATTAGGGTATTTTAATTTTTTAAAATCAGTTCCCATGCCAAACATATATATCTTTCGTTCTCTTGTATTTATCCAATGATTACAAATTGAATCAATAGCATTTTTCACAAATTCTTTATTGTGATATTCTGGTAACAACGAAAAAACTTGTAATGACCATAGTGATCCCACCGGGCAATAATCTGTTTTTCTTCCCGGACCATGGAATTTATTTACAGATCCTGAGCATCTCCATCCATTATCCTCTGCTTTTGAAATTAAAAATTGTATCCCTTTCATTACCCGTTCATCCTCTTTATATCCTAATGCTATTAAAAAATGGATTAGTAGGGGAAAATCACACATTAACCAGTCCATATGTGGCTCTTTTGCACCTCCATACGCTTCTGGAACATGTAATAAGGATAGGAACACACCCTCTTCATTTTGGTTTTGAAAGATTTTATTTGCCAGGTCCTGCATCACCTTATCTGAACGATCTAATCCCATTTCCAGTAAAAGATATGCTTTGTGAATAGGATGATTTACGTCATTATGTCTGACCAATGGTGGCTCTGGCCACTGTTCAACAATTTCTACGGTCTTTTTTACTTCATCACATTCTAGTAACCGCTTTTTCTTTTCTATTGCAACATTCTCATCCTGTTCAAGAAATTTACTAACACCATATTCTACCCAGGGTTCATTCTGTCTCTTTAAATACTCCATACAATCATACTTTAATTTCATAGCCAACTCCTCCGAAAATTTTATTTGTGAGCCTCAAGAATATAATAAGTCTTTTTCTTCTCTACTAACTCGAAAGAAAAACCTTTCTTCTCAAATAACGCCTTTACTTCCTGTACATTCAAATAATGATCATCAAAGATAGATTCCATGATACTGATTCGCCCCATAGATTTCAATATTCTTACCATTTCATTGATACTTTCATCCATCTTAACAATCTCGCCAAGAACTAGGTTAATGCAGATTAGATCAACAGAATTATCTGATAAATCAATCCTACTACTATCTCCCTTTAGATATCTGATGTTATTCAAATTCTTCTTTTTAGCTCTATTTTGAGTTATCTGCAGCATTTTTTCTCTGATATCCTAGATAAGAAATTGCTTTTCTATATCTAAACTATAGCATCACATTTTTACCAAGTCAACAGCCTTCTAATTAGCATAATTAACAATATATGTTAGATAAATATTAGATAAATAGGATGATATATATTAACTACTAAATTGTTATTCTACTACCCTTCTGAAAATACAATTATTATTGAAAAATGTTAATTTACAAGAGATAAAAAATATGCTAAATGAGAGTACCATAATTATTTTAATCATCATATGGTACAAGTTGAGAAT
>JAQWBH010000582.1 GCA_028707405.1 Parabacteroides sp. | reverse complement strand
CGCATATTGCTTACCAGCATCATGAAAGAGTTGATGGCTCTGGTTATCCCCGCATGTTGGATCGAAAGCAAATCCTAGAATACGCCTTAATTGTTGCAGTTGCGGATACTTTTGATGCGGTAGTTTCAGATCGGCCTTTTCGAAAGGGATACTCCACTACTGAAGCTCTTATCATTCTAAGAAAGCTATCTAATAGTTATTACGACCCGGAAATTGTTGAAGCATTTGCATCGAATATAGCCCTATACCCTGTTGGCTGCCTTTTGAGTCTTAATACGGGACATATTGCTTTAGTCACATCCGCTACTCGGATTAATTCCACGCGTCCTACGGTGCATGTAATATGTGATCGTGATTACAATTTAATACACCCGCCCTTTGAAATTGACCTGCAAAAAACTACTGAGATTAGTATTCTTAAGAGACTAAGCAATGAAGAGACCGACATTGTTCGTTCCAAGATTTATACGCAGAGGAATGAAGCGAGGACAGGATCCTGTGTGGGTTGATTTAATCTGAACTTTCGAGCAGTTCAAGTTTTTCAATTTTCCAAGATTCGTCAACATAAGAAAGGTGAACTGTGAAAATATAGGAGTCCTGTTCCGAGTAGCACCTGGAATAAGAGCGTCTAAAAATAATGCTATTATAGTTTGGTTGGTAAAAGCTGCATTCATTATAGTCCGCTTGTGTTAAAACAGGGATACCATCGCAGGGAACAATCACCAGCTTATCTATACCCGGAATCCATTGTGTATAAGCCTCAACTATATCGCAAGCCAGTTGAGGCTCAAATCCAAAGGAAAGATAGTCTATGGCTTCGTCTCTATCTTCGGCATGCAGGCTAATTAAATAACCTGAAGACGAATCTACATCTTCAAGCAGAGAAGAGTAAATGACAAAATCTTTGACCATGGCCACAAAAGCTTGCTGAACTTCATTTGAGCCCTGGTTTACAGGATAATAAACTAGGGGAATGCTTTGCCTATCCCGGGAAAGTGCTGTAGAATGAGCAAAGGTAAAAACTATAGTTATCACTAGCAAACAAATAATTCTTCTCGGCAATTATTTTCACTCCAGATAATTTAGTAATCATAGTATAAGATAAATACCAAATATTTACAATTACCAAAATTAATCTTGGGGGAAATTACCAATATTTATTTGCTTGTATAATAATACCGCTCCGAAATCCTTCCATTTGAATAACCAGGTACTAAGCCCTAATAGGCTATAGCCGCAATCACCGATAAAAAGTGAGTTAGTAGGCGCTTAAATAGTAAGATGTAGTAGGAATTAAATTAACCCCCTTACTTTACTAATACAATAGTTGAACGATGGTTAAGCAATAGTTAAGCAATCGCTAAACTACTGTTCGTCGTCTTCCGCCTTCCGTCAACTAAACCTCGTGAAAACACACACCGAGTAATCCTGGTCCAGTGTGTACTCCGAGTGCCGGGCTAATATCCGAAGTTATTACTTCCTTAAGATTGGGAAGATTACGCAATCTTTCAAAAATGACTTCACATTCCGCTTTGGCTCCCCCATGCAGAATAGCCAGGTTGAAAGGTTTGTCTTTCATTGATTGTTCCACCAGTTCAATAAGTTTCTCTATGGATTTTTTGCGTCCTTTAGCTTTACAGAAGGTAAAATATTTTCCTTCTAAATTAACCGAAATGATGGGTTTTAAATGCAGGAATTCTCCCAGCATGCTGGCAACCAACCCTATTCTTCCGCCGCGACGCAGGTATTCCAAGGTTTCAATAACATAATAAATATGCATTTTACTTTGCAGTTTCCTCAGGTTTTCCAGTGTTTTCTCGAAACTCCACCCATTGGCAATATTGCGGGCAGCGTTTAGCACCAACCAGCCGGTTCCCATGGATAAAGTTTTGGTATCAATTACTTCTACTTTCATGTCTTGAATGTCTTTCGCGATAAGCTTGACGGCCTGAGAGGTTCCTGAGAGCCCGCTGGAGATGTGAACAGCCAGTACATGAGTAAAGCCTTCGCTACGAATTTTTTCAAAGATCTCTTTGATATCTTGTAATGGTGGCATAGACGTGGTAGGAATTTCCTGAGGCATACGGGCATAAACTTCTTCGGGTTGAATATCCACCCGGTCGATATATTCTTGTTGGGGATAGATTACTCTGGCGGAAATAACCTTGATATTAAATTTTTCAATAAAGCCACGAGGCAGGTCACACATGCTATCACATAGCAGGGCTATTTTTTCTTGCAAAATATTCATCTCCCTCATAATTTTGATTTAGTTGCCAATAAGGCATTTCCACAAGCTATAACCTCGTATGAAGCGCTTGTTGCCGGAGGAAACTAAAGCATTCAGCAAAAGTAAGCTAATTATCTTAACTATTAAAGAATACTAAGCATATTGTAGATGATTTTTAGTAGTTTGGGCAAAAAATATAACGAATATTTGACATCAGCGAACAATATAAGTAATATTGTTGTGTAAAGCAATTTCCCTTTACGAAGGAGAAGAGTTGCTATGCTGGAAAAAACAGAACATATGATTATGCTTAAAGATTTTTATGGACCTTTGCTGACTTTAAAACAGCAGGATCTTATGAGTCTTTATTATGAAGATGACTGGTCTTTATCCGAGATTGCAGAAAACAGGGGAACCAGTCGTCAGGCAGTTTATGATGTGCTTAAAAGAGCTGAAACTGCGCTACAGGAATACGAAGAGCGGCTGGGACTGGTTGATAAATTCATAC
>JAQWBH010000130.1 GCA_028707405.1 Parabacteroides sp. | reverse complement strand
AAACGTATTTATCTTGATTCATATGCAGCCGTTATTACGACTGCAAAAATAGAATTTCAAATCCGTTTCATTTCAAAACACCACTTAAACGACTATATTTCAATTATTTCAAAGAACTATTTACCCATTTTTACGGGACAGTAATGATTAGAATACAAAGGTAATAATTATATTAGTATATACTATTATTAGTATTTAATACGATTACTATTTTACTTTATTTAGTAGTTACTATATGTAGTATTTATTGATATAAAGCATATTAAAGATTTTATATAATCTTATTTACTCATATCAGAATACATTCCTTTTAGTCCATATATGAATACAAGTGTATCTGATATGGACTAAAAGATGACTAATGGAAGCTATCCCATCAATAGCTTATACCGTTGTTGTCGGCAGAACTGTTCGTATTCAGCCTTATTTGTACCACTTTCGATGGCTTTGTCAATGATTTCACCTACCTGATCAAAAAAAGCTTCATCGGTGACACATTTGGTTTCTTGATAATTTATCAAGTAGATCTCGTAGTAGTCACTGCCATTGAGAGCTACTACCACAAACCCCTTAAACAAGCGTCCGTTTACGTTGAATTTAAGTGCCGGCATTTCCTTGAACACTGTGGCTATAAATTTTTCTACTCCCCAAGAAAGAACAACATTCATCGGGGTTGTTGCCAATAACTGATTTTTGGCGGTCTCTGCCACCTGCAAAACATACTCTTTGTCCATAACTGTAAGTATTTAGAATTAAATAAATGGTATCGGTTGTCCTTTCTCTTGAAGGTATTCCAGCATTGCTTTTGCATCTTCATGGGAAGCACGGTTACGGTCATCGTAACGGCGGTTGTCATCCGCCATGACCTTTAGGCATTCGCGGATTAGACGATAAAGAGACTGTTGCAATGTTGGATGCATCACTGGGATTGCTGCTGCAAAGTTCTCGGCATTGAAACAATAATCGTTTAATGCGCCTTCAACAGACTTAGCCAGTTGGTACTCTTTTGTCTGCTCGATGTTCTGATAATTTTCCATATTCAAATCGTGTTAAATAAAACATTTATTTTCCCCTTACCTCAGACTTTTCTTATCGAAGCCGATTGGGAATTTAACAGTGCAATTCAACTGTCACCAACCGTACTTTTGAAGCCGGTTTTTCTTGACGATTACTCTCCATAGGAGGAAGAATCCGAAAGAAATACATTTTAAACCGAGCTTTAAAGTTGGGTGACAGACCTTCGCATCTGGTAAAGTCCATCGGATAGATCGAATATTCTGATATGACTGAAACGGTATAAAAGGAAGAATCACCTATAAAGGGAAGATCTATAACAGGATGAAAAAGGCTTGGGCGGGTAAACAATGAAGTCTGCCGGGGCAAACAAGAAAAGCGGCTTGTTCCGGCATCGACGGGCTGGGTTGTTTCGATTCATCGGAACTCCTGCGCTATGATGCAAGGAATGTGCCGCTGTTTGCCCTTTTCTGAATACGACTGACCAAAGGGAAGTGGTATTTAGGAACAGACATTCCTACCACTTTTGGGTTGGGAGAGCCTTTTTATAAAAGGAAGATAGGAGAATATAAAAGGAAGAGCCGGGCATTGGCTTGTCCCGTAGGGAGAAAAATCCCTCGCCCTGTCTCACGACAGAACAAGGGAAAAGGTCAAATATATCTGTGAGTTAAATTAGGCTGCATCATCAACAGCCGGTATCGGCTGTTGATCGACTTGTTTCAAGGATTCGTCAATCCTATTCTGCAACTCTGAACATTCCTGTTTCAATGCAGAAAGTTCACCTGACTTGTTCCATTGTCTTGCCGCAATCTGTTGTAGTGTCGGCAATTCGTTTGCTAATTTGTCGATCTGCTGTTGTTGACGGCTAATCAATGCAGGTATTTTTTCAAGGGTTGTCTTTGGATAGTCGGCTGATTCTGTAAAACTAAGTGGTAAAGCACCCGATAAACCACATTTATATTTCAATCCGCTTAAACCTTCAACATAGAAAGTATTTCTATCAAAAGAGCCGGAAAAATTGTATTCGCTGCGTACTGATAAATTCAGTCCCATGTAATGCCCGATAGTCTTCCAGTCCTCACCTCTGTAACGTTTTGCAATGATGTGTAACTCCTGACCTATTTCTTTCGATGTAGCTTGCTGCATACCGATGATAGAAATTTCCCGTACTTCTTTATATTCAGTGATATAATGCCAATCTTCGGACATTCTCCGCTTGTTCTCTTCGGCTTCTTCAATATCTTGCAAGTTTTGAGCGATCTTTCGTTCAGCCCTGTAACGCTCTTTGTTGAATATTGCCTGCTCTTTTTCTAGTTGCATAATCTTATTATCCAACTTTGTTTTGTTTAGCAAGTCTGTATTTCCGGATAAGAGGGCTACAAACTCTGCAAAGTTCATTCCGCTATTTTCGTCCATGCTATCCTCGTCAATCTTGCGGATGGCTACTGTACCGTTGTTTATCTGATTGATAAACATTTGCTTGTTCTTTAAAAGATTGAACTTGTAAGCATCAAGCGTTTTTTCCGTACCATAAATGATTACATCGACAATGTTGTTTCCCCACAATTTTACGGTGTTACCCTTGCGGACAGCCCTACCGGTGCGCTGCTCCAAATCAGCGGGTCTCCAAGGTACATCAATATTATGGACTGCCACAGCCCTTTTTTGCGCATTTACGCCAGTACCCAACATGGAAGTAGAGCCAAAAAGAACCCGTATCGTCCCGTTGTTCATGTCCTCAATCATCCGCTTTCTTGCCTTTTCAGTCTTGGCGGTCTGAATAAATTGTATCTCACTGGCAGGTATGCCCAATCCTATTAGTTTCTCCTTAATATCCGAATAGATGTTCCATTGATTAGGTTTATATGCACTTAAATCGCTGAATATGAATTGAGTACCACGATTTTTCATTGAGCGCATATAATAATCGTAGATGGTCGCTGCACAGCGTGAAGCTTTGTTTGCAGGGTCGTCACTGAATTTGTCTCCCAACAAGCGCATATCAAGAGCCATTTTTCTTGCGACATCCGTAGCAATCAACATTTTGGCTTGATCTAAATTTTCAGGTGCAGGATAATTCAGTCCCAAATCCGCCCAGTTTCCGCTGTTTGCGAATGAAAGCAAACGTCCAATCATTTCTTCTTGCTCTATGGTGGGGGCATTGGATAAGAATCTCACGTTCTTTTCGGGGACATCAAGATTCATCATTTCTGCCGTGCGATAATCTGTGATTTCTCGGAGGAATGCAGCCAATTCCGGTACTTTGATGTAAGTGCGGAAACGCTCCTTGCGCCTGATAGAACCTGTAACAGTCAACTCATAATCTGTTGTCTTTTGGGTAAATATGGCTGCCCAAGCATCAAAACAACTAATTTTTTGCCGTTGGAGTTCCTGCGGTCTCAAATATTTGAAAAGAACATAAAGTTCGGTTAAGGCATTTACTATAACCGTGCCGGAAAGAAATGTAGCCCCTAAATCCTTGCCTGTGCGGTTTTGAATGTCTCGTATAGCTACCATCAGATTCATTGCCCGTTGTGAGCCTTGGGTATTTCCAATGCCTGCTACTCTTGTATGCCGGGTCTGAAACATGGCATTTTTAAAAACTTGACATTCATCAACAAAAATGTGATCGATACCCATTGAATGAAAATCCATACTTTCATCTTTCTTGCTTTCAATCTTTGACCGTAGCATGGATAGACTGGCTTTCAAATTCTGTTGTCTGATTTCAAGCCCTTTAAGCATCTTTCTGCTGCGCCATTTCATGCCTGAATCTTCCAAAGCCTGTAAAGAACGCTCTACATCATTTAGTTCTTGATTGAACATTTCCATCATCGTTTCATCTGACTGCGGTATCTTGGAAAACTGGTCGTGTGTCAGAATGATACAATCCCAGTTACTATTCTTTATTTTGGAAAAAAGTTCCTGTCTGTTTGCAGGTGTAAAGTCCTCTTTGCCTGGATAGAGCAGCTTGGCTGTCGGATATGCCTTTCTAAAACAGTCGGCAATCTCATGAACATTGGCTTTAAGTGCGATGATAAGCGGTTTCTGTACCAATCCTAAACGCTTCATTTCATAAGCCGCCACACACATAATCATTGTCTTGCCTGCGCCTACCTCATGCCAACACACACCACCACCATTCTGCTTAATCATCCAAACAGCATCTTTCTGTGAGGGGTAGAGGTCGTTGTAAGGGAATTGTTCAAAAGACAGATTGGGAAAAGTCTGTGCCGAACCGTCATAATGAGGTCTGACATAACAATTGAAACGCTCGTTATACAGACTAACCAATTCATCACGTACAGCGATGGGCTGATTGTCAAGCCATACATTAAACTTACTTCTGATATCCTGTATCTTGCCGGATGCTTCTTGTATGGCTTCATCATCAGGCACTCTTACACGCTCACCATTCCGTGATATTTCTTTGGTTATTTCGGGTACTGTGTCCTGCAAAGCATGAACCATCAAGTCCTCCCCGTTGTAATTACGAACTGAATACATATTATAGGCTATGGGTGAATAGCCATGCAGAGCAACAACATACGTGTCGTTTACATCAAAATAGATAATTTCTGTCTCAGCCTGAAATAATTCCGTGGCGAAGTCTGAAAACATCTTGGCATCCATCCATCTTTCACCGAAATTAAATGTCAACTCTTCATAAGAGATAATTTCAGGAATGACATTATCTAAAGCCCTTACTGCCGTTTCTGCCCAATCCTTTGCGTTTCCGGTCAGTTCAGCAATCATTGTGCGAATTTCCTTGCATTTGCTTACTACATTTCCTGCAAGGAATTTACCTTTATGCTCCCAACTTCCAGTTATCGGATTATAAAAAATCTCACTGCTCAAAGTTTCTATCAATTCAGTTTCCGCTTGGTCGGTCGTTTGGGTAAGATAATTCATATCTACTTTACCGTAATAGTTAAGGCTACTTACCAGTGCTTCTGTCGGAGTTAGCTTTATTGCAGTGTCTATTCTAATAAATGCAACAGGTTCATTCATGATGTCCGCTTTCATTATAGTACCGTTAATCTGCATTTCAATACTGAAAACTTCCAGCCCCAAAGAATCTATCAAAATAAATTCTTTATTGTCGTTGTGGTGGAAAAATCCCCATTTTTGAACATAGCTTTCATATCGGCTGTTTAACAGTTCCCTTAACTGCGGATATTCGGTTTTATCCTTATCCTCCTTGCTTGAAAGTTCAAAATACGTTTCACGCACAGAAAAATAGTCGTTGGCACGGCTTATATTCATATCCTGCATATTAAGTGGAAAAAATGTAGGTGTACGGTTTTCTAATGAATCTCTCTTCTTATATTGTAGCTTCCCTAACTGCCCTTCAAACAGAACCATTGTGCCGTCTTTCATCCACCATTGTAGTGTATCAGTATAGGGGCGTTTGCCTTTATCCGGTTTGGATAGTGTTTCGGTCGGCTCTATTCCGAAAGAATCAAAAAGAGACAGTTGTGTAAATTTTACCTCTTTCCCCTGTGCTTCAAACAGCCCTTTTCTGAAATAACGTTCAAAGTCAGATTTTAATAAATTAGAGAGATGCTGTGACATTGAATCTTCTGTATCTTGCCATTGATACTTGCGTACATATTTCCCAAACTGATTTTTTTGAATTTGGCTTATGGTAGCCACAACCGTTTTAGGTAATGTGAATATTCGGTTAAAGTATTCGGTAGTACAATTCGTATCAGGTACACCCTCTTTCGCTACCTGTAGGAAAAGCTGTTCCTTTGACGTAAGCATAGCTTTATGGCTATGTTTTTGGAAAATAAAGAAGTCACAGCCGACTTCGATACCGCCTGTTTGCATGAAAAGGGTATCGGGCAAACGGAGTGCTGTTATCATATTGGTATTATGCACAATATAGTTGCGCAGGAATTTATTAGCTGGTGCATCTGCCACGCCTCTTGGCGCAATAAAGGCAATGATACCGCCCTCGTTGAGCAAGTCTATACCTTTCATGATAAAATAACAGTGAATGGACTTTGTAGACTGCGCGTGTACAGAATCTTTGTTGTAAAAATCATAGTCAAAGACTTTGAAATTTCCGAAAGGTATATTGGATGCTACCACATCAAATGTCTTATGGTCGATGTCTTGTTCGTCAATGGTTTCAAAGCCATCAATGATTACCCGTGTGTTATCTTGCAAAGCAGACAGAACCAATCCTGTCACATTGTCTTTCTCAAAAGCATAAGTATAGGTTGCCGGGGTTGCTATCGGAAGAAAGCCGCCTATTCCTGCCGATGGTTCAAGAAAGGTTTTCATTTGTAAGCCATTGTTTCTGAATGCCGCCTGTATCTGTGTGGCTACGGTCTGAACAAAAAAGGTCGGGGTGTAGAATGCGGTTAAGACAGATGATTTGATACTGTTCAGCATTGAATTGTAAAGCTGCTCGTTACCAATGGAACGGGTATGCAATATGTCTTGCAGTCTTATGAAAGACTTTTTCATGTTGTCGGGTACTGGCTGGCTTGTTCCGATGTTCAATACCTCTTTAATACCTCCAAATCCTGTGTATTTGGATAATATTTGTTTCTCCGCTTCTGTTGCCGTTCTGCTAAGTGGAAAGAGTTTGGCGGCAGTTTCAATGGCTTCAATGTTAGCCGTTAATGATGTTAATTTCTTGTAACTCATAATATTTAACCTTTAATTTTTTCCCTACTATCGGGTCTTTTCCGATCTGCGAGAGATTATTTTTCTGCTTTCTGAGGGAGCAGAAGACAAATGGTCAAGGCTGATGTGTGAAATACGCTCGAACTTTGTGAGAGGAAGATTTCGCACAATCACTCGCGGCTATCAGCCGGCATTGACAAGGTTGGATTCAGTGAGTTACCTTTGCTGAAAAATGATTCACAAGCAGTTCGGACAGGTAAATATCGCTATGGCTTTATAGAACAGGAGGATGAATTATCGGAGCATATAAGTGGAAGATGAGAAATCATTTGAAATGATTTGCTATAATGGGAGGAGATAAGGCTTGGGTGGGTAAACAATGAAGTCTGCCGGGACAAACAAGAAAAACGGTTTATTCCGGCATCGACGGGCTGGGTTGTTTCGATTCATCGAAACTCCTGCGCTATGATGCAAGGAATGTGCCGCTGTTTGCCCTTTTCTGAATATGACTGACCAAAGGGAAGTGGTATTTAGAAACAGACATTCCTACCACTTTTGGGCTGGGAGAGCCTTTTTTTTATAAAAGGAAGATAGGAGAATATAAAAGGAAGAGCCTGAAAAGGTTACATTAGAGCCTAAAAACAGGAAAAGAATGAACCCGATACACTTTGGCTATTTCCAAAACGTATCGGGCTTAAATTTACAAACAAGGAATTACACCGCTTTTCAACAAAGAACCATTCTGATAATAGTCTATTGTACCTGCACTGAAACCCATATTCTTGAATGCGACACAACGCAGATAAATTTTATATTCATCCTGCTTCATGTTTCTCCCTATGAGATTATTGAATATCACCGGGATGCTACATCCGTCGTCACTGGAAAGAATGGTCTTTCCTTTTTGTCTGATTTCTTCTGTCATAATTGAGTGTTCTTAAATTTGTACCGTTATATGTTGGGTTGTTTAGTATGATTATACATGCCTAAACAGCAAATTTTGTTGAAACGTGTGATCAGAAATCAGAAAAGATTTGTGACCGGCAGATCTTTCGCTTGTGCGTTTCTGCAAGTATAGAAAGTTCCACCTTTATTTTCTCCATCGAAGTAGGCTATAACTTGACTTGAATGAGCCAACATATAGTCATTACGCCTTAATAGGCATCCTTGATGATAATTTTCACACAAAAGAATGGTTTCATCGGCTCTGCTCAAAATTGATTGGTATCGCTTTTTATCAGCAAAAGAAAAACGTTCGTCTTGGTTGCGATATGGCACTACTGCAATAAGTCTTAATTCTTTATATTCGGCTTTCAATGATAAAACGACTTCTGCCGAAAGCAAGTCAAATCCCATAGCCATGCCACAATAGTAATTGTTGTAACCCTTTGCATACAGTTCAAGAATGATGCTCTTCAATGCTACTTTCAGCATTGATAACTTACCATAGGGAATAAAGCGGTGTCCTGTAAAAGTAACGGATTGCTCTTTTTTCAAAAATAGATTTTCCATATTATATCATCTTATAAGTTGTTTTGCCAAGAAAAAATCCACCTACAATATTAGCTCCAAGTTGTTCTAACTGGCTGCCATATTCCGCCCAACTGTTGCCTGTGGTCAAAATATCGTCGAAGCACAGGACATCTTTGCCCTTGAAAAAAGCTTCGTCAAAATCAATTATCGTGACTTTGCTGACAGTCTTTTCTTTATCTTTCCGATGTTCATGCACCGCCAGCCGTTCACCTGTAATACTTACGTGCTGATAGCCATTGACTGCACCGGACAATTCGCATACCCGTGCGCTGAAATTCTTATACCGAAGTTCATTCTTTTCGATTGATGATGCAGGAACACAAGAAAAAACGATGTCTTTTACTTTATCGCCGAACATATCTTTCAAATATTTTGCAGTCATTTGAGCGACTTCTTCATGCGCTTTGCCGTCCTTGAAGTCCCATACTATTCTGCGTGCAACTTCTTGCTCTAATCCTACATTCTTAATTCGGACTGGATAATACTTGAGAAAACTTACAATTGCCTTGTTCCAAAATCTTTTAGTGGTGCTATCAACTTTTGCCATAATTTAAAATTTATTTTTCCCTTTCATTCAGGCTTTTCAACCTGCTGAGGGAGATTTTTCGGCTTTGCAAAGGAAGTGGCACCAATAAGGCAAATCCCATGATGAAAATACGCTCGTATTCATACGAGGAAGATTTTCACAGGCACTTGTGCTTCATTGGATTTGATATTTGGAATGGCACTTGATACCTTTGCTGAAAAATAGCCCGTCGGCAGGGTTAGGAAGATGGCTTTCTATTCATATAAAAGGAGTAAGCAGGGAGGGGCTTTCTGTTTATGCCTGTGTCTGGACTTTCTTCAAAAACGAAGTCCTGTATAAAAGTATCTAACCCTATAATGGGTAAGGCGGTTAGCGTTATATGACAGTTGAAGCGAAGCTTTGTATAAATGTATAAAAGGAGGATGTTCAAGAAGGGGGTTGCCAAACCAGTTTAGAAAAGGAAGTGACAGGTATTGTTGGAGGAATAAGCCAATCCTGACTATTGTAATAATCGGGATTAGCTTATCGGTTGCTAAAAATGTATTAGAAGTCCTGCAAAGACACAATGTCAATCCGATGTGCATTCATGGTTTCTGATAACTCATGTCTTTCAAGAATATCATCAACATCCTCGAACTTATCTGGCTTTTCACCTGTCATATCTTCAATATCTTTCGCAAACTCGCCAAAAGAACTGTAATAACTCATTTCGTCTTCGGAGTCATCCAATAAATATCGTGTATCAAAATAACGTCCTTCTTCGTCATTGGTTTCATGAATGTCGCACCCCAATTCCTCTGTGTAGAATAAAATTTCTACGTCAAACTTGACAGAAAGCAGATAAAACAACTTCCGGCAGTCTGACCAGGCGGTTTCTGTAGATAAAGTGAAACTTGCCAAGTTTTCATCATCATCCATTTCTTCATCCATATAACTAATGCTACCCCTGCATGGAACGCATTCTTTTTCAGGGTCGATGTCCAAAATGTCACTAGCGACATATCCGAGCCACGAAGCGTCAGGCAAAAATGAATCTTTCTTATTCTCGCTTCTGTCTGTACTGAGAACTTTTTGCAATCCTTTAAAGAGATTTTCAACATTCTGTTGTTTCCCTACAATCTGATAATCTGTTGAACACCAATTTGGCATAATCGAAAGTTTTAAAGTTAAACAATGGGAGGATTTTAATATTCAAGCCTCCTTTTTACGCTGCTCCCATCTGTTCGCTGAAATATTTTCAAGCCAAGGGTTCATTGACGTTTTTATCCACAGGATTAAAAAACATCCATGATTCATTGGTGGAAATGTAGCGGACATTACTTTGCGGCAGGAAAACAGAGAGGCGCATTAAAATTCCATTTTGCTTTCCAAAAGAAAAATATGCCTATTGGCGTTTAGCGAACACAAGATTTGATTTTGCGGTTATAAATGGAGGAATTTGATAATAGGTAAAAAGGGATGAGTAGCAGTTATAACAGGAAGAGAAGAATGTAATGAGCAAAAATAAAAGCGACTCGAAAGTCGCTTTTATTAGAGAGAACCAAGAATTATTTCTTGGCTTTCTTTGATGTGGATTTCTGCTCTGCAGGAGCTTCCTCTTTTTCAGGAGTAGCAAAAAACTCGGTGGCAACCATTACCATACGATTGTGTTTGCCTTTGTCATCACTCCATTCTTCAGGTTTGAAATAGCCGCGAACGGTTATCATTTGTCCCTTTTTCAATAGTTCAAAGGATGCGCTTTCGTTTTTGCGCCAAACCTCCACAAACATAAAAGTTGATACCCTTTTGGTTTCTTCGCCAACGGTCTCTGTTCGACCGACTGCCAAGGAGAATTTTGCAACACTTGCGGTAGTGAATTGATGGATCTGAGCATCTTTACCTATGAAACCTGTAACTGCGAAAGAATTTTCAATCTTCTTCATAACGATAATTTTTAGAAGTTATACAATCAATTTTTATAATGCACCAAGATATTGCAGTCATAGGGCAGCACCAAGGATAGCGGTTCAATACTCTTTTTATTCTGAGCATCAGAAAAAAAAGGAAGATTGTGCCGATACGCCATTGGTCAGAATGAAATGTCCCGTAACCGTATCAGCGGTGCTGCATTATAGCTTTGCATTAAGAAAAATGATGTGACTTCGCTCAAAAATGCAGTGGTGAGGCAGGCTTGAAATATTGTAGAGGGGGTTGATAAAGGAGTGCTATCCGCTCATATCGACAAGTGAAAAATCTACTTGTGGTCAAACGATAGCCTATACAGCAAAGAAACCCACTATCAGCCGGATGTGGTGGTTGCATGAACGGCTTTCTAATGGCGCATCTGTCTATTGATGGACAGATGATATTGCATATATGAGGTCATAATGGAGACTAGATCGTGATACAAAAACATCTTGTAATGGGCTTGACGATTATAACCTCCCATGAAAAGATGATGCAAGAGAAATCCATTCAGGAATGGCTTTCTATATTTATAGAAAGTGGCATGGTCGCAATTTGCGAATGGGAACAGATATAAATGGATAACCCGGAGGGCAGAAAGCTGGTATAAGAGGGTGCGGCTGGTGCAAGACTCCCGCCCATACGAAAGTCTGGGCGGGAGTGTGGATTCTATATTCATTTTTACATATCCTCTTCTTTTGACAATTTAT
>JAQWBH010000129.1 GCA_028707405.1 Parabacteroides sp. | reverse complement strand
TTGGTTTAGAAAGATTAAACTGTCTGAACTGCAATAATATTTAAAGATTATGGGAAGAGTATTATTACCGATTTTAGTTTTATCTCTCGTCTTTTCCAGTAACATACAGGTAAAGTCTCAGGCGGCTCACAAGGTTAAAAATGTCATTTTTGATACCGATATGTGGACTAACTATGATGGCATGGGGGAACTGGTTGTTTTACATGCACTTGAGGATCAAGGAGAAGTGGATGTTTTGGGAACGATTTTTAGAAAAATACCGGAAGCAGAGATGACGGAAGTGATTGAGAACCTGATGATGCATGAACCCTTGAAGCGACTGGATTTGTCTGATGATACGGCAAGACAGGTTATTGTGGCTCGGGGTACACCCGAGGTGTATCATGGGCATCCAACAACTATTTTACTTCCGGATGGTAAAACCGTGTATGCTGTTTGGTCTTACGACCATGGGGGCGTATGTGGACCGATGAAGAAAAGTTGCGATGGAGGAAAAACATGGAGTAAATTGCTTCCTGTACCTGAAAGTTGGACGCGGGTTAAGAATTGTCCAAGTATCTACCGTTTACCTGATTCCGCGGGAAACTATCGTCTTTTTGTTTTTGCCGGTGAAGGCCCGGATGGAGGGATGTACCAGTCATACTCTGAAGATAACGGGAAAACCTGGTCGGATATGGAGAGCAATGGTTTTGGTCCCGCTGTTATGCCTTTCTGCACTATCGAGCCGATTAACGGCGGAAAGGAGTTACTTGCCATGACCAATATCCGTAGGCCGGGCGAAAAGGAAGAAAAAAGATCGAATGTCGTTGTACAAAGTATATCTAAAGATGGTGGGTTTACTTGGACTTCGTCCGAAATAGTCCTTGATGTGAAAGGGCTAAAACCTTGTGAACCGGAAATCGTGCGCTCTCCGGATGGGGAGCAACTGTTATGCCTGATCCGTGAAAACGAAAAAAGGGTCTCGCTCTACATGACGAGCAATAATGAAGGTAAAACATGGTCGGAAATAAAACCGTTGCCATATACGGTTAATGGTGACCGGCATAAAGCAAAGTACGCACCGGATGGTCGTTTAGTTATAGTTTTCAGGGATACCGGAATCAATAGCCCTACTCGCGACCATTTTGTAGCTTGGGTAGGCCATTATGAAGATCTTCTGAACAATGATCCCGGTGAGTATAAAGTTAAGCTCCTTCATAGTTATAAAGGTGCAGACTGCGGGTATCCAGGATTAGAGTTGTTGCCAGATGGTACCTTCCTTGCCACAACATATATTAAGTACAGGAAAGGAAAAGAGAAAAACTCTGTCGTGGCAACACACTTCAGCTTAGATGAATTTGATCATGAGAATTTAAATAAAAGATAGGGGGAGGACATCATGAAGAAAAATTTACCATTTATTCTAATTTTAGTTTTATTGTCACTAATCTATAACGATGTAAAAGCTGAAATCAATAGTACAATCTTGTGGGAGCGGGGGACAGGCGAGTACAATAATTACCGCATCCCTGCAATAGTGGTGACTACTAAAGGAACTTTACTTGCCTTTTGTGAGGGGCGTGAAGCAGGTGATACGGGAGATATAGATCTTTTGTTAAAAAGATCTGAAGATAATGGCCTGACCTGGAGCAAAGAGCAGATTATTTGGGATGACATGGATAACACGTGTGGAAATCCCTGTCCTGTCGTAGATGAAGTAACTGGACGTATCTGGTTATTTACAAGTTGGAACAACGGGAAAGATGGAGAAAAAGCCATAATTAATAAAACCTCTATATCTCCCCGCTTGCCATATGTTTGCTATTCTGATGACGATGGAAAAACTTGGTCGGTACCTGAAAGCTTAGACAAGACTTGTCGTGATTCCTCGTGGGGTTGGTATGCCACAGGACCGGGAGTTGGAATACAAGTGAAAAATGGTGAATATAAAGGGAGACTTGTTATACCGGCAAACCATAGTTATGATGATCCTGATGGGAACATTGCCAACGGTCCTTATGGTTATGGGGCTCATGTAATCTATTCAGACGATAATGGAAAAACATGGCAAATGAGTGAATCTATAAAACCCGGTTGTAATGAAAGTCAAGTAACAGAACTATCCGACGGAACTTTATTGATGAATATGCGATCTTATAACAGTAAACAGGCAAGAGCAGTAAGCTATAGTAAAGACGGTGGAGCAACTTGGTCAGATATTGAACACGACTATCAATTGGTTGAATCCGTGTGTCAAGCTTCAATTCTGAACCTTGGAGATGTTCAAGGAAACCCTGTTCACTTGTTTCTTAATCCGGCAGTGCCTCATGGAAGAGATCATCTTACACTTAAAGTTAGCTCAAATGATTGTCAAACCTGGAGTAATGGCAAACTTGTTTGGGAAGGTCCCGCCGCTTATTCATGTATGGTGAAGCTAGCCAATGGAAAAATTGGTCTGTTTGTGGAAGTAGGAGAAAAAAGACCTTACGAAAAAATGCTATTTGTCTCATTTGATTGGAAGGATATTTTTACACTTGGAGCAATTTTGCATGAATTGCAATAATGATGGATAATTTAACTGCATCGCAGACTCAGCTGTATAAACACTGTAAATTTAAATCGTTGAAAAGAATAAGTTCATAATTAAAAATGAGTTTTTAATTTGAATTTAGACAACTGATAACTGTTTTTTATATTTATCTGACAAATAATACAAATAATACTAAATGTTTCCGATATATAAATAAAGTTGATAGATTATATCCTAACATGAATGGGCTTAAAAATTAATAATTTTCTGTGTAATTTACTCTATTATAATACCTTATAACTTAATTCATTGTAATGTGATGAAAACATTAAAACTAAGAATTCTTTTGTTCCTGGAAATTATTTTTCTATTGTTTTTTGTGGCTTTTCGCTGTACAACAGCTTTTGAAGACCATTATAATCCAAAAAGAATGATAGACTCTAATATTATTCAGGTATTGGAAAACAATGACAAGTTTTCTGATTTTGTTAAAATTATCGATAAACTCGAATTGCGAGTAACGCTTGGCGAGTCTGCATTGTACACATGCTTGGCTCCAACAAATGATCATGTGCAAACTTTCTTGCAGCAGAGTGGATATAATAGCATAGATGATATTCCGGAAATAGAATTACGGCAATATGTGAATTATCATTTCATCAATGGTATGTATTATAAATATGATATCCAAAAGCAATACGATGATGCATTATTAAGAGGCGGAGTGAATCCCACGAGAGCCATCGTTTTTAAAACGAGGAATGAATATAGACTGCCGGGTAAGCCCTTACGAATCTTCACCCCTTCCTTCTTTGGAAATCAACAGGATGATTATCTGAGTTTATATAATAAAAATGGGGGTGGATTTATGGTTGAAAATGTAATGATTTTAGAAGAAGAGAGTGATATCGAGGCAAGTAACGGAGTTATTCATGTTTTGGAGACACCTTTAAAAATTTTACCTCGGAGCGATGAAGCCATTATGAATGATGAAGAGACATCAATTTATAGCGAATGGATAGAAAAACATGAAACGTTCACGTTGGGTGAAATAGATCCGGAAGGATTCGTGGATACTACGAAATATAAATCATATACTTTAAGGAGAAACTTTGCGGATGAGACGCTATTATCCACACTATTCGTTCCTACAAATAAAGCGATTGAGACTTACTTTGAGCCCTATCTGCCGGATCTTTACAATACACTTGATTCAGTTCCTAGATTTCTGATGACGCAGATAATAAATAGCGGTATTCTGAATGAGTTGTGGTTTAAAAGCGATATTGCCAGAAATAATCCAGAAGTTAATACAGGTACGTTTATACAGAGAACCATTGACTTGGCATCACATATTACCGGTTCGATATTGGCAAGCAATAGCATTATTTACAAAATGGATAAAATGATCGAGCCACCCAAGCTAAATAGTGTGGAGGGAGGGATTTATATGAAATATTCTAAATATAGTCAGTGGAATTGGATGTTTCTGAATACAACACTAGAGGCCGGACTTACAGACGGACAATACTCTCAACATGCTCCCGCTACCCTTTTAGTACAGCCTGACGACGTATGGGGATCGCCCCCCGCGGCTGCTCTCGGATCGCTGGAACTTGAAGAGAGGCTTAAGGAGTGTCGAACCAGTATCCTTAACTATAATGTTTTAGAAGATGGTGGATTTCAAAAACGATACTACCCAACCGAGAATGGATATGTACTCTATGACGATGAAAAGATATATGATTATACCGGAAAATCTGTTTCACTGATAACAGATGAGCCGACATGGGAGCGTATTAATGGCGGTATTTTTGAAGTGGATGGATTTTTAACGCCTCTGGAAAAAAATGACACATCGCGTACAATCTACAGACTGATAGAAACCAATCCAGAATTGTCTCTTTTCAGAAATGCATGTGATGATGTTGGAATTGGTTCAGAGTTAAATTTGACTGGTTTCTTCACTTATACGGTTTTCGCGCCAACAAATTCTGCCATTCTCAACTCTGGTGTTGATATTCAGGGAATGGAAGAATCGGAACTGTTGGAATGGGTGCAAAGTTATGTTGTAGTGAATAGATACATTTTTACTGATGGCGTCTTTAATGGAAGTATCAATAATAAAAACAGAGAATCCCTTCTTATCGAGGGAGCATGGGATAGTTTTTATGTGAAAAGTCCTTTTGGAAATACCATTGTGCCTGAGATATCAAATATCCAGGGAAGTAATGGCGTATTACACTTGATTGGCGAAGTATTTTGACCTATAAATACAATAAGATGAACAATATAATTAAAAAGAATATAGCTGTCATTTTTTGTTTGCTTGCTAATTTAAACTTTTTTGTTTTAGCGCAGAACGGAAATATTAGAGGAGTGGTTTATGAGGAGAATTCAGCTAATCCACTACCAGGAGCAACGGTAACCATCGTTAATGAGAATAATAGGATATTAAGTGGGGTAGTAACTAACATCGATGGTACGTTCGAAATTAAAAGAATAGCGGAAGGTGTTAATATCGTTTTTTCTTTTATCGGACTTAGTTCCCAGACCTTTGAAATTACTGGTAAAGACTTCTTTGAGGTGGTACTTTTACCGGATGTCCGGCTCCTCGATGAGGTTGAAGTGGTCGCTGATGTAAGAGAAACTGCAGATTTAGGGTTCATGTCTATACCTAGAGAGGAGCTATCCAGTTCGATTGTTTCAATCGATATGTCTGAGATGGCAAATCTCCCTGTGACTTCCATCGACCAATTACTTCAAGGGGCAGGAGCTGGATTGCAAGTAATTTCGAATAGCGGAGATCCGGGGGCTGCAGCTTCCGTCCGAATTCGTGGGGTTTCAAGTATATCCGGAATTAGTGATCCATTATGGGTTATAGACGGTTCGGAAGTTATCGGAGATCAGTATAGAGTAGAAAGTATAACAGATTTTGGATTTAGCCCCATAGGTGATATTGACCCTTCAGATGTGGAATCCATAGATGTATTAAAAGATGCATCTGCAACAGCTCTATATGGATCTAGAGGAGCCAATGGAGTTATTGTAATTCGGACAAAGCGAGGAAAAAGAGGTAAGCCAAAATTTAACGTGAGTTCAAAACTGACTTTTACTCAGGTTCCCAATACTATTCCAATGATGAATGGGGATGAGCATCGAATTTTCTCAATCGAAAGTTATAGAACTGGAGCAGATGATGGATCATTTCTTCCGGAGTTACGGGGAGATCTCACTCGTAGAGATGCATGGCAATATAATAACAACACCGATTGGATGGATGTGATCACCAGAAACGGTTATTACCAACAATATAATACTTCTTTGTCAGGTGGAGGTGAACGTCTTAACTATTACTGGGGATTGGGATATGCAAATCAGTATGGAACTACGAAAGGCACCGGGTACGATAGGTTTAATACACGGTTCAATCTCGATTATAGAATTTCGGATAAACTGAAAATTTCTGCTGATCTGTCCTATATAAATTCACTTACCGATAAAAGAGGGCAAGATCACCCATTGGACGTAAGCCGGAGAATTCAGCCAATAACGTTTGCCAGAACAATGGGAGCATACTTTCCTGTCTATTCTAAAAATGGGTTGGACTATTTCGTGGAACGTTCCAGCGTATCATATGTGTCACGCTATAACCCTTTAGCCATAATAGATTATTCTACATATCTAACGAAAGCAAATAGATTTATGGCATCAACCGTACTGGATTATAAGATTTTGACGAACCTTTCACTTCGCTCCCAATTGTCTTTTGATTTCCGCCAGTCGGGAGATGATTATTTTTTACCAGGATATGCAACACATGCATTACCCGGTGAGGAACTTTATAACGCGGGAGTCCAATCCGATGGATATCAGATTCTGATTGCAAGTAATAGCAGATTAAGCTGGTTTGCAGTTCATAACGATAACTACCGCTTAACAATGACCGGTGTGCTTAATATTACTTCTCAAAGACATAATTCGAGCACAGTTAAATATAGCAATAGTTCATCTCAATATCTGCGTAGTTCGGATGCTGCTGCAATTATTGAAAGTGCTACAGGGAGATTTGGAATAGAAAATAATATTGGCACCTTTCTACAGGCTCATAATGTGTTTAAGGAGAAGTACTTTTTAACCTTGACTGGAAAACTGGAAGGAGATTCACGTTATGGAAGAGACAATCCTTTCTCCTTGTATCCATCAGTTGGACTCGCTTGGGAAATGTCAAAAGAAGAATATATGAAGTCGATTGAGTGGATTAACTCGATTAAGCCACGATTTGCATTTGGTGTTACAGGTGGTTTACCCAATATTTTGAATTTATTTGACGTGGCTTATGGTACAGGCACCGGATATATGGGGAATACATATAATTATCCCGATAAGTTTGCTTATGACAATATCAGTGAGGAGAGAACATCAGAATACAATTTTGGAGTAGATTATAGCTTGTTGGATAATCGTTTAAATGGACAAATTGATTACTATACACGTACTACGAGTGACCTTCTATTGCAAGAGGTACTCTCTTCCACACTTGGTTATACATCTCGATATATAAATTTTGGAACGGTAAGAAATTCCGGTGTAGAACTTGGAATAACCGGTGTAATTTTAAAAGGCGGGGGGACACGGTTGCGTTGGCAATCATTTTTGAATATTGCGCGTAATAGGAATAAATTAATTAAACTTCCAGATAACCTGGATGCAAATACCTATACCGCGTCCAATCAGGGATTTGTTTCAAAGTTGCAAGAAGGAGATATTATTGGTGGATTTTATGGGTATCGAGCACTGGGGGTTTATCGTTATGATGCGGATGCAAGCTTGAAAGATAAAGAAGGAAACATAATTTACGAGGCCGATGGAGTAACGCCAAAGTATATGAGATATGGTTCCATTAGTGGGCATCAATTTAGAGGTGGAGATATGATTTATGAAGATATTAATGGCGATGGGATCATTAATGAACTTGATAAAGTTCAAATAGGTGATGTGAATCCAGATTTTTATGGAGGCTGGAATAATACTTTCAATTATATGAACTGGGTACTTGGGATTAATTTCCAGTACCAGTTTGGTAACGAGGTGATCAATATAACTCGAAAAACAGTCGAAAGAATGCATGATTCAACTAACCAAGCCAAATCCATTAATCGTCGATGGCGAAAGCAGGGAGATATAACTGATATGCCTAGGGCTGAAAGGTTGGCAGAATGGAATCAGGATGCATCAACAAGATGGGTAGAGGATGCTTCATATGTTCGATTAAAGTCGGTTTCGCTTACCTATAATTTTACTAAAGACATTTTGAAGAGATTACAACTCCAAGGAATAGAGTTGCTTAGCGTCTATTTTACAGGGTTTAATCTTTACACGTGGAGCAATTATCTTGGTATAGATCCCGAGGTACCTATTCGAGGAACAGTAAATATGTTTAGTGTAGATAACAATGCAACAGCACCTGCACGTCAATTTACCATTGGCTTAAGAGCTAATTTCTAAGGTTAGTACACCACTATGAAACGAGCATTAAGATCAATATAACGCATGTTCCATAAACTATAAAAAAATGAAATAATCATATGAAACGAGCATAATAATCATTATTGCAAAAGATCATGACTAATGCGAGTTCCATACGACACCATTGAAAATTAATAATTTTAATCATATGAAAATATCAATAAAAATAAAAGTTGGACTATTAAGCCTTATAGCTGTTTTATATAGTTGTAACGACTTTCTGGATGTTGATAGACCGGATAATCTGGTGAAAAATGAATTCTGGCAAAGTTCAGATCATGTTTTCTCTTCACTGATGGGTTTATATACATCTTTAAATAGTAGTTTGAACCACTTGCATGTTTGGGGTGATATTCGTTCGAGCTTGTATGCTCCCGGTAGGAGTAGTTCGTTCAGCAATATTTATTCCCAGTTTCTAATGCATGATATTTATCCAACAAATAGTTTAGTCTCTTGGGCCCAGGCTTATAAGTCAATCGGTTGGGTAAACTCGTTCCTTATTAATGCTCCACTAACATTAGAAAACGATCCCACTTTCAAGGAGGATCAATTAAATGAGATGTTAGGAGAAGCCTATGCTATAAGAGCCCTATATTACTTCTATTTAGTGCGTGCTTTCAAAGAGGTGCCAATAATTAAAGAGGCATATGAATCAGACTTGCAGAAGATAAATACTGCTGTATCAACAGAGCAGGATCTGTTGGATTTTATAGAAGAAGATCTGGATATCGCGTTACGGTACGTGCCAGAAATCTATGAAACCCAGCAAGATAATTTTGGGAGGATAACAAAAAACGCTGTAAGAGCTCTGTGGGCAGATGTTAAACTTTGGCGGAATCAGTATCAAGAGTGCCTCGATTTATGTGCTGTTTTGGATTCAAAATACGCGAATTCTTTAGTAAACCCGCATGATTGGTACACGATATTTAATCCGGGTAACAGTCCGGAGTCGATTTTTGAATACCAGTATTCTCAGCTGGGACCAACTTCCCCTCTCTATAATTGGTTTTCATATCATGATAGAGCCGGTGAAAGGTATCTTGCAAATGCATCGAACGTTAGGTTAAATTCATCCGAGGAGTTATACCCTCCAATTGGACTTGACCCGATACTCTATACTACATCAGACACTATACGACTTAAAACGTATGCAGCATTTAATATGCAAAATATTTCGACCGGTTATGGTACTGGAGTAGAGGTGTATAAATTTTTAGGAGAAGCACCGTATCAACGTTCCTATAGAAGTTCAAATAATCGAACAGCAAATTATATCTTTTACCGCTATCGCGAAATATTATTTATGAAGGCCGAAGCTCTTGCCATGCAAGGTGAATACTTAAAAGCAGAAGAAGTACTAAATATTATACGTGAGCAGTGCGATATTCCCCCCATCGAGCCGGGCGGTGCCGGGGATGGTGTAGAATTCTTTACGAACCTGTTAATGGAACGTGAATTTGAATTAGGATTCGAAGGTAAAGAATGGTTTGCTGCCGTTAGAGTGGCGAGAAGACCGGGGTTTGAATCTGTTTTAATTGAGAAAGCTGCAATGAATCACTCCATGGGGCAGTCATATCAAGTAATTAGGGCAAGGTTGCTCAATCCTGAAAGTTGGTTTTTACCTTACTATTACGATGAAGTTAAAAAAAATCAACAACTTGATCAGAAAGAGTTTTATTTGAATAAATAGTTGATTTATAAATAATTATAGCTATGAAATATATAATAAATTACTGTCAAACAAGGATTAACCCTCATACCTGTTTAGGGTTGATTACAATCTTGATATTTTCCCTGTTATTATCTTGTGAAAATAAATTCAGGGAATCCCGATTTGATGAAGAGGATGAGATACAGATCATGGACTATTTAGATACCAATGAAGATCTCTCTGTTTTTCGTGACTTGATAGATTATACCGGGAAAAGAAATCTGTTAAAAACAGCAGGTTCCTATACGCTATTTGTCCCAAATAATGAAGCGTTTGAGAAACTGTTTGCCCGACTTAATCAAAATGGGAAAAATATATCATCCATTCAGGATGAAACGAAAGAGTTTTGGCTCAGTTACTTTAATTATCATCTGTTGGATAAAAAGATCAATACAAACTCATTACTGCCAGGTGCACTCCCATCTCCAACGCTGTTAAATAACAAGTATATTATTGCAGATATCCGTGATTCATATAATGCTATTAAATTGAACAATTTCTCTACAATCGTTCAATATAATCTAGAGTTTGCAAACGGGTATATTAATATAATTAATGAAGTGCTAAACCCACCTACAGAAACAATTTATGATGAGTTGAAGAGTAGTGGGAAATATAAGATAATGCTGGATTTGATGGAGGAAACCGGTTTAAGTACATTTCTGAAAGATAGTACAATAACCCTGTTGATTGAGAATGATGAAATGCTGATTAAAAATGAGTTTCGGGCTGATGATATAGGTAATCTTGATGAGTGGCTTCAATACCATATCATCCCGGATTCCGGCTATTTTATGAATCAACTAACCGCGAGGCGATTCTATTCACTCTATCCAGTGGAACCATTAACATTCACAGTTGATGACTATGGAAAATATACAATAAATCAGATTTATAAACTAGATCAGTCCCTCGAGTACGGGATTGATAGAGTTTCCATGAATGGTATATTCCATAATTTGGATACTGTCTTACAGATTGAGGAAGCAGCACCAGCTACTATACGACTTAATTGCTATCCTCCGGGAAGTCCCTACGGGCAACAAAATGTATTTGCACAAGCACCTGCCAGAATAGTGATGAACACGGGTACCCGTAGTTATCACCAGAATAAGGAGTTCAGGATTATAGCTTTTGATTCACAGCAGGTAGGAGACTATTTTTGGTTGACATTTAATGACGTACCTGCCGGAAAATATACGATTAGAATGATTCATCGTGCAGGGAGTGGACGGGCTAAATTTTTAGTGATTTATAATGACAATATTGTACAAAGCGATGTTGATTTAGCTAAAGTAGATGGTCCGTTCGAAGAGTATAATTATTTAAGCTATAATGATTTTGGGGAAATTGTAGTTGAAAGTAGATCTGATGTCACACTCACGTTCGTTATGACAGCATTCGCTGCCGGTAGAGTCGGGAGTTATTGTTGTGATATCCTTTTAGACATTATGGAGCTTATTCCAGTTATCGAATAATTAGAAAATTGACGCGATGAAACGAAATTGTAGCATAAAATTATTAGTATCTATCTTTCTACTCCCAGTTAGTTTTCTAATTATGGGACAAGATAACGCGCATCAAGAAGATCTACCGGTAGATAGAGTAACTCATGAAATTACTGATGAATCTCTACCGGAGCAAACTTTTGTGAAAACCGCTGATGTTACGTTTAGCGAAATGCTT
>JAQWBH010000128.1 GCA_028707405.1 Parabacteroides sp. | reverse complement strand
GGCCAGCATTTCTCCCAAACCAACGACGCGTGTACTTACGGTCTCGCTCCACCAACCGAAGGTGGCAACGATGAAGTCATATATTCCGCCAATCAGTCCGGCATAAATTAATGGTTTTGCCTGGTTGCCTTCTTTTTCGCCGGACACCAGTACCTGTGTAGTCGCTGTGGCATCAGGAAAAGGATATTTGCCATGCATGGTCGATACGAAGTATTTACGGAACGGGATCAGAAGGAGTATTCCCAGAATGCCGCCTATCAGCGAACTCATGAATACTTCGAAAAAGTTGACTGATATCTCAGGGTATTTGTCCTGCAGAATATATAACGCCGGAAGTGTAAATATAGCGCCTGCCACAATCACGCCACTGTTGGCGCCGATAGATTGTATGATGACATTTTCGCCTAAAGCGTTTTTTCGTTTAAATCCGTTGGAGAGGCCTACGGCTATGATGGCTATAGGAATGGCAGCTTCGAATACCTGTCCTACCTTCAATCCGAGAAATGCGGCAGCAGCACTAAACAAGACAGCCATCAGCAGTCCCCATAATACTGACCACCAGGTCACTTCCTTATATTCTTTGTTTGGAGACATAATAGGCTTATATGTCTCTCCTTCTTTTAATTCGCGATAGGCATTTTCAGGTAATCCGGTAATTTTCTCCTCCTCTTTTTCCACGGCGTATATTTTTATTGGTTTATATTAAGTTTGTTATTATATGCTTCGCAAAGCTACATAATAAATTATTATAATCAAAGCTTTCGTTCTTTGGAATTGAAATATTGTGTGCTGTCTCTGTTATCATCTGGCGCAAATTTTGCTCTTCCGAAACCGTTCAGTTTCGCTCATTTCTTTTTGTTAGTGTATTCCGGAGCTTTTTTGTATATTTGTCCCTCAAAGGAAAAAAGTTGAGTATGGAACAAAGATTTCCGTCATTATTATTAGAGAATGCGGTCAATGAGCTTTCTACACTTCCGGGAGTAGGACGTAAAACGGCATTGCGACTGGCTTTGTATATGCTTCGGCAGGATGTTGGCTCGGTTGAGCGTTTTGCTTCATCGCTGGTCGATCTGCGTAAGGATGTGAAATACTGTAAAGTCTGTCATAATATTTGCGACGATGAAGTGTGCAGTATATGCGGCGATTCGAACCGCGACCATTCTATCGTGTGTGTTGTGGAGAATATTAGAGAAGTGATGGCTATCGAAAATACCGGACAGTTCAGAGGTATATATCATGTGCTGGGAGGAATCATTTCGCCTATTGATGGCATCGGACCGGCAGATCTGCAGATCGATAGTCTGGTGAACCGGGTGGCCGAAGGCAGCATCAAAGAGGTTGTTTTGGCATTGAGTACAACGATGGAAGGGGATACGACCAATTTCTTTATTCACCGTAAACTTATGCCTTACGAAATAAAAGTGTCGGTCATTGCCCGCGGCGTTTCTATTGGTGATGAGATTGAGTATGCCGATGAAGTAACGCTGGGACGTTCCATTCTGAACCGCACCAGTTTCAATGATTCGATAAAAATTTAAGTATGAAAATTTCAATAGTCATAGTCAATTATAACGTCAAATACTATCTTGAGCAGTGTTTGTGTTCTGTAAAGAATGCGATTTCCGGACTCGAAGCTGAAGTGTTTGTTGTCGACAATCATTCCACCGACGGCTCGATGGAATATCTGAAGCCGCGTTTCCCGGAAGTCACTTTCATTGAGAACTGCGACAATCCTGGTTTTGCGCGTGCAAATAATCAAGCTATTGCTCGGAGTTCAGGCGAGTATATCTTACTACTCAATCCCGATACGGTTGTAGGCGAGGAGAGTCTTCGTACGCTTGTTTTTTTCATGGACGAACATCCTGAAGCCGGAGCCGCAGGGGTGAAGATGCTGGATGGCCATGGCGTTTTTTTGCCTGAGAGCAAACGTAGCTTTCCGACACCCTGGGTGTCGTTTTGCAAAATATTCGGACTCACAAAAATACGACCAGGCTCAAGACTTTTTTCACGTTACAATTTACCTTATCTGGATGAAAACGAGCAACATGAGGTCGATGTGCTGGCAGGTGCATTCATGATGCTACGCCGTGAAGCGCTCGATAAAGCAGGTCTTCTTGATGAGTCGTTCTTTATGTACGGTGAAGATATTGATTTGTCGTACAGGATTCAAGCTGCCGGATATAAGAATTACTATATTCCGGAAAGGCTCTTGCATTATAAGGGCGAAAGCACTCGATATGCTGATCTGAGCTATGTGAAGTCTTTTTATGGCGCAATGCTTATTTTCTATCGCAAATATTATCCCCATTCGGGCTGGTGGATGCGTTTACTGATTGCCGTCGCTGTTTTCTTCAGGGCAATCATTGCTTTTCTTTTCCCGCGCAGGACGAAGAAGCCGCATCGGATAAAGCATCGCCGTCTGCTGGTATTCTGTTATGAAGAACATCTGCCTGAAGTTAAATCCATCTGTTTGAAACGTATGCCTGAACTGGAGTTCGTAAATTTGTGGAACTTGAACGAAGAGCATGTCATGAATGCTTTTTGCCGTCGCAATCAGATGAAGTGTTTTACTGATTATGTTTTCTGTGTTCCTGATGTCCGTTTTGAACAAGTTCTTTTGATGATGGACAAATCGCCGAACAAAAAGATTACTTATCATATATATAATAGAGATACTCAACAAATCATCGGATAAGTCGGATGGAATTTTTAGAAGGTAAAAATATACGCTTGCGTGCTGTCGAACCGGAGGATCTGGAGTTGTTTTATCGTTGGGAAAATAACTCCGAATGGTGGGGTTTTGGCTCAACACTGGCTCCATATTCGCGCTATCAGCTGAAAAAATATATTGAAAAATCTCATTGTGACATTTATGAATTGAAACAGTTGCGATTGATGATTGAATGGCTCACCGACAGGAAAACGGTAGGTTCTGTTGATTTGTACGATTTTGATCCTTACCATCTTCGTGCCGGTGTGGGAATCCTTGTTGATTCGGATTATCAGCAGCGAGGCATTGCTTCCGAAGCTTTGTCGTTGTTGGAACATTATGCATTTTCATTTTTCCGGTTGCATATGCTTTATGCGTATGCCAATATTAATAATGAAGCGAGTAAAAAGCTTTTTTTGAGCCGTGGTTATTCAATTTCGGGAACGCTACATGACTGGTTGGCATTCGAAAATGGATTTTCGGATGTTGTTATTCTGCAAAAAATTAATGCAAATAAGGTGAATGATTAATTCAGATACGGATCTTTCGGATAATTGGCCCATGTTTCATACCCGTTACCTAGGGATTCCAGACTGCTTTTCCAAAATTCATCTCCTTCGGCAGCGAGTAATGTTGTATGATCAGCCCGGCTTACGAGCCATGAGTTTTCTATGATTTCGTTTACAAGTTGTCCTTTGGTCCAACCGGAATAACCCAGAAAGAATTTAACTTTTCCTTCAATGGTTTGTCCGTCGAGAATATATTGTTTGATAGCTTTGAAATCGCCGTCAAAATAGAGGCTATTGTCAATTTGTATAGATTCAGGAATAATCTTTTGCCCTAAGGAATGAATAAAAAATAAACGGTTGGGGAAAACAGGACCTCCCAAGAATATAGAAATTTCTTTGTATGTTTTTAGTTCGGGAAAGAAATCGCTTACAATCAGTTTCGTTTTCTTATTCAAAACCAATCCCATTGAACCTTCATCATTGTGATCGATCAACAATACGACAGAACGTTGAAAATAAGTATCTTGCAGGAATGGTTCAGAAATGAGTATACTCCCTTGTTTGGGAAGGATGTTGTTATGTTTGATCTTGAATATGTTGTCGTATGTCGTCATGATTATTGGTATTCTTTTCTATATATGGCGACAATATATTGCTTTTATCCTTATTATACAAATATTTAGCTTGGTTTTTAGTGTTAACAATACTAAAAACCAAGCTGATTTCTGGATTATACTTTTTGATTTTCTTCGAAAAGCGTCAGTCGTTCCTCAAGGAGATTATACTGGTGATCCTTGATAAATGAGGTACATATACGCAAACCTTGCTGATGACTTCCTGTGGTACTTAGTGAGATCGCACTTACGCCATAATATATCAGTTCTTCCATCAGTTCGCTTCCCGTCATTCCCTTATATCCGATGGTAAAATAAAATCCGTCGGCTACAGGCTGGTCAAGATCATGATCATACACAATATTGAAACCGTGGCTGGTGAAGATTTTTTTTAGCTTGTTTGCGCGACGACCGTATTCCTTTATTTCGGAAACGAAGTCGAATGTGCCGTCGGAAGCCGCTTTAAACATAGCTGCCAGAGCGCATTGCGCCGAGTGGCTAGTCCCGGAAGAGAGCGCATAAAGTACACGATGGATATATACCGTACCGAATGTTCCGCCGCCATAACGGGCAGTCAGACCCGGATAAACTCTATGATACAGCTTATTAGACATTGCCGTTACGCCGATTCGTTGTCCGGCATAACTGAAGGCTTTCGAACCGGAAATCTGAAGGATATAATTGTCCGTATAATGTGCAACCGTTGCCTGATAAGGTGGTTTGAAGGGCGTTCCCAGATCTTTGCGGAAATCCATAGCGAAGTAGGCGAGGTCTTCGATAACAATCGTGTCATATTTGTTTGCCATCTCACCAATAATTTTCAGTTCTTCTTCAGCCAGGCAAAACCATGCCGGATTGTTCGGATTCGAATAAATCATGGCGGCAATATTTCCTTTTGAAAGATATTCTTCCAATGCGGAACGGAGCTTTTCGCCACGGTATTCATATACGTCGAACGACGCATATTTGTAACCCATCACGACGATCTGTTGCTTCTGAACCGGAAATCCGGGATCTATAAATAAGATCGTATCTTTGCCGGGCGTACACTGTCCGCTGGTCAGAAATGAAGCATAAGTACCTTGCATTGAACCGGTAACAGGAACGCAACATTCAGGATCGATATCAATATTGATGAATGCTTTGATGAAACGCGATGCTTCATTTTTCACTTCCGGAGTCCCGTTGATGTTTGGATATATGGAGGCGACACCGTCGCGTAAGGCTTTTATTTCAGCATCAATGCCTACTTGAGCCGGCTTTAATCCGGGGACACCCATTTCCATGTGGATAAACTCGGTCTTTGTCTCTTGTTCCAACTGTGTTGATATGGCTACGACTTCACGTATGGTTGCCTTTCCAAAATCAGGCAGGTGATAGCTTTCGATGATTTGTTTGGCTATCTGATAGTTTACTGGAGTATTCTTCATTATTATAGTTCGTTTTACCAGGCAAAAGTATGAAAATATTTGTTCGGAGGTAATCTTTTTCAATAAAAGTGTTGTATTATTTGGAATAATGCCTATCTTTGCACCGCATTTGAAAAACGAACATATTTGGTGCGTTAGTTCAGCTGGTTAGAATACATGCCTGTCACGCATGGGGTCATGGGTCCGAGTCCCATACGCACCGCAAAACATGATAAAAAGCTCTGAAGTTAATTTTTCAGAGCTTTTTTATTTCCTTCCTCTCAGCAAAAAAATGTAACGCGTTCAGCATATCTGTAGTAGTCCAATTTTTTTATCTGCTCTCAATGTTTGTTTTCTATAATTATTTTTCCTTTTTTTGGGAAGTGGCAATTTGATGATTATCAGAGATTGTCGTTATATATCATTTTCTTAGTTATGACAATTTATTATAAACTTTGCAAATTGAACATCAATAAATTTAAAGTCAATTATATTTGTGAAAATATTTTTGTATGTTTGGATTTATATAAATACATATGCAATAATAAAAATAGATTGGGAATTTAAAGCAGGGTTCTTTTTCCTTATCTACTTTTAATTAATAGAACCCTCCTTTGATATTATGGAAAAGAACAATTATTTGAAGATTGTGTGGACAGTGGCTTATTTTGCGTTTGCTGCTGTGAGTTGTTGGGCAACAGCTGAATCTTTACACTTGCTTTTGTCCTCATGGCCGGTAATAATGTGTTGGATAATAGCAGTAGGTTTTTTTCTTATTGCATCGTTAGGAACCAAAATGATTGTTGATAGTCTTAATCAAAATATATATTTGGAAAAACGTGGATTGCATTTAATTGGTGGCATTATATTTGTGATTGCTTTTTGGCTTATATTTAGTGTGCCTACTAATACACATACATTTTTTTATCGTACAGTTATTAATGATAAGGTGACTACAGATATATCAACAACTCGTGGTTATCTGGGACAAATTAAAAATAATACAAATAATACAAATCAGGCCGCTATTAAAGTGAATAAATTAAAGAATAGCGTAGATGTCCTTCTTGGAGAATTTAAATCTGAAATTGAAAACGAAGCAAATCCCGGTTTTGGCCCTAAGTCAAAAGAAATATTAAGAAAATTTGCTGTGCTGCTCGGAGTTGATAAGATTGAGCCTTTAACATATAGAGGAACTTCCAGGCAAGACAGGGAAAAATTAGTTGATGCATATCGTACTAAAATTTACATTTTGGCAGACTCTAAAGCTTCAAATATAACGAAAAGTATTATTACTCCAAACCCGGACAATCTCAAAGATGTACAGCGTGACGATGAGAATCTCGCTCTTGTTAAGAAATATATTGATAATGGAACTATAGATCTTAATAAAGCCAGTGACATAAAAGGTATATGTGATAAACTTAATACAGGGTATAATACAATAAAGAAAAATCGGGAGTTTGTGAATTTCGGATCCAAAACAGATGAAGCTAACTATACTGCAGATAATCCTGTTACAAAGGTTAAGCGAATGATTAGTGTTTTTGATGTTTGGGAAGATTTTATTAAAGGAGATTTTGCCGGTCATGGATTTGCTTTTTGGATTATAATCTCTATACTTGTAGATATAGCCGCATTTATATTTTTTGATTTAGCTTTTAGGAAGATATAATATTGATAAGACAAACAATAAAATTTTACTGATATGGCAGATATTGATTTTGGTTCTTCAAATCATGAAGATAAACCAAAAGAAGAAGATAATTCTATCGTTCTATCTTCATCCGATGTGTCTTCAAGCATACAAGATGAAAGAAGTGGGTTAAGTATAGAGGAAATCAAAGATCCCAATAAAATTAGAGTGGAAGTAGTAGATAAAGAAACGCCTGTAATTGTTTTATTTGGCCCTCCTTCTTGTGGAAAAACGATGACTCTGGTCCGCTTGACAAGATATTTGCAAGGAAAAAACTATACAGTCCAGCCAATAACATCATTTCGTCCTTCATACGACAGCCATTATAGCCAGATGTGTAATGATTTTAATTCGATGATTAATAGTGATAATGCTGCTGAATCAAAGAGTAAAATTAATTTCATGATTTTTAAAGTGTTGAAAGGCGGTAAACCAATATGTCAAATACTGGAAGGCCCTGGTGAAGAATATATTGATCCTAAGGATCCGACAAGGCTTTTCCCTAAATTTGTTTATAGCATCATAAATAGTGAGAATCGAAAAATATGGGCTATTATGGTTGTTCCCGATGATAGAAATATGAGAATGGATAATGATTTTCGTATGAATTATGTTACTAAAATCCATGATTTAAAAAAACGGTTGAAGCCAACAGACAAGGTCGTGTTTATTTTCAATAAGATTGATAAAACGGAACTTGTCCTTAGTCCCGGAGTAATCAATTATCGCTATGCCCTTAAAGAGGTTAGTGACTTGTATAGAAATGTATTTGTGCCGTTTAAGAATAATAATCCAATCACTAAATTATGGAAAGAAAATAACTTTGATTTTGTGGGATTTCAAACAGGAGATTTTCCTAAAGCGGCTGATGGTACGGTTACTTTTGAACAGGGCCCTGATGAATATCCTTATAAGTTATGGGAAATCTTTCTTAAATGCATAAGGGGTTAATGTTATGAATGTTGAATTATTTATACATGGGGTCCCTCATGGTCAAGATTTTTGGGGGATTAAAACAGAGCAGCCTTATTTTGATCTTTTCTATGATCATAGTGCTGATGAAGTAAAATTCCTTATTCAAAAACGGTCTTTGGAAAATAAGTCTTTTTGCTATTATAATTATTTAGTATATAAGGATGTCATTGATAGTGAAGGTCGCCCGGGCTCATATTTTGGCATTTCTCTGAGATTGGACGCCTATTGTATAGACATTGTAAATATGTTTCGAATTCTCGATACAATATACAATGTTTTCGTAATGGGAACCTTAGTTAAGAAGGAGGGGAACAAAATAAAATATATCATTTCTAATTTTGCAAGTGCCTCAAAAGATATTGAAGGGATTCGATCTGAAACAATTCAGATGTTGCGTAAAGCTTTTACTAATAAAGATTTCGTTAATTTAGATAATTCGTTTCAAATTGGGGATAAAGGTTTTGCTTGTAATTTGTATGACTATACCCAAGAGCGTTTTTATGCTCTTTTTAAGCAGTATGCAAAAATTGCAATTTCCCCATACTACTCGACCGAAAAAGAAAAAGTATTGATTAAACAATCTGAAGCTCAAGTTAATGAACTACATCGACAATTTGATCAACAAATGAAGTCTTATTTGGAGTCTAGCGAAAAAGACAGGAGGAAAAGTAATGATGCGTTAATGATCGTTCAAGATCAGGTTCAGAAACTTCAAGTAGATTTAGCCGAAAGAGATAGGTCAATTGATCAACTTAATGTTGAAATAAAGAAATTGAAGGAAGAATTAAAAAGTGTAGGACAAAGTAAGGATATATCTGAAATCGTTTCTACCATAAAAGAACCTATTTTTCAATTATCAGATTCTTTACGTCGGATTATGCCTGACACATCTGGACAGAAAATACCTAAAAAAAAAGTTTTTAATATTGAGCTGGTAAGAAAACATCTTTTTTTGTTTATTGCTTTATTTGTAGTGATAAGCTTGACAGTACTTCTCTATTCTTTCCGAAATAAATTACCATTCGGTGATACGGAAAAACAGGGGTCACCTAATGAGGCATTGTATTCAATACCTCAAGACACTCAAAAGGTCCATAGTGATATTCAGATGAGTAATACTAATATTGAAAAAGATATAAACATTAATATCGTAGGGAATGATGGGGATGATTTAAAAAAACAAAATATATATGAAGTGAAGGCCGAAAATGGTGTCTCAAATGGTTCATGGAGGATTGAAGGATGCCTGATAACATATTCGGATGACAACAATGTAATTAAGATCAAACCTATTGAAAGCAAAGTTAATATTTCCTATTATATTGGAAAAGAGAAAAAAAAAGAGAAAAGCCTGAATGCTAACTAGGTGTTATGAATAAAGCTGCACTATTGTTTGTTTGCAATGATTCAAATCATATTGCTATTGATAATGATAAAGAAACGCTCAATCCTAAATTGAAGTTAGTATGAATAATTCTGTATATGTGTTTGGTTCCTTACGGCATGGTTATACACAATATCCTAATGATTATGCATATGATATTTTTGAGAATAGCCATTCAAAATCAAGAGCTAAAACACAAATTGTCGTTCACAGAGATGGAAATATAATGTATTATACTTATTTGTATAAATTAGATACATTTTCTCAATATATAGGATTCAGTGTTTTGTTGAACGATGTCATGTTTATTCAATTTGAAAAACTATTTCTAATATTTGAAAACGCGATAGCTGATATGGTTGCACGCGGTGAGATACTTCAGTTTAATGATAATGGAGATATTATTGCAGCAGTCGACATACTTAACGATAAATGTCAAGAGGTTGAACGTGTAGCTATTGCCATTAAAAATGAAGTAACTGTATTGGACGACATCGTTGCAAAACTACCTCCAGTTAGTTACGAAATTGCTAAAAACGACTATGAAAGTTTTTCTGTTACTGATAATAATGATATTATTGTCCGTGCTTCATGCAAGTATTCCTATGTTTGTATCTATAAAGAAAAGGATTATGAGACATTATCTTTTTCCAGTTATAGGAATAATATCAAAAGGCTCAATAAAGACAAAACAGACCTTTTAAATAAATATGAAGATCTATTGAAAAGGTATAACGCGTTGAAGATAAAAAAGAAACAATACTTGAAAGTTATTTTTCTTTGTTTGGTTATTGTGGTTAGCTTTATATGCCTATTTTTTATGAAAGGTATTTTAAATATCACAAGTAGTAATCTTAAATTAGCAAATAATAAAATAACGCAAAAAGAGATTGATTTGAAGTCTCTAAATAAAGAAAACGCGAATCTGAAATCTTCTCTTCGATCCGAAAAATATTATAAGTTTAGGGCTGAAAAAGAATTAATGGAATTAAGAGATTCTATAAGAGGTGAATATGATTCCGATTCCATTACAGCAGATGAAGAAGTTCCTATCGAAATTACAAAGATAGATGTTGCAAATGTTACTGAAAAAGGTTCTATTGAAACAAATTATGGAGAAAATATTTTTAGTGATTTTACAATGTATATTCAGCCAAGGATTACATATTCGTCAAATGTTCTGGATGATAATACGAAGATTACGTTAAATATCAGATTTTTTGCCCCATCTGGATTAGTTAGAAATCAAGCTTCTCCTTCCGGCTTTACCAGCTCTGAATCATTTTATGCGCGACGAGGTATTCACACTCATTCTTTTCAAAGTTGGGGCGGTTCTTCTAAAGGCTTTTGGCCAAGCGGAAATTACACGATTGAGTTTTGGTATAAAGATTTATTTTTACTATCTAAAACATTTAAAGTACTTTGATCTAATATCTTTGGCTTTAGAAATTTCTTATGAATGCATAATTCGGAGCATTGGGGTTCATCGTCAATTTTGGAAGAATTTGCTACTGCCAAATTCTTCCAAAAATATCCATTAACTGTAAGCTCCCGATAAAGTACCGGTATAAAAGAGAGGCACTATAACCTTTTTAGATTTGCTATAGTGCATTTCTTTTTCCGGGCTGTTTTTCGTTAGAGTATTGTTAGAGTTCTTTGGAGTTTCTCTGCTTCCAACAATTGGGTAGTAATTCCTTTAAGTCTTTCACCTTGTTGTTTGTATAATACGGCAATCGGACAATCACATCCGTAAGCCACTCTCTGGGATTAACTTGGGAGGCTTTGCACGATGCCAACAAGGAACAGATAACAGCCATATTTTCTGCAGCCTCATGATTTCCACAAAACAAGAAGTTCTTTCTTGATAAAGCTATTGGACGGATTGCATTTTCGGCCAGATTTGATCATAACCGGGCAGGCGAAAAGTCCCTTCTTCAAGTCTTTTTATATACAAAACAAGACCACCGTCTTCCGCGTGCAGAAGTTTCATCGTCGTGTGCTGACGGTTTATAAAGATAAATACGTCACCCAAACGAACGTCATAGCCCATTTTATCATGAATGACACCACATAATGAGTTCATCCCTTTACGCATATCCGTTTTACCCGGACAAAGGAAGTAGCGCATCGTATCATTTAGG
>JAQWBH010000581.1 GCA_028707405.1 Parabacteroides sp. | reverse complement strand
AGTCGCGCTATTATCAAAATAAATCATTGTTGTTTCTCCTCCCGATTATTTGCGCTGTTTTTTATTTGCGCAGATACAAGCTCCTATTGCACCCGCATGTAGGGCATATTTGTGGGTTATTACTTCATGATCGATTGTTGTAGATATTGTATCAATAAGCGCTTTTGAAATTGTAAGCCCCCCGGTCATAAGCAACGGTGTATTTTCGGAAAAATCAAGCTTGCTTGATTGCTGCTGGATTTTTTTCGCGATTGAGCAAAGCACGCCCGCCATAATTTTTGAACGATCCGTTTGCATAGCCAATAAGCCTATTATTTCAGATTCTGCGAAAACCGTACACATGCTGTTGATTGAAACAGGGTCACTCAAATCTGAAAATGCGTCGATATCCTTGATGTCAAGCCCCAGGGTTTCGCACGCCATGCTCAAAAAACGCCCTGTTCCGGCAGCGCATTTGTCATTCATAAAGAAATTCACAACTTTTTCGTTTTTTATTTCTATAACCTTACTGTCTTGCCCACCAATATCGATGATTCCTTGAATATTCGGTGTAAGGTATATACCGCCGTATGCGTGGCATGTAATTTCTGTAAAGGAATAGTCCGCAAAATCCACAGCTTCCCGCCCGTATCCCGTTGTCGAAACATAGACGTCATTTTTATTCACATTGTTACGCGCTAGAAGAACGCCTAAACTTTCCTCTGCGGAAAGTTTAGGGTTCCAGCCGGTTTTAACGGTGTTAGTATCTAATATTGTTTCGCCGTTGAACAAAACCGACTTACACATTGTGGAGCCCGAATCTATTCCGGCAAAATATTTTTTCATGATATCATCTCAATGAAAGCGGCCATTCTCGTTTTTATCTGAGCCACGTCGGATGTGGAGTAATCCGTCTCCACGCTGATAAAAGGAATATCTTGCTTTTGTAATAAATTTCTAACAATATTTGTCTCTATGTTGTATGTATGGCAAGCCTGCAAGGTCATTTCTACGACTCCGTCAACATTAAACTCATCAACGAGGCTTGTAAGCAGCTCCATTCTATTATTGTTCGGCGTCATTACGGAGCAGCCGATGTTCAAATATCTTTCGGCAAGTGCCTTATATGGGTCACCGTCTTCATCGACCAATCTATTTGCCGGTTTTACGCCGATGCAGTTTTCGTAAGCTACGACGACACCACCAGACTCCTCTATGGCCGTCACTATTTTTTCAGTTACCCCGGCAAGAGGACAGCCTGTAATGAGTATTCTCTTTGCAGTCTTTGGTACATTCTCTACACCGTTTTCGTAATCTGCCTTGACCTTATCGATCGTCTCACGCAACTCTTTGTTTTTTGCTTCGATATCGAATTTAAACTGCGAACCATACAGCACCTTTAGTTGCTCGCGGCCCGAAATCGGAGGTGGCAATGATTTGCTTAGCTCATAAAATTCTTTTAACAGTTTTCTTTCTTCATTCTTCAATTTGACTGCATGCTTGATATCCTCATCTGTGATTGTAACATCAAGGTCTTTTTCAATTCTATCCTTAAAGGCTAAAACTTCTTTATACCATAATTCTTTTGAAACTTCATCATTTTGAGTTTGGGGCAGTTGCATTACATGTACATTTTTTATTTCAGAAAGCAGCTCATACATTTTTTTCTTGCCGTCGCATGTTGTTTCGCCAACGACCAGGTCGGCAAAATACATATAAGGACATTTTTCGGTAAGAGCAAAACCATAGCTCGACTTAATCAGCGGAAATAGGTTTATTGGTAACACTTTTTCCGCCTAGGTAATTGTTTCATCGCTGAATGCGCATATGCCTACAGAAACAGCACCTGCGGCAAGGATTATTTCGACGGGAGAGTATGTACAAAATACTCCCACAACCTTTTTCCCTTGATCCTTTAACTCCTTAACCGCGATGAACCCTTGTTTTCTTGCATCTCCAAAAGTTTCGAAAACACCAGGTACTTCATTTTTATTCATTGTGAACCCCTTTCCTTATAGTTTGAATATTCTGGCTTTGTACATCTACTATCATAATATGTTTTCAAACGAGTTGTTGCAATATGAATTATTAATATATATAATAATGTATATTACAAATAATAATAGATGGAGGCAGATATGGACTTTAAACAATTGGAAGCATATATAAAAACAATTGAGCTTTCGGGGTTTTCCAAGGCCGCAGAGGAGCTGTTTATATCTCAGCCTTCCATAAGCAATTATATAAGTAGTTTAGAAAAAGAATTTGGGACGAAGCTCATCATAAGGACAAGAAAAGGCGTAAAACTTACAAAAAACGGGAAAATCCTATATGAGTATGCAAAAAATATAATTTCGCTTAAGGAAAAGGCTTTTTTTTCAATAAAAAGCCGCTCAGGCTCAGTAGAAGGCAAAATAGAAATATACGCATCCTCTGTACCAGCGCATTACATTTTGCCAGACATAATGATTGAGTTCAACAAAGCGTATCCCAATATGCGCTTTAGTATTATTCAGTCCGACACGGAGGAAGTTATCAGTAATATATTATCCCAAAATTGCGAGTTGGGGATTGTTGGAAGTAAAGAGACAAGCAATAAATGTAACTATAAATTTATCCTCTCGGAGGATCTTGTCTTAATCGCTCCACCCAATGCGCGTATCCCTAAAAATGGTGTAGAATCATATATTTATTCCGAAAATTTCATTGTTCGGGAGGAGGGCTCCGCCACAAGATATCACGCCGAGCAGCTCTTGAAAAAACTAGGAATTAAGCCGGAGAAGCTGAAG
>JAQWBH010000127.1 GCA_028707405.1 Parabacteroides sp. | reverse complement strand
ATCTCCGAGTAATAGATTAATTTGCTGAAAAGTTGGGGTTTGTACTCTTTAAAAAAACATACTTCTTCATCATCACTTTTGAACTTATAATCGTTCAGTTTCATCTTTAGCTGTTGCATAATTCCTTTTAGCAACAAAACTGCTTTTTTAGCTTTTCTTAAAGAGGCTTCTTCTTCCAGTTCAATAGCTTCAAGCTGATCATTCACTTTTTCGATTATAGTATTGACGTGTTTATTCATAAGGCTATATTTTAGGTACAAACCCCAACAGGGCATAATTAAAATTTCATTTTCAAAATCCTAATAGCGTTCAATATCGCCAATAACGATACCCCAACATCAGCAAATACCGCTTCCCATAAGGTTGCAACACCTCCTGCACCCAAAATCAACACAATGAGCTTTACACCAAAAGCCAGACTTATATTCTGTATAACAATTCGGCGTGTAGCTTTGCCTATTGTTATAGCCGTTGCTATCCGGCTCGGTTGGTCTGTCTGAATAATAACGTCTGCCGTTTCTATGGCAACGTCGCTACCCAGTCCACCCATTGCAATGCCTACGTCGCTCATGGCAAGAACAGGCGCATCGTTTATCCCATCGCCTACAAAAGCAATGTTATTACCCGGATCGGACTTCAACTGCTCTACATACTCAACCTTTCCTTCGGGCAGCAGATCGCCATGCGCTTGCGTAACGTTCAACTCTGTGGCAAGCTGCGAAACGATGGCCTGTTTATCTCCTGACAGCATTACAATATTCTTAATTCCTAACTCACGCAAAGCGTTCACGGCTGTAGCTGCATCCTCTTTCGGAGCATCGGCTACCAGAATATATCCGGAATAGATGCCATTGATAGCGCAAACAACAATCGTTTCGGGTATAGTCGCTATTTCCGGCGGGAACTCTACATTGTTTTTTATCAATAATTTAGGATTACCCACAAGAACTATTTTACCATTGATAGAAGCCTGTAAGCCGTGCCCTGCGATTTCATTCACAATCTCCGGCTTAATTACTTCGATATTCTGCTCTTTTGCATATTCCACAATAGCTTTCGCTATGGGATGCGTACTTTGCGTTTCAACCGAAGCCACTAAATTCACAAGGTCTGTTTCGAGCAGAAAATCTGCCGGAACAATCTTTTGTACCTTGAAAACTCCCTGTGTCAGTGTTCCGGTTTTATCCATCACCACCGTATTTACTTTGGTAATGGCTTCCAAATAGTTGCTTCCTTTAAATAGTATTCCTTTACGGCTTGCCGCCCCGATACCACCAAAGTAGCCCAACGGTATGCTGATAACCAAAGCACACGGGCAGGAAATAACGAGGAATACCAATCCACGATAAACCCAGTCGTACAACACAAAATTGAATGCCGGATTAATAGCAGAGTATGCCAGTGGTAATAACACTATAAGCGCAGCCAGTGCCACCACTATCGGAGTATAGATGCGGGCAAATTTGCGTATGAACTGTTCTGCGGGTGCCTTTTTTTCTGTGGCGTTCTGAACAAGGTCAAGAATACGAGCCAAAGCACTCATACCAAATGGTTTCGTTACTTCAATTCTTGAAACATTGTCGGTAAGTATCATACCTGCAAATACGTCCTCATTTTTCCGTATCGTTCTGGGAACACTCTCTCCAGTTAATGCCGAAGTATTAAAAGATGCCGATTCATTCAGTAAAATTCCGTCAAGAGGCACTCTTTCGCCTACCTTGACTTCCACAATATCACCTACATTTACATTCTCCGGCGACATTATTTCAGTTTTATCCATCTTAATAACTGTCGCTGTTTCTGGTCGGACATCAAGTAATGCACTAATGCTCCTTTTTGCACGGTTTACCGCTGCATCCTGAAAGAGTTCGCCTACGGCATAGAACAGCATTACTGCAACGCCTTCGGGGTATTCTCCGATAAAGAACGCCCCGATGGTAGCTATACTCATCAATGTAAACTCGCTGAATACGTCTTTCTGGCGAATGGCTTCCCATGCTTCTTTTATCACCGGTAAGCCTACCGGAATATAAGCGATGATATACCATGCGAGTTGTACCCACTTATCGGCAAAGAACGAAAGCCCGACAGCGGAAAAGATGATGCCTGCAATCAGCATCACAAAGGAGATAGCCGCCCGGATGTAACCTCTTTTCTGTGAGGTATCCATTTCCTGTTTGGTCTTGTCTATAACACAAGCCCCATCATTGCAATTTCCCATAATTATTTTAATTTATCGTTTATACTTCTTTTTATACAATTCCTCATTCAAAAACACAAATGGTAATAGTGTAAACAAAGTCCCAAAGAATAAGACTTCCTTTAACGGCCATCTATGAAAGAAACAATGATGATGGGGACATCTGGTTACATAATACCATAACAAAAAACCTAATGTAATCCCAATGGTTATACTTAACGCTACAATCCATTTTTTTGCTCTTGAACTAATCATTTTTTTCTTTGCAATGACCTTACTCTTTTTTTTCTTTTGCTGTCTTTTCATGACATCATTTTTTAGAGTTCTACGGCTGCAAGTTCGGCAAATGCCAGTTGATAATCCCTTTCGGCTGCAAGCGTCTGGTTTACGTTGTCGTAGTACAATCCCATTTCAACCATGTAATCAAGCAAGGATATTTCACCCGCATCAAGTGCTTTTTTCAACAGGATGGTATTATTTACGTTTGCCAGCGATTTACGATATTTGTCGGCAGTAGTTTTCAGTCCCATTGCTTTGGAATACTGTATTTGCAGTTGGCTGAAAAACTGTTGCTTGGTATCGGCTTCGCGGCTTTGGGCAGCAGCAACAGATGCCTTTGCCTGTTTCACCTGATTTTTATTCGACCATAGCGGTATGGATATACCAAGCGACACACCCTGATACCGTTGTCCGACTACTTTTTCACTCATGTATCCGGCGGTAAACTTAGGCAGGTTCATCGCTTTGCTTAGTGATACCTGTTTCTGGCTTACTTCGATTTCGTTACGCACGTATGCCAACACCGGGTTTTTATCTTCGGCTTGTACATACCAGTCGTTAAAGTTCAACGGAAGCTCACGGCTGCCGTAGTCTGCATCATTAAAGACTACGTCGATACCGCCGTTCAGCCTTTTCAACTGGGCAAGGAGTGCATCACGTTCTACTTCCATGCGCGATATTTCTCCTTGTATGGTAGAAAGGTTCAGGTTTACTTTGTTGTACTCCAAGATACTTACGTCGCCCCTGTCCATACGGTCTTTATAACCTTTGGCAATGGTTTCTGCATGTTCCAGACGCAAATAAAGTTCTTTAAGCAGGGAATTGTAATATATCAGTTCAATGCAGTATTGTTTTGCTTCGAGCAATATATTCATACGGTCGGCTTTGTACTGCCATTCCACAAGGTTGTTTCTACCGTTTGCTAACCGACTTTTCATTCCCGTAATGGTGGGAATGTCGAATGTCTGCGATACGCTAAAATCGGTACGATTACCTATATTTGAAGGGTTACCCCAGAGATAATTGAAGCCCACTTCCGGATCATCAAGGAAGATGCCCGTTTTGTTTTGCAGCTTATCCGCTTCAACTTGTTCGCGGAGGGCTTTCAGGGTTGTATTGTTCTCTTCTATCGAAGACAATACAGGGTTGATATTATTCTGCGCATTGAGCGTTATGCCTGCGAAGAGTACCAACATGGTTATTATGATTGTTCTCATTCTAATTCTAATTTAGTGTTGTTTACTTCAGGTTCCTCGTTGTCCAGAATTTCGGTTTCAACTACTTTCCTGTTTGTAATTAAGTACATGATAGGAATAATAAAGCCGTTGAGCAAAGTCGATGTGAGCAATCCGCCCAGGATAACCTTTGCCATCGGACTTTGTATTTCGTTACCCGGCAAATCACCACCCAATGCAAGCGGTATCAGTGCAAGACCGGAGGTTAATGCGGTCATCAAGATGGGGTTTAGACGGTCTAACGAGCCGGTCATTACCGCATCAAGTTTGCTATACCCCTCTGCCACAAGGTCGTTGTATCGTGAGATAAGCAACATACCGTTACGTGTAGCGATACCGAACAGGGAGATAAACCCGATAATAGCCGGTATGCTCAGAACGCCGTTAGTAAAGAAAATGGCAAACACTCCGCCGATAAGGGCAAGCGGCAGGTTAAGCAGGATAACAACGGACTGGTTTATGCTCTTAAACTGCGCAAACAGAAGCATGAAAATAGCAAGAATGGAGAAGATTGAGGTAATAAGCAGGGTGCGTGATGCTGCCTGTTCGCTCTCAAACTGTCCGCCGTACTCAATATGATAACCTTCGGGCAGTTCTATCTTTTCGTTTACGATGTCCTGAATGTCATTTACTACTCCGCGCAGGTCACGTCCGGCAACGTTAGCCGATATTACAATCTTACGGGCAACGTTTTCCCTATTGATGGTGTTGGGGCCTGTGGACGATGTTATTTCGGCTATATTACTCAATGGAATTTTACGTCCGTTGGCATCAACAATAAGGTTCTTTATCCTTTCGGCTGTTTCACGGCTATCGTCGTTTACTTTTAGGGTAAGGTCGAACGAGCGGTTTTCTTCGTACACCTGTGAAACGACTTCACCTGCGAGCATGACGTTTACAATCTTCGCAAAGTCGGGTAAGGTTATGCCGTATTTCGCCATTACTTCCCTTTTGGGTTCTATCTTCAACTGCGGACGTTCCACTTGTTGTTCTACGTTCAGATCGGCAATACCTTCAATGTCCTGAATGTTTGCTTTTATTTGGTTACCGATGGAGAACATTTTATTGAGGTCTGTTCCGAACAACTTGATAGCGATGTTGGCACGTGTACCGGATAACATAGCGTCGATACGGTGCGAAATGGGTGCGCCTATTTCTATATTCACTCCCGGCAACACTTTTATCTTTTCGCGTATTTCGGCAAGCACTTCATCTTTGGAACGTTTATCGAGGATGAACGGTGCTTCGATTTCCGATACGTTTACACCGAGTGCGTGTTCATCGAGTTCGGCACGTCCTGTTTTCCGTCCTACGGTTTGAACTTCGGGTATGGAAAGCAAGATATCTTCTGCTATACGCCCCATCTTGTCGGATTCTTCAAGCGATATACCGGGCATACTACTGATGCTTACGGTAAATGAACCCTCATTGAATGGCGGCAGGAAGCTACGACCTAATGAGAAGAAAATGATAACGGCAATCACTAAAACAACACCTGTTCCGCCAAGTACCCATTTCTTGTATTTGAGTGTCCATTTAAGGGCTACCTCGTAAACGATTTTCAGTTTCCTTACTATATACGGTTCACGTTCCGGTTTATCATCTTTTCGTGGTTTACCCAACAGGTAGCTACACAATACTGGAGTAAGGGTTAAGGCTACTACGGTAGAAGCTATCAATGCCATAATAAAGGCTACTCCTAACGGTGCAAGCATACGACCTTCCATTCCAGAAAGGAAGAACAAGGGAACGAAGCTGGCGATGATGATAAATGTGGAGTATAGAATTGGCATACGCACTTCTTTGGAAGCATCGAACACGACGTTGAGTACGGTTTTTTGCAGTTCCTTTGGTTTCTGCCTGTTCTCCCGCAATCGCTTGAACACATTTTCTACATCGACAATGGCATCATCCACAAGCGAGCCAATAGCAATAGCCATACCTCCGAGGCTCATGGTATTAATAGTAAGCCCCATGAATTTTAAGGAGAGTATTGCAAAGACTAATGACAACGGTATCGTTACAAGTGATATAATGGTTGTACGTGCGTTCATCAGGAAGATAACGAAAACGATAACCACGAAGATACCCCCTTCGTACAATGATTTCTGTACGTTATTGATGGAGTTGTCTATAAAACGTGCCTGACGAAAGATGTCGGTTGTTATCTTCACATCTGCCGGAAGCTGTTTCTGTAAATCGGCAAGCGAAGCGTCAAGTTTGTCTGTCAATTCGAGCGTACTTGTAGCCGGTTGCTTGGTAACAGTTATCAATACGGCAGCTTTGCCGTCGTTGGATGCCATACCCAGTTTAGGTGCTTTATCTCCTATTTTTACTTCAGCAATGTTTTCTATCAGGATAGGAACATTGTTTACTGTTTTGATAACAGCTTTTCCCAATGATGGTATTTTATTTGTTGAAAGCACGCCACGGATGATAAATTCGTTTCCGTATTCATACAATACACCACCTGCGGCGTTCTGGTTCATTTCGGTAACGACGTCGATTACTTCATTGAGTCCGATGTTGTAATGTTTCATCTTTCCGGGATCGAGCAATATCTGGTATTCCTTGATTTCACCACCGAGAACGGTTACCTGTGCCACTCCACCTGTTGATAATAAACGGGGGCGGATAGTCCAGTCAGATAATGTCCGCAAATCCTGTAATGAGGTTGAATCGGCGGTTACTCCGATAATCATAAGCTCACCCAGTATGGACGATTGCGGCCCCAACGTCGGATTACCAACGTTAGACGGCAACTGGTCATTGACAACGGCTAACTTTTCGGATACAATCTGACGGGCACGGTAGATGTCCGTTCCCCAGTTAAATTCTACCCATACGATAGAAAAGCCTGTGGTAGAGGATGAACGCACACGGCGTACATCAGTAGCACCGTTCAGGGCGGTTTCGACAGGGAAAGTAACGAGCCGTTCGACTTCTTCGGGAGCCATACCTCGTGCCTCTGTCATCACCACAACGGTGGGTGCATTGAGGTCGGGAAATACATCGACTTCCATATTGACGGCTGTATAGGTTCCTGCCAGCATAAGCAGCAGGGATGCCACTAAAACAACGACACGGTTGTTCAGCGAGAATTTTATTATCTTGTTCAACATACTGATTCGTGTTTTAATGGTTAGTGACTATGTCCTTCGGGCATTACTGAAGAAGTTGCTGCCAGTTTCACCTGATATACTCCTTTGGTAACTACTTTGGCTCCGCGTTGAAGACCTGAAAGGATCTGCACTCTTTCGCCGTTATTCTGTCCGAGGGTTACTTCCTGTTTCTTATATTCTTCGTCGCCTATTTGCAGATACACGAAGTTAAGTCCCTGTTCTTCGGTAATAGCAGAAACGGGAACGGATATTACATTATCCTGTAAGGTCGAAAGCAGATATACTTCGGTATATGCTCCGGGAATAATATCGCCCACGTTATCAAACTCGAATGTAACAGGAATATAGAAAGATTGGTCAGTGGATGCTTTACCGAAAGATAAAAGCCGGCCGTTAAGTTCCGAAAGTTTATATACCTGATTGTCATAGGCAGGCTTAAAGTTAGCACTACTGATGCTTTTAAGTATCTTGAAATTGTTCTCTGATACTTCGGCTCGTAGCTGCAAACGCCTATTCTGCGATACAGTTGCAATGGGCTGACCTACTGAAACGTATTCCCCCTGTGCAACAAGCCTGTTCTTAATATATCCGGCAATGGGAGCTGTAACGCTTACCCCGGTGGCTGTCATATTGCCTGCCTGTGCCTGATATACTGTTTTCGCTGTTTCATAACGCAAACGAGCCTGTTCAAAGTCCTTAGCGGAAATAATCTGGTCTTTTACCAATGATTCGGCACGTTGGAACTCTTTCTGTGCAGTTTCGTATTCAATCCGCGCTTTTACGGACGGATCGCCTTCCAACAGTTTCTTTGCTGAAATAGTTACAATGGATTGTCCGGCTTGTACGGCTGTACCGTCTGTTATGGACGGATTGGTGAAAGATACAATACCGTTGGAAGTAGCTGCAATAACAGCTTCATCACCCTGCGAGGCTTGTATCTGTCCACTGGTTTTAATGGAATTGTAGAAACTACCAAGAGCAACGGTTTCTGTCTTCAATCCAACAAGTTGCGCTTGCTGTTTGGTGAAAAGTATTTCATCCGAATGGCTGTCTTCCATTGCTTCTGCTCCGTGGTCATGTCCGTCGCCCTCGGAGTGCTTATGATCTTTCTCGTTAGCGTGGTCATGCCCATCGCCGTCAGTATGTTTATGTTCTTTATCGTTTGAATGGTCATGTCCATCACCTTCGGAGTGTTCATGCTCTTTCTCATTAGAATGGTCATGTCCATCACCATCAACATGCTCATGTTTATCACTTGATTTTTGATTGTTTTTTCCCTGACCGGAATTGCATCCGGTTAATAATATTGCGATAACAACGAATAATCCTATTATGTACGTTTTCATTTTATTTTTTAATTATTGGGGGAAGTAAAGCATATCCTGATATTTGCTTTGCTTCTCGTGAGAAATATTGATTTTTATGGGTTGATATGTATATACCAATACCCTATGCCTTGAACATATCCAAATGCACAAAGCAGCATGACTTACAGCCTGTAAGTCAAAACATCAGGAAATTATGGAAGGAGGGGCGCGTAAACCGTGAAATTGGTTTGCTTCTGCGGATTTATAGAATGAAATAAATTCTCCGTACTCAAAGTCGGAGGTTGATTCTCCCGAATCGTAGATTAAGAAATCCGCAGCTAAAAAGAATATCGGGAATAAATGTGTAAGATCATGGTTTTGACAAGAAGAAACCTTGCACTTAGTTTCATTTGTCGTTTTGGGTGAAGTATATTTAGATTCAGCAATACAAGATTGTTCATGGTCACTGTCATTAGGTAACTCACGATGGTCTGTATGTTCATCGTTTACCTGATTATCCTGTTCGCATATCTCCATAACAATACACACCAATCCCTCATGATGATGATGTGGTACTATTGCAAGTATCAGTAATACTAAACTTGACAATGCAACAAACGATATGGAAATAATTCGTTTCACTAAATCTTTTTTTACCTGTGCAAAGATAAAATAAAAAGTCATGCAACTAAGTTGCAATCTTATCACATTTTCCGCAATAGCCTTTAATTACGAAATTAACGCTCTCCAATTCCATATTTCCCGGTAGTTCTATTTGAGGAACAGGCACGTTTTCCAAACAAAATGCCTTTTTACAGTAGTTACAGTAAAAGTGTAAATGATAATCACCTTCACTACAACCGCAATCCTCCTGACAAACCGAATATTTAACCGAACCTGATCCGTCGTCAAATTTATGAATCAGCCCATTATCATTAAAGAGGTGAATTATACGAGAAATAGTCGATTTATCAATGCTCAATAATTTTTTCTCTAAGTCCCCTAAACTGAATGCTTCGGTGAACTTTAGCATTGTATCCCATACTAAAATCCGTGTAGATGTGGGCTTTATGCCTTTTCCTTCTAATAATTTTATGATAAAATCGTCCACGTATTTCAAAGATTATTTATGTTATTTATTCTATAACAAAAAGGATGTGTCAAATGATGCTGATTTTAAAATCACTGCACATCCTTTTTGCATATAATATCTTAATTATGATGGTTGCCCTTATTATGAGAGCCATCGGCACTTCCATTGTGATTGTGGCTCTTATCAGTACAGGTATTCACATCATGATTTTGTTCCCCATTGTGATTATGACTTGCATCAGTGCAAGTGTTCACATCATGGTTTTGTTCTCCATTGTGATTATGGCTTGTATCTGTACAAGTATTCACATCATGGTTTTGTCCGTTATTGTGATTATGGTTTGCATCAGTACAAGTATTCACATCGTGGTTTTGTGTGTTGTTATGATTGTGGCTTACATCCATGCAGGTATTGGAATCATGGTTATTTCCTCCATGTCCTGTGCCTGTGCCATTGTGATGGGTACCGTCATGTTTAATTCCTGAATGTTGGGAATTTGTACAAACCTGATGTGTTCCGTCTGCAAGTATATCGCAGTTTTCGTGATTTCCGGCAGCACACTGATTCAGCACGCTGCTTTTGTAGATATCGCCATTTGAAAAACCGAGTGTAGATGCACGAAGCTCCAAACTTTGATCTATATCTCCAAAGTTGCTATCATCATCCTGGCTACAAGAAACGAATGTGATAACCGATGCGAGAACCGCTAATGAATAAAATACTCTTTTCATATTCCTTTATTGTTAAAATGTTATATGTTAATATACCGCATAAGAGTAATTATACCCTACCAAAAAATAAAATAATTTTTAACTTGAACGGAGAAAGACACTTCTCATAATTTTACCACAAGATTATCTCCTATTTTTGTAGAGGGCTTTTTCTCAATATACTCCCGTAATGAAAAATCTTTTCTCAATGCTCTATCAGAAATAAAAAGTATTGAACCGCCATAAATATCGGACATAATATCATCCTTTTCAGCTATGATAACACTCTCTCCTAAATATACTTTCATATTCTCTGGACGGCGGATTCCATAAACAATGTATTGTTTTGAATTTTCTGATAACTCAATCCCACTCTTACACATATTTTCATAACCGACATAGCTGTTCAGAAAAGGCATTTCAAAGGATACAATAAATATCACGGTTAAAATCCCTATTGATATGCTGTTAATCGAACGAATTATATTCTTTCGGAAAATCAGAAAATATAAAGAAAGGAATCCAAATAGAGCAAGTGAAATTAATCCCCATATTATGGAAGTGTGAATTTCATTCAACCAAGAAAATGTAATATCATTTTTACTCAATAAAAACAACGGCAAAGCCATTATTGCTATGAGAGATAACGCTATCATAAAATATACAATCCATTTCTTATTCTTTAATCTCATCAATATAATAACTGACAGATAAGCCACAAAAGGAAATACAGGCAACATATAAATTTCAATCTTTGCACTTACAATAGATAAGACAAGAAATGACGTTAAAACAACAGTCAAAAACAATTTATCTATATCTGTTTTTATCAGCTTATTTTTAATCCCTAACAGGATAAGGGCAAAGAATAAAATTGACCAAGGAGCGAAGGAATACCAAAATACCTGAAAATAATAATAGAACGGCTCCTTATGATGGAATGAGCTAACAGCACGGTTGAATGTCTGATTAAAGAGTAAATCGTTCAAATAACTATTTCCCGCTTCAACCCACACTAAGCTGAACCAAACAGAACAAAGCAATAAGAGTATTCCCCAAGTTCTAAACCCTAAATATTTTCCACTATCCTTAATTTTCCCTTTTATAGTTAGAAATGTCAGTATAGAGACTACCGGAATAATTATTCCGATTGGCCCTTTACTGAATATTGCGAGGAAAATACAAAGAGGAAGCAAATACTTATCATATTTTCTCTCTCTGCCTGAATACATTCTATAAAAAACATATAATGCCAATGTTATAAACATAGACATTAACATATCCATTCTTAGAATAATGGCTCCACCCATAAATAGAGCGCTTGTGAACAATAATAGTTTTGCACTGGATTGATATTCGTTTGGAAGTTCAGCTCGTGTCCACCTGTCCATCGTAAACTGAATGACAAGAGCGGGTAGTAATGAGAATAGCGACAAGAACCATATTTGATGACTTCCGAATATCTTTTTTCCGAGCATTATAATCCAGAAATATAAAGGCGGTTTATCGGCATATATTTCACCATGATTATAAAA
>JAQWBH010000126.1 GCA_028707405.1 Parabacteroides sp. | reverse complement strand
ACTTTACTCGCCGTTGTAGTTTCAAAAGTTGTAGAATAATCAACACTGGTATTACTTGTTTGAGAAAAGAAAGTTACCCACTCACCGTTAAACTCTTTCTGAAATTGAAAATCAGCGCATGGATAATCTTTTTGTGTCCAAAATTCTAACGAATATATTTCGTATTCAGCTCCCAAATCTATCTCAATCCACTGAGGTCCGTTATTGGTTGATTGTGATACCCATCTGTTACCACTGTCTGAGGTGTTAAGAATACCGTCAACTGCTTTTTCTCCAACATACTGGGCAGCAAAAACACTACTCACTCTCACGGGTTTTTGTAAGGCTACATTCAGACTTCTAAATACTTTCACCTCCATTGTCCTACTTAATTCACCCCCTTTAGCGGTAATATTTGCTACGCCTGGTGCAATAGCTGCAACTTGCCCCATTACATCCACAACGGCAATATTATCATTATCCGAAGACCAAAAGAAACGACTAAAATCATTGGCATTACGGGGAACCGGTAATGCATTGAGCGTCAATTTCTCACCAACAGCTAAAGAAATATCTGATTCGGCAAATTCAATTTTTTCCAGACGTATTCTCTGGCTTACCGCCACTGGTACTTTTACCTCAATATCATTACGATAAACTACAATATTTGTAGTTCCCTCTCCGGTTGCTTCAACCAAACCTGATAAACTGACAGCAGCTACCGCAGGGTCTTCGCTCTTCCAACTATAGGTCAGTTCAGTGGGACTGGCCGTTAATTGTAATTGGTCACCAACAAGCATGTTTAACGATTGGTGATTTACGTAGATAGATTTTTCTACAGGAGTTCGCTCATAAGAATCACATCCTGCAAAGAATCCGATCAGAAAAATATACACAACAGTTATTACTATCCTATTCATATTATACTATTTATTCTGATTAATTAACTTTTAATTGATTTACATTTCATCCTCATTCTCGGGATCAAATTGAAGTCGTAATTCTTCTCTCATCTGATATGTCTGATTATTCATTGTAAAATCGTACCGAAGAAGAAACGTTTTGTAGTATCTGTAGCCGTCATAATCTACTTTAAATATATTTGGGTATTCAATGTCGTCATCAATCTGGTCTACCTGAATATCACCGTAGGGAGTAATACGCACCTTACCTTCCACATTAATGTCCAATATTAAAGCATGTTTCTTATGCACTTCAATATCTGACATATAAGCCTCAGTACCAGCCATTATACGCACCTTATCAGCACCAAGAGGGTGTACGATCTTTGTTCCAAAAATGGATCTGGCCTGTTCTTTTCCTGTAAGGTTATACGTAGTACCTTCAGCTTTTGCGTAAAAATTCTTTATGCGAATTTCAAAGAGCACATAGCTTTTTTCCGGATTAGCTTCATAACTGTCGTGTAAATCAATTCTCAGGGGAATGAAGTAAGTAGAGTCAGGGGAAAGTCCTTCGGGTCTGATTCGAATCGGTAATGAAGCTTTAATTTCGCCTGCCTTTATCGTGAGTTTATACGAATCAATATTGTACATACTCTTAGACAACTGATGAGCATACTTGTTGTATTCCACATCGTAATTAACCTTATTGTAAGTATCGATAAGCGAGGGGTCTTCTATTAAAGAGATGTTAGTATCTTTTGTTGTAGGATTTGTACCGCCACATGAGATCGACAAATAACCTACTGATTCCGAATCTCTTAAATCATAATACTTGGAATAAATGTTCTCTGTCTCGCTGACCAGTGCAAAAACATTTTTATACTGCTCTGTTTTAAAGATTTCATCGTTATCGCATGACAACAATCCCGCCAGTAAAATGATTATGGCTAAAAGAAAATTATTTTTTATCTTTTTCATATTTATATCTTCTTTGTTGTTGACTTTAATTTAGTTAGTTTCTCCATCCTGGATTTTGATCAAGAGAAGGCAGTCTTCTTACTTCACTCAATGGTATTGGTAAAAATACCATTCGTTTACTGATTATACGTTCTCCAATTCGAGATGTATTTGGTACCACTTTTCTATAAAAACCGTCTTTGGGACTCTCGATATTCATCCCTATGATCGTTTCGTTTTCAGTTTTTTCATAAATACCCCATCTACGAACATCATAATAGCGTTGGTTTTCTCCAACAAACTCTATCATCCGTTCTTGCTCTAGGAGTTCTTGTACTTTGGATGCATCAGTTAATTCTGAATCAGTTAATCCTGGCATCCCGGAGCGATGTCGCACCTGATTGAACGCTTTTTTTATTTCGTCGACATCGCGCTCTAACGTATAGGTTTGTCCTCCCAAGTTAACGGTGTGGCTTGCAGTGAGATTATTAAGTGATTCAGCATACCAGAGCAATACGTCGGCATAACGAATCATTGCAAATGCTTTACTCATTGTCCTGGCGTTGGTGCCCTGTAAAGCATCACTTGGGTGGATAAACTTTTTTAATACATATCCGGTTACTGGAACCATTCTTCCTGTCTCATTTCCAGTTTTTCCATTCGGGGAATCGTAATAATATGTTATGGTTTGATTATAATTTCCCACCTGAGTTGAAGAAGACATAGGCCAATAACATTCACTGAAACCTATAGAAGCATAAAACCGCATTTCTCGATTTACATACATATTAAATACGTCAGCGTTGAGTCTGTAACCTGAAAAAGTGTTTATACTAGAGGTAAAACCATCTTCCGAATAGGGATATTCATCACTAGAATTATCAATGTCTCGACCATCAAACATTGAGTAAGCGTCGATAACCTTCTGGGTTATAGCTAATGTGTTATATCCACCGTTTGACACAGGAAATACTAAACTGAAATCTAAATTACCTGCAGTCACATTTCGCGCCCATACATATTCAGGGTTGGCAGGAATGACAGACTCACCATTAAACATATCAGCGTATGAATGGAAATGATCAACACCAGCTGCTCCTCCTTCATCCCAGTTTTTGTAATAGTCAGGGTCTGAGGTTACTCCATTTGGAAGATTAGGTGTTAACGAGTTAGCGTCAACAATATGTAGTCGATAAAGTCCCATATCCATCACTCTCTTTGCTGCAGCAGCCGCTAATGCCCAACGAGCTTCTTCATACTCTTGCGATACATAATGCTCACCATCAACAGTACGCTTCCACGTTCCAAAAAAAGTGCGAGCTGAACTTCCTCCATTGAACAGCGGACTGGCATGAAAAAGTCTCACCTTGGCTATCAATGCAAATGCAACACCCTTAGTGGGACGTCCAAATTCCATAAGAGGTAATCTTTCGGGTAACCAAGCAGATATTTCCTCTAACTCATTACAAATATACTCCACGGTTTCATCATAAGTGGCACGAGAACGATCATAATAAGATAATTCTTCATTAGAGTTGACTACTTCATCTTCCAACAGAATGGGCGGGCCCCAATCGAGTAGTAGCCGATAATAAGCATATGCCCTGATAAAACGTGTGTTCCCAATTATTGAAAACCGCTCGATCGTTGTCATGTCTTTTGCTTCGTCTATTCGACTCAGGATGGTATTACACTTACGAATGATTTTATAATATGTAGAATACCAGTTGGAGAAAGTTCCTAAATTACTTTCTGATATTGTACCTAGGACAAATTCAAGGCCATGATACCCTCCTCCGGTAGCTAATGTAAACGCTTCATCTGTAGCTAATGGACCTGGTGTGTAACCGCTGCGATATAATTGTGCTTCATTCGGAAACATACTGGCAGTTTGCCACATGTATGCTTCAATGTACCGCTTCGAAGCAAAAACAGAATCCAGCTTCAATTCATCGGTAAAATAATCATCCACGCTAAGGTAATTACACGAGGTCAAAGCGATTGTAATAAAAAAAACAAAAATCAAATTACTAACATTCAATGTTTTAAACTTTCTCGTATAATGGATAATTTTATTTATGTAATTCATATTCAATGTTATATATTTAATTAATAAATGTTACATGTTGATATAAACTTGGATAGCGTAAGTAGTTGGGATGGGATATACTCTGCCATTGTAGCGTGCCTGTTCGGGATCGAAAAGTTTTACTTTATCCCAAACATATAAATTATTTCCTACCAATTGAAAATCAATTGACGAAACGTTAAATGTCTTTAATATCCGATGTTTAAAATTATAATTTAGCGTAATCTCTTGTAATCTTAGGTAGCGGGAATCTCCTTTCCAAAAATCGGATAATTGAGAGTTATTGTTATTGTAACCGTAGTAAAGCCTGGGAAAACGAGCATTGGGATTTTCTGCCAAGTCGAGAGAAATTCCGTTATTTATTGCATATTCTTTTGGTATCCAGCGGTTTTTAGGACTATTTACTATCGTTAAAACATTTCCCGAATTGGATCCGTGAAACGGTACATAGCCCATGCCATTTCCATCTTGTCCTACGTGAAAATAATCAGTCTTCCCGGTTCCTTTAAATAAAATCCCTAATGTCAGGTTTTTATATTTAAATTCTCCTCCAAAACCATACATGAGAAGGGGATAAGTACTATAAGACAATGGAACACGGTCATCTGTATCAATAATACCATCTCCATTTACATCACGGTATTTAAGGTCACCGGGCATCACGGTGCCGAACGTTTGAATTGGGCTGGTATCAATATCTTGTTGATCTTTAAAAAATCCCTCAGAAATATAACCTCTTATCACCCCATAAGGATATCCAGATATTTCTTGGTAAGGGTATTTTGGATTCGCTTCCTCCCAATTACGAACATTATTACGCGAAAAAGTGTAGTTTCCTCTAAAGGTGACTCGTATGTCTTTGCTCAAATCACGAGAGTACTCAATATTTCCGTCAGATCCATTGCTAGTCATTTTGCCAACATTACCGAAAGGCATCGTTACCAATCCAACGTAGTAAGGCACTTGTACTCGTTGTTGGAAGATACCTTCACGGCGATCCTGAAAGAAATCCACTACAAAGGAAAGTCGATTATTCAACAAACGACCTTCTACACCAATATTGGCTTTCAATGCTTTTTCCCATTCAAGGTTATCCGCACCTATTACTGATTCGTTCACACCTTCTACAGGAGTTGAACCCCACACGCTAACATTACCAGTGGTTACTAGAGACAGGTATGGAAAACGTCGCGAGGTGAGTCGGTCATTACCCACCGACCCGTATGAACCTCTCACCTTCAAAAAATTGAGCCATGGCAACGCCTCTTTCATCAATTTGTATTCAGTAGGTACCCACCCCAACGCAAGGGATGGGAAAAATCCAAACTGTCGCCCTGGTTGAAAGTTTTCAGAACCAGTGTATCCAAAGTTGAAGTCAATCATATAGATATCCCGATAACCATATGTCAGCCTACTCGATATCCCTTGATAACGGATCGGAATCGAATTCAAATTGGTAGTGCCCTCACTTGCTCGTTTGTAATCACTCATGTAATAATATACCAACCCAGAAACCCTGTGACTATCTCCAAATAATTTTTCGTAACTTAACGTGCTTTCGAAATGATACTTACGACTTAAATCGGTACCTTTGTTATAACTTGCCGAACTCGAAGGAACTCTCAAAACAGTGATTAATTTACCGTGACTGTCCCGGCCAATTGCTTGATACAATTCTGGCTGAATAGAACGGTTCTCATTAAACCAACTCACAATATCATAAGCACCTTGAGCCCTCAATTTCAATCCCTCTAGCAACATGGACAAATCCTGATTCAGCGCAAGGGTGAACTTTCCATCAAATTTCTGATCAGTGCGTCGTCCCATGTTGTTTATCATCACAGAAGGAGAGGTCATCGCATCAGCACCTACTGCAGGATATTGTCCATTTGAATATAGTATGGGTAAAGTTAGTGGGTTTATTTGCGACTGTGCCTGCCAGATATAGTCTGTACTTGCAACTCCCGGTTGGTTATTTATTGATAGAAATCCATCCATTCCGAAATAGAGAATGGATGAGGGAGATAAATCAAGATCAATATTTGCTCGGTAATTGTAAGTATTATAACCCACATTAGATCCATAAGCACTTGTCTTATCATATTTATAAGCAGCTGTTTCACTACTTCCTCCCAAACTAAGGAAATATTTCGCCACTTTAGCTCCCCCTCGTGCGCTTACATAATATGACTGCCTTAAAGAATTTGGATTTAGAACTTCATCTTGCCAACTTACATTAGGGTAAATGTCGGGATCGGTGCCATCGTTGATTATATCTAATACCACATTGCTATACATCGGATCTTCCCTACGTACTTCCAATGCTTCATTAACTAATTTTGCATAATCATATGAGCGTAAGTAGTTTGGAAGACGATTCAGATGCGATATCGTGTAATTTACCCGCCCAGTAATACTAAGTCTGTCAGCTTGTCCTCGCTTTGTTGTCACAAGAACCACCCCGTTTGCACCACGAACTCCATACACAGCTGTTGCTGATGCATCTTTTAGTACTGAAAAACTTTCTATATCAGCCGGATCAAGTGAATTTAAATTACCTTCCAATCCATCAATCAATACCAACGCACTACTACTTGCACCGAACGTTCCTATTCCCCTTACCCAGAATTCAGAAATATTCCGACCTGGTTCTCCACTCGTTAATGTCGAAATAACCCCTGGCATGCGCCCTCCCAATAGGTTAGCCACTGAGGTTGTCGGTACCTGTAATTGTTCAACTTCAACAGCAGATACTGCTGCTAAAGATGATATTTTGCGCTGAGTAGTCCCAAAAGAAGTAATTATTACTTCGTCCAATTCAGTACTAACTGCTTCGAACCGAATCTTCAAATCCCTTTTTTCTTCTAGCGCCAAATATTCAATTTTATCATAACCTACAAAGGTAAATACTACTACATCTCCATGTAAAACTTTGATACTAAATTTCCCATCGATGTCTGACGTGGTACCTACACTAATATTGTCTCTTATGTATACTGTAGCACCGGGTAGTGCTTCACCTGTCTCATCATATACCGTGCCGGCTATCGTAAATGTTTTTTCTTGTGCTGATAGACTGAAACACATAATGATCAAAAAGATCGTTACTCGTATTTTTTGTTTCATATATCCTTTGCTATTTTGATTATTATTATAAAAGCCACATTAAAAGAATGATTAATTAATAGATAATTTTCTAACTCTACAGTTACCATAATCAGCAACATATACTGTACCGTCACTCTTCACCGCAATACCTGATGGATTTTGAAAGAGAGCATCTTTTTTACCTCCATCTTTCCATCCGGGTGTCCCAGGTATTCCTAATACAGTCTCAACCATATTGTCTGGAGTAAGTCGTCGTATACAATGATTTCTGTCATCAGCCATGTAAATACTCCCGTCTGTATCTGATACGATCATCCTTATATCGTTAAACTGAGCTTGTTCTATAGCACCATCACGATGACCTGCAGCAGTTATAGTATTCAGCTTTTGGAACGTACTATCGGGATTGGTAACATCCAACGTGATAACGGTGTTAGGTAAGTAAGTGGACGTAGAACGCATTACCATGTACAATATATTCGGTTCTGTCGGTCTGAAAGTCATTGCGTTGGTGGCACCACTTAATGGGTAGATAAGTTTTGCTTCCCAGTTCTGTGGATTAATTTTCATTACTCCTGTATTAAAAAAATGAGTATAAATAAATCCATCTGTAGGATTTGTAACTGATGCCGGATTATAGGGATTAGTTGGCGTTTCAATAGGATTAGTCCATCGCGCCTGGTGGTATTTTGGTGCCCAAAAATTACTAGGATCAAGTGTTATATATTGTCCTACAGCATTTTGAGTAGAAAAAGCAATTACACCTGTCTCCTGATTAGCAGCAAGAACATTGGCGGTAATATTTTGTCCTACTGTTATCATTTCGTTGTCATCCTCGTTAATCCTTGCCACATGGAATCCATTGTGCCAGTGGGCAACAAAAACATTATCATCTTTGTCAATGCAAACCCATTGAGGACGTAAAGTCGCTGTGGCAAGATTTCCATCTTGATAACTGTTCTCACCATTACCAACTAAAGTTGTTACTGTTACCTCTGATTTGTAACGAAAGAACTTATTATCATAAACTACAGAATCTGTACCAATTACAACTGAAATAATACAGGTATCGCCAGGTAACCTTGGGGCGTTAACATACATGCGTTTGCCAGTAGAACCAATAACAGGAGCGAGTTTGGAGTTAAAATAGACTCTGATAATATTCGGATCTACACCGAAATTTTCACCAGTCAACAACACTTTTTCCTGATATTTCCCTGAATCAGGATAAAAAGTTGTAAGTTTCACAGGTTTTGATGGATCATATGCCGGTCCAGTCACATCTTTGTTATCATCGCCGCATGCAACGAAACACGTGATGCTGATTAGCATCAGTACAAAATTTAGCAAAAAACTTTTTTTCATAAACAATTTAATTATTTGTGTTTATTACAAAATATTTAAAAATTTTCTCACTTTTTAATTCAATAAATATTTTTATTCTGCCATTACTTTCATTCATATTTAAGTTTCACAGATGTTTTTTGCTTTGCTATAAAGAGATTTTATCAGTATCGATTCTTTATTAATTTAAAACAAAAAATTTCATTTGAGATAATATTTTTTAAACACGTGTATTTTTTGTGTTTTGTGTAATAATATGGTTCATGGTTTATAATTTGCTATTTGCTTAAACTGTATTGGATCCAATTAATCAATTGGCGGGTATTAATTTAATTATTATGCACTAGTCATAAATATTTTATTTAACTCAACACAATATTCAATACTATAAAATTCAATTTTATATCGCAAAATTATATGACTATTAACAGTATGCAAATATATTATGTTAAATATATATAATTATGCTTTATAACATGCAATATTCCGGTAATAATATTAGAATCAATAAAACGACAATAAAAGATTTATTCCTGTTTTTCAAAAATATATAAATAAATTGATATAGTTTCTTAATTAGACAAGACTACTATCCATATAAGCTTACAATAATTCCCACAGTTATAATTTTTTCAACTTTCAATAAGAACTAAATCAATATTTTCAGAACAAAGTTAAAATACACTAAGGAATAAGAAATTATATTTTATAATATTGAATAATATAAAGATTTATATATCTTTGTACTACTTGATGCTTTCTTCGGGTGGTGGAGTTACTAACTTTGCTGGGATAAAAAGTTAAGCATAAAAAACTTACATTTGTCAAAGTATGAGAAAACAAAGAACACATTATGACAAGGTATTTAAAGATAATGCTGTCAAACTAAGTTTCGAGCGGAAGAATGTTTCCAAAACCGCACACGAACTGGGCATATCACCCACATTATTGTATCGCTGGCGCAATAAGCACCAGGAACGAGGGGAAAGCAGCTTCCCGGACAACGGGGTCCGTTCTCGTGAAAGAGAAGCCGGAAAGGTCGCAGAACTGGAAAAACGCCTCAAAGAGGATGAAACAGGGCGTGACATATTAAAAAAAGCCTTAGGCATCATCTCCACGAGCGACCATTGATTTATCAATTCATAAAAGATCATTCCAAAAAATGGAGGATCGAGATGATGTGCAGAGTATTGGGTGTATCTCGCAGCAGTTATTACCGTTGGATTAAAAACCCTATTAATAAACGAGAACAAAAGCAAATGGAGCTTAGCCGGGAAATTAAAGATGCATACTTCGATGCCAAGGGGCGCAATGGCAGCCCAAGGTTGGCTAAAGATTTGCAAGCATCGGGAGTCAATATATCCAGAACAACTGTGGCTCGACATATGAAAAATATAGGGTTGCGCAGCAAGCTTTCGAAGAAGTTTGGGGTAACCACTGATGCATCTCACAATTACAATGTAGCGCCTAATTTGCTTAACCGTGAGTTCAATCAAAAAGAACCAATGAGGGCTTGTGTGTCCGACATTACTTACATCTGCTGTAAGGATGGATTCCTTTACCTTACGTGCGTAATTGATCTTTTTGATCGAAAACTCATTGGGTGGTCTATCAGCGATAATTTGACTGCTTCCGGCACTGTCATACCGGCTATCAGAATGGACAACCGAAACAGACCGTTAATTTGTTGCAGCACTACAGGGTAGAGCAAAGCATGAGTGGGGAAGGCAACTGTTGGGATAACGCAGTTTTGAAAGTTTCTTTAAATCTTTCAAAACCGGGTTGATTTATGGAACCAAGCTTAAAACAGGAGAGCAGATGCGCTTGGATGTATTTAAATATATTGAATCCTGGTATAATCATAAAAGAAGATTCCCGGCATTGGGTAATTTGACGATTGATGAATTTTGGGAACAGTATAATATTAAAAAACAATTAATTAAAAATGTTGCTTAACTTTTTGTCTCAAATAAGTTGGCAAGTCCAGATAACAACAGACACTTTTATGATACAGGTTATTAACAGAGCATTAAATATTCTAGAATTGGTTTCAAGAGAGAGAGAACGTGATTATTCCTTAGGAGAAATTGCAAAAAGCTTGAATTTAAATGCAAGCACTTGTGCCAATATCGTAAAAACATTGCTCAACAGAGGCTACCTTGAACAACAAGAAAAAAAACAGGGATACAAATTGGGGCCTCAGGCATATTATCTTACCGGAAATTATTCTAACAGAGAAGAGTTGATGAGGATATCCGTTGCCCCTATGCAACAACTTCGAGACAAACTGAATGAAACCTGCATTCTTGCAATTTTGAAAGAAAATATAAGGATCACTCTACACAAAGAATTAAGTACACATGAATTACAAGTTGTAAGTAACGGAGAGGAAAAAAATGCTTATTTAACTGCAACGGGAAGAATTGTTCTAGCATGCCTGAAAAATGATGAACGGATGCGTTTTATTCAGAGATACGGTTTACCCGGCGCCATGTGGCCCGAAGTTCAAAATGAAAATGACCTACTTGATGAATTGGACAAAATAAAGAAGAAACAATTGGCTATCCATTTTGATGGCGCTTACATCGTAGGTGTGGGGTCGCCAATATATAAAAATGATGAAGTTGTGGCGGCCATTGGAATTTATCTACCCGAAGTCAGATTTACCTATAAGGTGCAGGAACAGATATTTCTGGAAATAAGCAACACAGCCCAACTGATTAGCAATAAAATGGAAAAGATTCTTTAAACTTCATAAAAACGATTACCTTCCGTTCATTTGATAATAAAAGATAAGTAAGAACCCTAAAATTAGCCCAGAAAGTAAATTTTGTATCAAGACTAACTCTCAATTATGGATTTATCAAATCGATTATACAACTATGTGAGCTTAATAGATATAATAAAAAAAGCAAATCAGGAATGTAGAGTATAAGTTTGTGGCTACGAAGACTATACCAGAATGAAAGGTATTCGGATTTATCCAAATAAAAAACAGATAACGAATAGGGTCTACCCTTTAAAAATAAAATAAACTGCCAGGACCAGGAAAACAAATCCTACCAGGTGGTTCATCTTTAATGGGGTCTGAAAAGCAACGGAAGAGAAGACAACAAACACTACCAATGTGATAACCTCT
>JAQWBH010000580.1 GCA_028707405.1 Parabacteroides sp. | reverse complement strand
CGTGGAAAGGTCGTTTATTCAGCAGCAATTGTTGAAGAACGTTAGTGATGATGCTCTTCATCCCGATGAAATTCCTCCATTGTCTACGGAGGACGGACTAAATAGGAATTTTGTGTATCACGCCATTACATCTACCAAGGATTCGTTATACTCAATTTCTGAAAGTGTGGCCGAGTTTACGCTCTTTAAAACTATTAATATGGAGATTATGAAAGTGCTTGAGAGAGAGAGTAAGGGCGACAGGGAGGGTATTCTCTGGACATTCTACATTCCGTTTTTCTCACGTATTGCACATTCTGAGTATTACGACACATATTGCCGTTATATTTCAGTATCATATATTCCCGAGTCGCTTGAGTGGTGGCAGCAAAACCCGGAGACTGCGGTAAATTTCGTCATATGGTTTGAAAAAGGTAACAACAACTGATATAAGTTAAAAAAATCTTTTATCTTTGCATGGAAACCCAATTGTATTTACAATGATAGATGATGACCAACTGCTCATAGAATTAAGAGATCCGCATACCGTGCGGAGGGGTTTTGCTAATCTTGTATCTGAGTATAGCGAAAGACTTTACTGGCAAATAAGGAAGATGGTGCTTTCTCACGATGATGCCAACGATATTTTACAAGATGTTTTTATTAAAGCCTGGACTAATCTTGAAAACTTCAGGGGAGATGCCAAACTTTCGACTTGGCTCTACCGAATTGCCATTAACGAAAGTATTACTTTTATAAATAAGAAAAGAAATCAGAATAACATTTCTATTGATGAGGATGATTCTTTTTTGATTAACACATTGGAGAGCGACACATATTTTGATGGTGATGAAGCTCAATTATTGCTGCAAAAAGCATTGCTTACTCTTCCCGAGAAACAGAGATTGGTATTTCAGATGAAGTATTTTGAGGATATGAAGTATGATGATATTTCTGAAATTCTTGGCACCTCTGTTGGTGCATTAAAAGCTTCTTATCATCATGCCGTTAAGAAAGTTGAGAAATTTTTAGGCGAACCGGGTTAAACCTTTTGCAAATAGAAAAGTCTATTCTACAGAAACGCGCAAAAAAGAATGTAATGAAAGCTAATTTTAACAAATTACAGGAAATAGATAGAACTAAGAATCCCTTCAAGGTCCCTGATAATTATTTCGCGCAATTCAATGATGAGATAATGAATCAACTTCCTGAAAAGGAGTTTAAAGTGCCTGAAACGGTTACATTGTGGGATAAGGTGAAACCTTGGGTGTACATGGCTGCAATGTTTGTGGGATTGTATGTTACAATAAATTTTCTGACAAAACAGAATGAGACTGTTGGCACATCAGAAAATGTGGCAATTGAAACAAATTATTGGTCGACAGTTCATATTACCGAAGAGGAATTTTATCAGTATCTTGAAGATCAGTTGATAGAAGACGGCTATTTCGATTACATGTATGATCAGTATTATTTTAACTAAAAGAATAAAACATATATAATAATTAAGTTTATGAAAAGAAGTAATATTATAATGTTATTGTTCGCTTTGTTGCTTCCAATTAACTTTTTCTCGATTTCTGCACAGAATCAGAACAGAAGAATGAATATTGAGGAGTTCGAAAAGAGAAAAGTGGAGTATATAAAGAAAGAGGCCGGACTAACACAGGCAGAGTCTGATAAGTATTTCCCATTGAACAATGAGCTAACCAAAAAGAAATTTGAGCTTCGCAAAAACCATAGAGATAAAGTTCAGAAGATTAAGGATAATAGCAATATCTCGGATGCAGAGTACAGAAAGCTTCTTGAAGATGATGTGGAGGTTAGATTGAAAGAGGCGTCTTTAGAAAAGGAGTATGCTACAAGATTTGAGAAAGTTCTTGCTCCCGAAAAGCTATACAAGGCACAGCAAGCCGAAAAAGATTTCATGCAAAGAGAAGTAAGTAATTTCAGAAGTGCAAGGGAGGGGAATAGTAATAGTAATGCTAATAGTAATAGTAGGAATAGAAGACCTTAATAAATAGGACAATATATTTTACAAGGTATAAAGAGAATTACCGCAGGGTATAAAGAGAATTACCGCAAGAGGCTGTTTCAAGAGATTGACAGCCTCTTTTTTTTTCATTTTTCAATTTTATTCGTACTTTTGCGAACAATAAAATATTATGGCTAAGAAAATAGACAATACTGATGCTACGGTTAAGCAAATAGCAACCTTCGCAAAAGCGATGGGGCACCCTACCCGAGTTGCTATTATACAATTTCTGTTGTCGCAGGAATCGTGTTACTTTGGCGATATTCACGATGTGTTTCCCAATGCCAAAGCAACGGTATCGCAACACCTGAAAGAACTACGCAATGCCGGACTTATTCAAGGTGAAATTGAAACTCCCAAAGTTAAATATTGCATAAACAAAGAAAATTGGGAGATTGCCAGAAATCTGTTTATTGAATTATTTTCATCGGAAATTAAAAACAATTGCTAAAAAAATTTACAAACCATGTTCGTTGTTTGACGAACTAACATCAAATAAATCAATCAAATACGTAAATTATGGAAATTAAGTATTTAATTGAAGAATATCAGTAACATTTTAAAGATCAAATAAGTATGAAAGTTTTAATTCTTTGCACAGGAAATAGTTGCCGAAGCCAGATGGCACACGGCTTTTTGCAATCGTACGATCCGAATATCAAGGTCTGCTCAGCAGAAACGGAAGCATCGGGAAAGTTGAATCCCGGAGCGGTAAAGGCCATGGCAGAAATTGGAATCGACATCAGCCACCACACCTCCGATCAG
>JAQWBH010000579.1 GCA_028707405.1 Parabacteroides sp. | reverse complement strand
ATCAGTCAGGTTTTTGAGGTTATGAACCATGCATCTCAGCATACATTTCAGGTTTTGACCAAGCGAGCTGAACGTATGAACGACTTAGCATCTTCTCTGAACTGGACACCGAACATTTGGCAAGGGGTGACGGTGGAAAGCGGACAGTATAAGTATCGGATGAATTACCTTAGAAAAGTGCCGGCGAAAATTCGTTTTGTTTCCTTTGAGCCTTTAATTGACGAAGTAAAAAACATTGATTTTTCTGGTATCGATTGGGCTATTGTCGGTGGTGAAAGCGGTTTTCGAGCTCGAACAATGCAGCAGGAATGGATTCTATCTATTAAAGATCAGTGTGAGTCTCAAGGGACATTGTTTTATTTCAAACAGTGGGGTGGCGTCAACAAAAAGAAAGCTGGACGGGTTCTTTTAGGTCAAACCTGGGATGCCATGCCGGGTTTGAGAATTTAACTTAATGAATAGTATGACTGGCCAAGCAAACAGGCTGGTCTTTTTTTGCCTTTGAAGTGATTATACCCATATATCGTGATGCAATAGGAAGTACTTCCGTGAAAAAACATCTCTTACCTAAAGTATGAGAAATAATCGCAAATTCCTATACATATTTACTATAAATGGAAGAAGAATGTGGTATAATTATTTGTACAGGCTTTTATATGCCCTTAATTGAAAGGCGAGATGCCACTTTGTAAATTAAAATGCAGTCTTTGTAACGGACAACTGAATATTTGTAAACGAAACGCAGTTTTTGTATCCGAGAAGCCAGTTTTGAAAGCGAAACGCTACTTTTGTAACCCAAATGCAGTTTGAATTATTCGCTATTATGACGTATCATGATAAAAAAATGGGCATGCTAAACGGAGATCGACTCCCTTTCGATTTTATTGTAATCGGAGAATCCACCCCTGTTTTCGGGAATAAGTACGGATTGTTGGCGGCACAGTTTATAGTTTTATCTTTTGAGAAGAGCTGGTTTTAAGAGGATCTCACCGGCGGCTACCGGTAGGCATCCTAGTTTCTGCAAAACCTCTTCTCCGTGGTAAAAGCTGAACGTTTCGTAAGGACTGCGATTGTTCAGCTTTTTTCTTTTGTAAGAATTAATGTGGTTCATCATCAGGACGATATCTTCCTGGGTCAGGTTATTGAAGCTGGTTCCTTTGGGGAGCACTCTGCGTACAAATCCGTGATTGACTTCAATCGCACCCTTTTGGCAGGGGGATCCTGCATCGCAATAATAAATCCGAGTGCGTAAGCTACCGTACTTCTCAGGACCGTACTCCATGGCCTTTGGATTGGAAAACTCACTGCCGTTATCAGTCAGCATGACAGGAAACAGCTTTTGAAACAGATTCCGTTCGAGTTTTTGGTCAAGGTCATTGAATACATCAATCACCGATTGGGAAGTGTTCGAATCCCGCAAGAAAGCAAGCATCAGGCTGGTCTCCACAAAATGGATTGTAAGCAGGCATTTGCCGCCTTTAGTACCAATGACAGAGTCCATCTGCACAATGGCGGTATCTGGGCTCTTTTCTATAAAATTCTGGAATGCTTCATAATTACGTCCGATCCTGCAACCCTTGTCCACTTTGAATTCCGGCTTTTTATAACGTTCCCGGAACTTCACTTTCCTGGGCAAATCGATGTTGCGTACATCGAAAAGACAGGCATCAATGTAGTTGTATATGGTTTTCTCGCTGCACATAAGCTCGTCTTCATGATTTACATAGATCTGATGAACCGATTGTCCCTGCTGTACCAGAGGACTGATGACAGCATTCAGCCTGGCAATCTCTTCTTCGCAGACACACAGGCCACTCCTGGATTCCGATATGGTTTCATGGGCTTTGACATGGGCATGCTCCGCATCATAAATGCTTTTCAGCAACGTACATTTGCCGATCTGTTCGCAGCCATTACAGACATATGGCACCCGGAATCTTGCTGTGCAGAATTCCTCAATAAAATCCTGGCAACTGTTATTACACTTTTGACAGAGCTTACAATAGACCGCTGAGGTCCTTGTGCATTCTTTGCCGCAGATACCTTTCTTTCTGCAGTTGAAACGGTTCTTGCATGCATTGTAGGGAAACCCTGGATAACCGGTGGCAACCGCAGAAAGATGCTTGCGGATCTCTCTAGAAATGGTTGTCGAATCTTTATCCAGTCTGCGGCCGATTTCTTTAAAGGAAAGGCTTTCTTTCAGATGCTTCTGCAGATTCAGTCTTTCTTCATAAGTGAAAAATTTTGACATCGTTATTCTCCGTCCCGCCGCCAACGTATTTAAGGATATATCTAATTGAAAGAGCGTGTAAATGATTACTCCGAGTCACTATGAGCAGCGCTCCGGTGAGTGAGAGGTTGTGGATAGTGCCGTTTTGTGGATAACCTTTCAGGTTACCCACAAAACTTGGATAAGCAATTATGGGTCATTCCTAAAAAGAGCTTATCCACACTCTCCACAACACCGACGGCGAAATGTTCCTGCTGATATTACTAGAGGTAATGTATGTGGCTCCCTTAACCGGAATGGTGCCTCTTGCATCGTTATAATCAATAAATACAAAAGATTGGTTCATCACCAATCTTTTGTAACCCAGGATGCAACCACCTGATATCTATATTTCAATTACAATTTGAAGCTTCAGTTGAAATCGGTAGGGTTGCATTTCGATTTACAGTTAAGGAAATTCTCGGTCAAGAGGTGTATGCCAAGGCTAAAGTTTATTTCTGCGTATTAGTGCGGCCCCCTAAACAGAAAATTCCCCCAAACCATCAGTCTGAGGG
>JAQWBH010000578.1 GCA_028707405.1 Parabacteroides sp. | reverse complement strand
AAAAGGAATATGATTTGTTTCTATCTCTTTTTGATCATATAGATTTTCAGAAGGAGATATGTAAGCTACAAATTTTTCATAATATATAGGTATTTCCAACAATTGACTATTATTTAAAGGGGTAACCATAAGCGCCATATCTAATTCGGCACGTTCCAGCCGTTGAGTAATAGTAGATGTACGCAACTCTGAAACATGAAGCATTATGTCGGGGTGATCCTTGTGTAGCATTTTGAATAATTTCGGCAAGATATAAGGCGCGACAGTCGAAATGATTCCCATACGTATTTCTCCGGAAGCTTGCTCGCGTTCAGATAATGCTATCTCTTTAAGTTGAGATGCGTTATATAGTAATATTTTAGCTTGAGATATGATGCGTTCACCGGCAAGAGTTGGTTTTACTGGATGGAAATTACGATCGAAAATTTGAACGTTTAATTCGTTCTCTAGTTTTTGTATCATTGAACTCAATGTAGATTGAGTTACATTGCATGCATCTGCAGCTTTAACAAAGTGGCGATACTTGTCGACTGCTACAATATATTCCATTTGTTGTAAGGTCATAGGCAAAAAGTATGAAATATTTTATTATCGTTATTATCAATACAAAGATAGAATAAATCTGTTTGATTAATATGATAGGTCATAATATCTTTGTAATATAAATCAAATAATTAAAAGATTCATTTTATGGCAGCAATTGTAGATAAAAATATCTGTCCGCATGATCATCTTTGTCCTCTTATCAAAATTTGTCCTGTAGGAGCTATTTCACAAGGGACGGATGGATATCCGGTTATTGACGAGATATTATGTATAGAGTGCGGGGCTTGTATAAGGAAATGTCCGATGAAGGCAATGAAATTTAAAGAAATTAATGTAGTAACTAGTAAATATAATCAAAAAATGGAACAGATGAAAATAGCAGTGCCAACGCGTGGAGGGAATGTAGACGCTCATTTTGGTCATTGTGAGAGCTATACGATTTATACAGTCGAAAACAATGAAATAATAACTAAAGAAACCTTGGCTTCTCCGCAAGGTTGTGGTTGTAAATCTGATATCGCTAATAAGTTGCAAGTAATGGGTGTGACTCTTATGTTAGCCGGAAATTTGGGAGATGGAGCAAAGATTAAACTTAATAATTCTAACATAACTGTAGTACGTGGTTGCGACGGATTGGCAGAAGATGTAGTAAAAGCTTATCTTGAGGGAAGGATTGCCGATTCCGGTATTAGTTGTAAAAGCCATGATGAACACCATGAATGTCATCATGATAATCATCCGACAGAAAATTAGTAGAAGACATATTGAATACCGTTTTGTTGAGTATACTTGACAAAACGGTATTTACATTTTTAAGCAATCTTGTTTCACTCTTGTTTTTAAATCTTCATTAAGTGGCGCGTACACAGGTTTTAAAATCGTTTTATATTTTGTAAGAATAAAATTGTATATTTGCCTGAAACTAGATAAAAGAGAGATTTCTTTTTTTTGTCTGGTCTGATGAATGTATTTCTTATTCTGGATTATGCCGGCGATAGAAAAGTTTAATGACATTTATGCAAGATATTATGTAAAACTGTCTCGTTTTGCAAAGCTATATGTTCGTAACGACCAGGTTGCAGAAGATATAGCGACTGAATCCATGATTAAATTGTGGAAATTGATGGAGAAAGAGACAGTTGAGAAGCCATTGCCTCTTTTGTTGACTATTATGAAACATAAATCGCTGGATTATCTCAAGCAACAAGAATCCGTTAGTGCTCATATTGAAAATGAGATTGAATGGCAACAGCAGGAATTGGCCATTCGCATCTCGACACTCGAAGCTTGTAATCCGGAGAATATCTTTTCGGAAGAGATTAGGACGATTCTAGTAAAGACATTGCAAGAATTACCTCCACAGACTCGTAAGGTATTTATGATGAGTCGATTTGAACAAAAATCAGGGAAAGAGATAGCCGAAATGTTAGGTATCACTGTAAAAGGAGTCGATTATCATATTGCTAAAGCATTAAAAGCGCTTCGCATCTCTTTGAAAGATTATCTGCCATTGTTCTATCTTCTTTTTATTCAGGTATAGATCTTGACTTGAAAGTTTAAAGGTTATTTTTTAATTTTTTTGTTACTAAATCAACAAAAAACGGAATTTTGACTAGTGAACTCTTTCCGATTATCGTCTTATATTGTGTAAAGCAGAATAATATGGACGATAAGTTATTGCAATTATATTTTGAAGGACGTACAACTGATGAGCAATCGTGCGCCATTACAGCATGGCTGGAAGCTGATGAAGCGAATATGAAGCATTATCAGCAGATGTGCCGTTTGTATGAACTCTGCTTTTGGCAAGAGGAACCCAAAACGGTGGCGACAACACTAAAGGAAAAGCTTGGAAGAAGAAATATCTGGTGGGAGGTTTGTAAAGTTGCAGCTGTTTTTTTATTGGGTTTTGCACTTAATTATTTGATGAATCCATCTGGTCATCAGGAAAAGGCCGTCATGCAAACGATACATGTTCCGGCAGGACAGAACGCATGGCTTACATTGGCTGATAGTTCTAAAGTGTGGATTAACGCTGGAAGTACGTTGACCTTTCCGAATTGTTTCACCAAAAGTGCAAGACGTGTTTATCTCGAGGGTGAAGCATACTTTGAGGTACAGGAAAATAAGGAAAAACCTTTTATCGTCTCTACAAAGTGATATGATATTAAGGCCTTGGGAACAGCATTCAATGTAAATGCTTATAAACAGTCGAAGGGATTCGAAACCGCATTAATAAGAGGGAA
>JAQWBH010000125.1 GCA_028707405.1 Parabacteroides sp. | reverse complement strand
GTACTTTTCCGCTCCGCCATTGATGGATACGGGCTCCCAGCCGTGAAAGTAGCTAAGACGTGTGTTGACGCTTGTAACAACCTTAGTTCTGTTTTGATTATTCATATTCCAATTCCTCCGTTATTTCATTAAATTCGTTTTTTACGTTTGATATATTCATAGCTGGCCTCTTATCCGAAAGTGGAACCAGCGTTGGCTTACCTGGTGGTTTATGTATGAGACCACCGAGGATTTCTTGAAATTTCGATTTACCCATCAGCTTCTGCATTTCCGTAAGGGTAATAAGACTCTGACGATAGATATCTTTATAGCCATTTGCCTTGGCTGCTTCAGCCACGGCCTCTTCGTCCTTATATTTGCGAACAGATCTACCCTCAACCACCTTAAAACCGTGCCACTCTTTACCGTGATTAACTGCTGAATCTGTGGCATAAGCCATAATTTCATTCGCCCACTTTGTAAGGTCGGACAGTTTAAAAAGAACTTCTTCAATTTCAGAGTCTGTAAGCAGAGGTGGTAATTTAAACTCCATTTGTGCTAGTTTCAGTTTCTCTTCAGCCCTTGCACGACATTTAACAGCTGCTCGACAGAAAGTACACCACTCGCCTGGAACATAATCACCTTTGCCGTCATAGGCCTTCTTCGCCTTTGGTTCCAGTTCATTTTCTGCCCAATCCCTCAATTCCTCTACTGGGATTGTCCATGTGCTGACATTCTCCCTGCGTGGTTGGAAGATGGTCATGGAAACTTCCTCAACGTCATACAGGCTATCGTAGATTTCCAAAGCTCCAAGGGCATATAATTTCATTTGCGGATTATCCACCGCATCTACCAACACACCCATGCCATACTTAAAATCGATAATATGAAGCTTTTTATCGCCAATGATGATGCAATCACCAGTTCCGAATCCCTGTGGAACATAGCAGGAAAAATCAAGACGTTGTTCAATAAGTATTAACGGGTCCGTACAGCTTTGTTTTCCCAATTCAAACTGCTCCATTACAAATTCCACATAGGCATCGCTGTGTTCTTCCATTTCATCAGAGTTATACACCGAGACTGGCCTTTTACTTCTCATGTGAAGTGCTTTTTTAAGTTTGTGTTCACAAAGAGCATGGGCGGCGGTGCCTTCAGCGGCTGCATTGGATTCGTTATTTTCAAATTCTAGTTCCAATCTTGCAGATGGAAGGCAATTAAGCCACCTATGGGACCCCGATGCGGAAAGTACTGCGTGATCACTCATTCCCTAGTACCTCCGCATCTTTCAACATATCTGCATAATGTTTTGGGTCAACTTCGCTTAATTTAGAGCCACCGTATTTTTTGATGATTTCTCTCACTTGAGAAGTAAGACCGGCTTGGCTCTTTTCAGCGAGTTTTGCTCTGACTTCCTCTAGAGTGATTTCCTTTTTCTTTGGCGCAGGTTCTTTTACAGGTGTAGTCGGTTCTTTTGCTTCGACAGGTTCATTGCCCGCCATTGCATCAGCGACCGCTTGTATGCTGTCTGCCAAAGAACGCATATCAGAAACCAAATCAAGAAGTAGTTTGATTTTGCTCATGGTTTGATCCTCCCTCCTTAATCTCACTAATGGCGAGTTCTTGTACGGTGTCACCCGGAACAAGAATAGTCAGTTTCTGCTTATCACCAAGTAAGAAACGAAGGAAACGCTCCCTTATGGTGACATTACGGCAAGTTACAATACCGCCAGATTGTGGAGTTTTTGAAACACTGATTTTCAAGTTGTGTTTCATGTTCTTCACCTCTTTCTTGAGAGCGTTTATGTGTTGCCCTCTATCTATTAGCCGTGGCAAGAGGGGAAAGTTGAGGATTCTGGAAAAACTTTTTTTAATTTCTTCTTAGCGGTAGCCAAGCGATGTGAAATAGCACTTTTACTAACACCTTCTCGCTCTGCATACTCGGTCATTGTCATGCCATCAAGATATACAGCAATAAAAGGTTCTGAATGTTTTGGCTTAAGAATGGTACGAATAATCTCACAGCAATACTCATACTCTTCTTTTCTCTCACGAGTCTCTTCATCTGTGTTATCAGAGAAATAGTCCATATGATCCGTTTCATCTACAGCTTGGTCATCTTTACGGAATGGCTTCTTTGGCATCCCTCTGTTTCTATCAAACTTGTGCCAGTTATTGTACTCGGGCCTATTGAAACGCTCGTCCATAATTTCCTGTGGCGAACGGCGCACTACCGTTTCTTTATCCTCAGCAGTAGATAGCCTGTCCTCATAATCCGCATCAATCATCAATGTGAAGTCCTCGTCCGGTACCTCTAAATTAGTTAGCTTGTCATTATAGCGAATTATAATTTTCATTTTGCATCCTCTCCGCCGGACTGCAATGGCGGCAAAGGATACAAAAATAAGTCTGTGCAGAAGTACACAGACCCTTTTATCCCAAAAATGAGCGCAATAAGGTAAGGTACTACTATTGCATCACACAACAATCTTGATGGATTGGTGTGAAACAATATGTATCCTTTGCCTTATTGCAAATCAGGCATTTGATATTTTTTGTAATTTCATTTTATAATTTCTAGGTTTTTTGCCCGTTGAATAAAGTTCATCATCAAAAAGCCTTAATAACGGACAATCTTTATTTCTTCACTTGAAAATCCACTAATTTTGCAAGATCACTTTCATACAAATAGTGTTTTTGGGACAAAAAAATAAGGAACAGTGCATATTTTCATATACACTGTTCCTTATTTAAGAATAAAAGTCGCTTTTATAACTAGCGACAAATGAATATCTGTTGAATTAAGTTCATCAAAAAAACCTCAAAAAAAAAGACCAGACATATAATCCGGTCTAATCAGTAAAATATCATCTTATAATGGCGGCTGATGAATAAGATAGTCCAAACTTTGTTCTTTAAGTTCATCATACACATCCCCGTAATCGGCAGCCCATTTAAGATGTAACAACATATCATAAGTTTCATTATCCGCACCTATTTTACCAGAAGAAGCCATACTTAAACTTAAATCTGCTAATTGTAGCATTCGATCACTTACCCTATACGGAATTTGAATTCCAAGACAAGCAGAAATAACATTTAGCTTGGTAAGGTTTTCACCTTTTTTCATATTACTGATGGTTCTGATGTCCAAGCCAGTTTTACTTTTCAACAATCTAACCGAGTAATTGCAAATATGTTTACCCATTAGCTTTGTCAATGACTCTCCAAACTCTGATTCCCCAATAGCTTTTAGCATTTCTTTAGATATTTCATTTATTAGTCCATATTGAGTAAGTAATTCTTCACTTATCTCATCATAATAATTGAATGTCACATCTGCTTTCGCAGCGGGAAGTTTCACATAGTGCAATTTCCCATCATTTTCATCCACAATGAATTGAAGGAAACATTCTTCCTCATGGGTTTTCGCATATTCTGTTAATTCAAGGTGACCATCATCAGTTCGTTGAATATATTGATATGATGCCAGGCAAACCTTATTGTCCACGTAGGCAAAACAATCAGTTTTTACTGCGCTTGCTACTGCTTTACTTTCAGAGTACCAGTTGGTCAGCGTTTTACTTTTTACTGTTGAAACTGTCCTTTTTCCAACATAATCATTTTCTGTAAGAACAACACCAACATTTGATACATCCGATTCTGATATTTTATCCTTTGGCTGCGTAGGTATTTTTCCGTCACTTACATATAGGTATGGATCTTGTCCTCCACTTAACAAGAAGATACGGAGATACTCTTCACTATATAATGGTAACCTAAGTTCAACATACTCGCTTCGGAGAACAAGCTTAAAAAACTCTCTAGCTTTTATCTTATTTACCGAATCTTTAAGTTCTGTAAATTTACCATAATTATTAAGAGTGCTACTATTAACTTTTCTCTCCAACAGTTCACGAAGAAGATTAAAACTACAACCAAGTCTCCTAACAACACGATTAATTCTGGCATATTCGTCTGCCTTCATGTAATCTGCAATATACTGCCTGAAGGTTTTTCCAGGAACTAAATCTGCTTTTCCATTTTCTACAGCATGTACAAATCGTTCAGCGTAGCGTTGTTCTTCTTGGGACAACATGGAAAAGGATCTATGTAATTCTTTTAATGCCGTAGCCACAATTTCAGGATCGGTATCGCCCTGTATCAATGTGACATACTTATCAAAATTGGAATTCATATAGTTAGCGTCAATTTTTCCAGTATCATATTCAGTGATATGAATATCCACCTCGTATGGAACGTCCCCACCTTGGCCTCCGCCACCGCCTCTTGAAAGTTCTTTGTATCTGGCAAGGAGGGTCAAATATGTCATCTCATCAAGTGCTACTTCAATAGCATCCTCAACCTGATTCTCGTCTGGATATGATTTTTTAGACCATACAAATCCCTGAATCAATGCAGCTTCCAAATGCGTTACAAATGATTTGAAATCCTTGGCAAATTTCGCTATTGCAGCTGAATCCTCTGGTAACTTTTCAAAGCTCTCTATATTAGCATTTTTGAAGAGCTGCTCAATACCCAAATACAGGGTATTCATATGTCTGAGATTGTTTGGTAGCTTGTCTACAAAAAGTCCAGAAGGAACATCTCCCGAATAAGCTTTAACCGCTGCTTCAATATTTTTCTCCATAGTGTTAGGACGGCGGTAGTATTTTATAATTCCGAAAGGTTTCTCCGCCATATCATAGAGACGGTTGGTTCTAGAAAATGCCTGGATAAGATTTTCGTATTCCATAACTTTATCTAGGTATAACGTATTAACCCACTTAGAATCAAATCCAGTTAGCATTTGATTTACAACAATCAAAATGTCAATTTGCTCATCTTTGCCCAAACGTTCATAAGGCTTTTTATGTGACAAGCGCAAACTAACATCTTTACGAAATTTATCGTAAGAAGCAATGGTGAAAGATTGAGAGAACTTACTGTTATAGGCATCTAACATTTCTACAATGCCGTCTTCCTTATCAAGAGAGCCACCCCCCTCGTTATCAATAGACGGATCGAACATAGCTGTAATCGTTAGTTCCGGCATTTCCTTTACCATCAGACGATAGTACTCTACAGCTTCTGGAATACTGCTGGTTGCAAAAATAGCGTGAAATTGTCTGTCTCGGCTGTAAAGGGGCCATTTCTTTTTAATATCAGTAATAATTCCCATCTTATATTCAGGTGTTTGATACTGCTCGTTTGGAATGTAATCCTCTATGCCACTAATCCATTTACCATTAACAAGCTCTCCGTACATTTTCACCTGTGATGAATCCATATATTTGAGAAACATTTTCTTCTTTTTTGGGTCGCTCATGGCTTCCTGTTGAGAGGAGGCTTTTGCTTTTTCCAATGCAATTTGTTCCCTCAAATCATTGTCATCATAGATACGAACAAGGTATGGATCAAAGCCAAGCACATTCTTATCTCTAATTCCATCTCCTAATGTATATCTATGGATTTCATCGCCAAAAATAGTAGGTGTGGTACTGTCTTTCTTGGCATTTAAATCCTGAATTGGTGTTCCGGTGAAACCAAAAATAATAGCATTCTTAAAAGTATTCTTGATATTAATTAGCATCTCTCCAAATGTAGAACGATGGCATTCGTCAATAATAATCACCATACGTTTTCTCTTTATAGCTTTGAGATCTGCTTCATTTAGACCAATATCCTCTGCAGCAATATTGCTGAGTTTCTGAATAGATGTAACAATTAGCGTATTGTCAAGATCATCACTTTTCAATTTAGAAGTCAGAATTGTGGTGTTTTCAGTTGCCTGTACTGACTCACTTTCAGATGCGAAAGAACGGTACTCTTTTAAGGATTGAATACCTAGCTCTTTACGGTCAACCAAGAATACTACCTTCTCAGCATCATGGTTGCTGGCGATCAACTGAGCCGCCTTAAAACTGGTCATTGTTTTACCACTACCCGTTGTATGCCAAATGTGGCCTCCCAGCTGCTTACCATCACCCCAGTGGCTTTTCTTCTCTGCAACAATGTTAGCAATTCCAACAGCAGCATAATACTGGTAGCTACGCATTACCTTAAGAATTCCATCACCGGTATCTGCGATAGTATAGAAACCGATTAACATATGTGCCATAGGTATAGACAAAAACCTATATACAAAAGTATGCCAATCATTGATGGGGTTATTATTAAAGTCAGCCCAATGGAAGTAGAAAGCCTTATTAAAAACACCATCTTCACCTGGATTGGCAAAATAAACTGATTCCTTTGGCTGCATTGCCACAAAAATCTGAACCATAGAGAAGATTCCACGGAATACGCCTTCATGAGAATATTTCTCTATCTGGTTATATGCTTCGCTGACCGGGATACCACTGCGCTTTAGCTCTAGGTGGATTACTGGCATACCGTTGATAAGCAACATGAGATCTCCACGTCTATTGTTAAGAATGGGAGACTTAGTCTTGAATTGTGGCTGCTGCACAATTTGATAACGGCTTTGACCTAAGGCAATTTCTTGGCGGTCATAAATTTTCAAACTAACTTCTTTACCAAGATGAAGTTGATCTTCGGGGTTATCGCGAGTGATCGAAATACTTCTACCGTTGATAAATTCATTCAGGCGAAGTGGTGACTGCAAAGCCTTTACCTGGTTTATAATCTGATCCATTTCACCTGCGGTCAGAGGACAGTCATTCAGACGCGTATTTTGCTTGTTATTATTGAAAAGAATATCTGCCCAGTTTTGAATCAGATCCTCTTCGGTAGGATATCGTATAACATCCGGCTCCCAACCATATTCAATAAGGGCTTTGATGACGGCTTCTTCAAAGTCTTTTTCTTCTGTATATATAATTTCAGACATATCAATCACCTCCTTGATTTACACAAACATTTTTTCTAAGCAACCTGCCTTGATATTTTTTAGCTTAGTTAACTTTCTCTCTTGAAGGCTGATAAGATGATCAAGATTTGAAAAATACATCGCAATTTTATCTTGTTCCTCAGGTTTTGGAAGAAACAATTGTACACCGCTATATTCTTCAAAAGAAATATTTAATAATCCATCCATACGTGCCCCTGAAGATACTATTTTTCTTAATTGATTTTCTACATCTTTTCCATTTAGCTCAAGTGACACAAACTCTGCATTATCTTCTCCCACCGAAAAACAGTGATAAACAAAGGGAACTCTAGCTTTTTCCTCTGTTTGTAAAGAGAAACAAGAACCATATGGACGTAGCTTAGATGCTCCGTGATTGTATGCCAATTCGCCTTTATGCAATTCAATGTACTTTTTCAAGCTCTCCCCAGCATTATTAAAAGCATACCTTTCCGACTGGTTAATAAACCCATTTTGCGCTGTTATCATCATAATAGGGGCAACTGAATTTTCGTTGACTCTGGTAATTTTTTTTGAAATATCCCCTAATTTTCGCTGTTTCCAAGGACCTGTAAATCCTTTGAAACGAATTTCAGGAACATCCATTCCATTTCTAGGGAACATTTTGTCCAACATGGCTTTTTTCATAATCAGCAACTTATCATACTCATCCTGATAAAGCATGATAAGGGTCTCAAGGTTGGAGAAATATGCCGCTATTTCCTTTTGCTCCATAATATCTTTAGCAAGATTAATTTCTATTTCACTCAAAGCAGGATATTTCAAATTCCAGGTATCAGAGGTTATTCCCTGAGAATTAATTTGAAAAGTATGAATCATATCAGGGTGCTTAAAAAGATATGAAACACATTTCGAATCAACTTTTTCATTTGGTGAAAGCACCGTATATGCGGGGCTTACAATGCCCTCATAAGGAGAATAACCACTTGCGCCTTGCCACATCCTCATAGAATTGTAAGCTATATCTCCAACACATACTTTTTTGTATTTTGACTTATCTTCATTAGAGCTGTCGTGGCGACCAAGTTCGGAAAATTTCTTTATACCATCATTTATTGTAACTGAAATCAGCTCACCGTCTGGCATATTTTCAGTGCGTTCTTTAAAGCACTCACCAATCTTATGCTGTTCCCAAACATCATTATATCTAGAAAATCTAAGTCTAGGTGTTAATTTTTCTTCGCCCATACTTAAACCTCCAAACTCTTTCTGAATTCTGCTAAACCTTCCATATCAGATGCACTTCCACTAAGATCACCAAGCATCTTATGCAAGGTTTTGCTATTATCAATTATACCTTTTTCAATATCGGCGAATGTAGTGGCGTACTTATTCTGCAATCTGATGATTTTGGAAATCATCTGATTAATCATGTCTTCCGGCAACTCGAATATTCCACTTACAAGTGGTTCAATCCATTTCAAATCCAAAAGTCGCAATGCAGTATCTTCATCCATATGCTCAATGGTATCTTTTGTTTTTAGATGTAGTTCATCCTTTTTTATTCGAAGTACACGCTTGCTTTGTGTTTCTTCATCCATTAGCAAAAGCACTTGCTTCATCTTTGCCTCAAAAGAATTCTCAGGAAAATCGTATTCCATCTGTAATTGCGCAATACGACTGTTAACGGCAGGTTTGCCATAAGTGCCATCCTTATTTGTATTCATCTCATCCCACGCGACTGCATCATTTGCAGCTATATAATCCAACTTATCCTTCTTTTTTGAAAGTAGTAGATATTTTTGAAGAGTTGCAATTTCCGGACTATCTACATCCTTTAATGCCTCTGCTACAAAGATTCTGACTTCCTTCGCGACAAAAGAGTCCTTTTCTTCAGTTACTGTACTTCCTTCTAGTTCGTCATCTTCCAACGACTCTAAAACTTCAGTATAGATAGAAGCAATTTCACGCAAACGATTTTCAAGCACGATAATTTCATTCAGTTCATCTGCGTGTATTTCTTGCTGCACTAATTCAAAAGGAAGAATACGGCCTTTCCAGCCTTCCTGTACTTCTGGTACTTCATCGTCGTCATCTGATTTCTTTTTAATAACCATATTGGGGTCAACTTGGAAAATCGCTTCAAACCCTTCACCCTGTATCATTTCTAAATCAGCCGCAATGACGTCCCAATTTTCCGATAAGATTTGGTAGGCTTTATACTTGTCCAAGAGTTTGACCTTTGAAATGCGATTGAAAATCTCTTGACACACTTCATCCTTTTTACCTTGTGCGTTTACATCCAAAATATCTTCGATGAGGGATTCATGCAAGGATTTATAAAAACCATCAAAACTCGTAGCAAAAGCCTGTCTGTATTCTTCGATGGAAGGAACCTCTTGTGTGACAGCTAGGATATCCTCGTGTGGAATCATTAAATAACCTTCAGACATCTCTTTGAACAGTGCATCAAAAAGACCTGGGAATGTGTCCCAATACTCCTTAAGTAATGTGGCTTCGTGCATCGGAATGCCACCAAACATAGTCGCCCGAATATCCCAAGTTTCTGGATCATCAGAAGAATCCACATATCTAGGAATATTTAGGTTATATTCATTTTCACGAATTTTCTTTTTGGTCACAAGAGCTGCATATTTTTCAATAGGCTGTCTGAGTCTCACAGCATCTGCAATCTTTTTAATATCACAGGCACGAAGTTTGTTATTTTTTCCTGCCTTTTCAAATCCTTTTGAGGCGTCAATAATTAACACATCAGAATCCTTACGTGTTCTTTTCAACACCATAACTATCGTAGGAATAGATGTTCCAAAGAATATGTTTCCAGGCAAACCGATGATGGCCTCTATGTGATTTCTTTCGATAAGCGTTTCTCTGATTTTGCCTTCTTCACCACCACGGAATAATACACCATGTGGTAAAACGATGGTCATTATACCATCATCTTCTAAATGGTATAGCTCATGCAGCAAAAATGCATAGTCTGCTTTTGCTTTTGGAGCTACGCCAAACTCTTTATAACGAGGGTCAAATTCTTTATCTTTTGGGTCCCATTTTTGAGAGTACGGTGGATTAGAAACTACAGCATCCACTTTGACTAGCTGATAAGTCTGTTCTCTATTTTGGTCATTTTCAAAGAAAGGCCAATCATCCTCTAAGGTATCGCCATTTCGTACATTAATGTTTGAAGGGTTGATACCACGCATAACCAAATTCATACGAGTAAGGTTATATGTGTTTTCCTTCAACTCCTGCGCATAGTAATCAACCTTATTCTCACCAGAGATAAATCGACTAATTGATGTACCTATATTGATGAGTAGAGATCCGGAACCAGATGTTGGATCATAAATTCTAATGTGTTCTTTGTTCTTTAAATTTTCAGCTATAATTTCAGACATTAGAATTGATACCTCATGCGGGGTGTAGAATTCTCCAGCTTTTTTTCCTGCATTGGCTGCAAACATACTGATAAGATATTCATAAATAAATCCAAGAATATCATAATCCTGCTTGCCATCCATAGGAATTCGTCTAATTAGCTTTAACAAGCCCCTTACTGACTTAGTCTGCTTTTGAGCTGTATCACCCAATTTAGAAAGACCAGACTGCAGGGTCTTAAAGATGTTCTCAAAAATCTTCTTATAGGTCTCCTCTATGTTTAAGTCAAATGCATTTAGAGCATCACGAACATTGGCGATATTAAAATCATCGCCCTTCTCAAGCCATGTAGAGAACAGATTGTTATATGAGATAAAATATCCGATATTCTGGCGAATGTGCTTTGCCAGTTGAACATCCTCTTCACTGACTTTTTTTATATCGTCATTTTTATATCCTTGGTCTTTCAAAAACTGAATTTCACGTTCTGAAAGGTACTTATAAAACATAAAACCGAGGATGTAATCCTTGTATTCGTTTGCTTCTATCTTGGAACGCATCTGATTTGCTGATTGCCAAATCGTAGAAGCCAATTGTTGTTTATTCATCGTCATAATTCCCCCGTTTTTCGTAGGTGAGTCTAATGTCATAACCCAATCCCTCCATCATTTGGATAAAGGTTTTATTTATAACACCATCATCTTTCTTTACGATACGATTTACATACTGTACGGTTTTTCCTATTTTTTCAGCTAAAGCAGCTTGTGTTGTATCAGCTTCAACACATTTTATTTTAATATCTTTTTCAATATTGTTTTTTAACATAGAACTTCCCTCCGTTCAGTAGATTAACAAATCCATTTAATATCATGGCACAAATAGGATTATTTTGTCAATATATTTAGTTGATAATTATTTATGTCTTTCAAATAAACGCCTTTGTCTACTCCACCTATTTTCAACACTTTTACGAGCATAGAATATCCCGAAATTCAACGGTATTAACATGAATTGATATGAACTGCAAAAACTGTACTACTTTAACAATCCTATCTCCACAACCCGACTAATTTATCTAATCTGTCAACTCTACCCTATCGCTTTCAGGGCAGTTGATATGTTCCCTCGAACAATAAAAATAAGGGTTTCCTGGCATCAGCATTTTCGTAAAAATAGTTGAACGAAAGATGCAATGTCAGGAAACCCTTTATTTATCATTACTTTGAATAGACCTTATTTCTCCACCCTAGACATCAAGGCAACACACTCCACATGGCTTGAGAGGATAGAATGAATGTCATTTGATTATGTCCGTTCTCGGAAACATATCTACTGCGTTTTTTACACTATCGGTAGACGGAAACATATCCATAGGCTTCGCTGTTTTTTGAAAAACTGA
>JAQWBH010000577.1 GCA_028707405.1 Parabacteroides sp. | reverse complement strand
AAAGGCCGACATCATGATATTGGGAAACCGATCGTAATAATAGCGAGCCTCTGTACCATTGTGTACCGTCAACATCACATTACGTTCTCCATGAAGTCTTTTTATCAAAGCAGCTATCATCCACATGGGGACATCTTTCTTGTCTAGGTTGACAATTGTTTTGCCTTTGCTCCATTTAATAACTTCTTCTAGTGTCGGAATTTTATACTTTGTTGTTCTGCCCGAATGATCTTTCAAACGGACAGACTGCAATTCTTTCCACATATGATCTTTTAATTCCCCTTTTCCGGTCGTCGTACGATCTAATGTCGCATCGTGCATTAAGACAATGACGCTGTCCTTTGTCAATCTCGGATCAATTTCGAACATGGCAGGCATTTGTGTTAATACATTTTGAAGTCCTTCAATGCTGTTTTCCGGAAAACCGGGTTCATTCCCTCCACGATGGCCACTTACAATTATTTGATTTCCTTCCGTATATTTAAAATAGGTTTTCAAATCTTGAGCGGTTTTAAAATCAAGTCGGTTTATTTTCTTAGTCTGTCCAGACAAAGATTGTGTTCCCATCAATGTTGTCATCAATAACAAAGATGCGAGCTTGCTTAAAGAAATAAGATGCATTTTCATACGTAAATATTTTGTGCCCTCCTATTCAGAAGGGTCATTTTTAATCGTTTTTAATAACTTAACAGAGTTAAGACAAGAGAAATACTTTATCAGGAGATAAAGCAACATTCTACCCAAACTTACTTTAATTGATATATGCCATAAGAGATAGCAGGCGCAGTTATTTTTAGAGTTTTATCTTTTTCTTCCAATTGTGTTTGAGGGCTTACCAGTAATGGAATAATAGAATGAAAATTCGTAGAATAAGGAATACACGAGGTTTGTGCCTTAGCCGAAGGGTTTAGTACAACAATAATATGTTCATCGTCAGAAAAGCGTTCGTATACCAAAGGGTAGACCCCTTTTTCTGAAAGAAGAAAATGAATAGCAGCATTAGGTTTCAAAGCAGGATGCGTCTTTTTGATATTGACCACTTGCTTAACGAAAGACAGTAAAGATGCAGGATCGTTTTCTTGTTTTTGTACTGTAGGAATGCATTCTTCTTGGTCTATAGGCAGATAAAGTTTTGAAACTTCAGCATCCGAGAAGCCTGCATTCTTTGAGTTATCCCATTGCATAGGAGTACGCGATCCTGCTCGGTTGATTACTGTTTGACTACCTTCAACAACAGGTAATCCCCAAATGTATCGCATCCCTATTTCGTCTCCGTAATAAATGAGAGGAACCGTTGGAAGTGTAAATAGAAATACGAACGGAAGTCTGAGCTGCTCATAAGTATCACGCGGTCCAACACACATACGCTGCCTATCGTGATTACCGGTAGGGGTACAAATATATCCTTTCGTACCGATATCGTGAAGATACTTCACCAGATTGTTTGTATAAATCGTCGGGTCACCGTTACCTCTCAAATCGAAATAGCAATTATCTATGATCTTATCTCCATCAAAATTGAAGAACAATTGTTTAAATCCACTATTACCCATTTGTACCATAAAGTCCATTGTAAATCCGGCCTTGATCGCTTCATTTGGTTTCCCCCATTCGGAAAGGAGAATACCATTCGGATATTTCTTTTGTAGTTTATAACGTATTTCGTTCCAAAGTTTATCGGTTTCAATATATCCCGGATCATTTTTCACCAGCGACGATGCCATATCTACCCGAAAACCATCAGCACCGCGGCTCATCCAATAATCGATAATACTAAACAGCTCTTTCCTGTTGCGAGTAGGCCCTTCGGCTCTTGCAGCTTGTTCCCACGGATGATCGGGATCAGGTTTCCCAAAGCCATAGTTCAAAGCCGGTTGAGAAGCAAAAAAATTACGCATATAGCAACCGGGGCGTTCATAGTTGTTGCTCACAAACTTATTATTCGGTTTAATCGAATCTGCAGGAGTCCATATATAGCGATCCGAATATTCGTTATGTTCTCTTTTCGCCGATTGCTTAAACCACTCACAATCTAGCGATGTATGTCCCGGAACCAAATCCAAACAAACACGTATCCCCCTTTTATGAGCTTCCTTGAATAATCTGACCAGATCATCATTAGTTCCATATCGTGGAGCTACCAAATAATAGTTACGAATATCATACCCGGCATCATTAAAAGGAGAATCGAAAAGAGGATTCAGCCATAGAGCATTTACCCCAAGCGACTTTACATAATCCAGTTTTTGTATGATACCTTTTATATCACCTATTCCATCGCCGTCAGTATCATAATAGCTCTGAGGGTATATTTCATAAAACACGGCATCGTTCAACCAAGCCGGCGGAAGCAATCCGGTTACCTTTTCCTGCGCAAAAGCAGCATTCACGTGAAAACAAACTGCCAAAAGCAACAGAGCGATTTTCTTTATCATTTTATTCATTTAAGTTATTTGTTAAATCTGCTTTCAAAAGCACCAATGACTTTTGACAACATATTATATCATTTTTTATATCGAAAGAATTTAGTTTATCACAAAATCTATTGATGCATCATAGAAAACCATTTTTCTACTTCGCTCTGATCTTGTGCAATTAGAGTCGATTTCTCTACAGATTGCCGAACGGCATCCATCATAGTTTTTCTCGACAGGGTCAATATACTCGGACTTTTGCATTCAGTGCCGTTTTTACAACTATATATTCTATCACCTATCATTGCCACTTCTTCTACGCATAAATTAAGCCATTCTATGATGCAGTAAAGCATATGCGGATCTAGTTTTCCAATAATCACATCGGACCTAC
>JAQWBH010000576.1 GCA_028707405.1 Parabacteroides sp. | reverse complement strand
CTGGACTTAATTTAAACAGTGAAGTAGCCGGTTCAAAATATGCAAAATCCAAAACATTAAAGGAACTTCAAAGAAAAGACCCGATGTTATTTAATATAATCAGATATGACCTATTTAAAGATTGTCTAAAAAGGCCACAAGATGCACCAACAGAAATTGATCATTTAACAAAACAGATAAGAAACAGACACTATAAACTCAATCGGGCCAAGAATATGTTTTATTGGGCGCTATATAGAGCAAACGGTATTACAAACAGTTGTAAATTGACAAAAAAAGCCAAAATGATAGAGACGAAGAGAATCATATCAAACCGTAATATATTTCAATATTCATTAGATTTTTGTTACTAAACAAGAATCTGACCAATCTTAAATATATCTATTCTAAAACATTTTCATTAACTTCGCATCTAAGTATAAATTTAACATCAATTGATACCGGTATCGTTTTTGATACTAACAGAATATAAATAACAAATGAACAATTTTAAAGGAAAAGCCGATCTGATATGGCGGGTGGCTGATCTCCTCAGAGGTGACTATAAGCAGTCGGACTATGGAAAAGTAATACTTCCCATGACCGTAATCAGACGACTTGATTGTGTTCTTGAGCCAACAAAACAGAAAGTGTTAGATCATCTTCCGAAAGTTCAAACACTTAATGAGGTAATTATAGAGAAGACACTTAACAAAGTTGCAGGCTTCAACTTCCATAACAGAAGTCCTTTTAATTTTGATAAGCTGATAGCCGACCCAAACAATATAGCTTTAAATTTAAGAGCATATATAAATGGCTTTTCTGCAAGCGCACGTGAAATACTCGAGTATTTCAACTTTGATGTTCAGATAGACCTAATGGATGATCCAAGCACAGATCTTCTCTTCAGAGTCGTTAAATCCTTTCAGGAGATCGATCTTTCTGATATGGAGTCAATGGAAATGGGTTACGTGTTTGAAGACCTTATAAGAAGATTCTCCGAGCAATCTAATGAAACAGCAGGAGAGCACTTCACCCCACGAGAAGTAATCAAATTGATGGTACACGTGCTATTCATTGAAGATAGAGATATCTTAACTCGAGATGGTATCGTAAAAACATTATATGATCCTGCGTGTGGAACAGGAGGTATGCTTTCGGTTGGTGAAGAGTATGTTAAAAAGCACAACCCTGATGCTGATCTAAAAGTATTCGGACAGGAAATAAACTCTGAATCTTATGCTATCTGTAAATCTGACATGCTTATCAAAGGTCAGAACCCAAGCAATATTAAGTTTGGAAACACTTTTACTGTTGATGGTCTGAAAGAAGAAGAGTTTGATTATATGCTATCAAACCCTCCTTTTGGAGTAGACTGGAAAAAGGCTGAAAAAATAATTAAGTCTGAAGCAAACAGCAAAGGATTTGATGGCAGATTTGGTGCAGGACTACCAAGAATAAACGATGGTGCATTGCTATTCCTGCAACACATGATCTCCAAGATGAAAAAAGAGGGCAGCAGAATAGGAATTGTATTCAACGGATCACCTCTTTTCACCGGTGCAGCAGAAAGTGGAGAAAGTAATATTCGCAGGTGGATTATAGAAAACGACTGGCTGGAAGCTATCATTGCACTACCTGATCAGTTGTTCTATAATACCGGTATCAGCACCTATATTTGGATAGTTACCAACAAAAAGAGCAAAGAACGTAAAGGGTATATCCAGCTAATTAATGCTACCGGTACCAAAGACGAAGAGTTATTGAAAGAAGGCAAGCTTGATTTTAATCGTTTCTGGCAGAAGATGGACAGGAGCCTTGGCAATAAGCGCAAGAAGATAGCCGAAAACGGTAATGAAAAAGGCATTGGATTTATTACTGAACTTTATGGCAATTTCGAAGAGAATGATTTCGTGAAAATCCTGCCTAATGAATACTTCGGATATTGGCGTGTAACTGTTGAACAACCTTTAAAAGATGAAAAAGGAAAAGTAGTCAAATCTAAAGGTAAACCAAAACCCGATACAGCACTCAGGGATTATGAAAATATACCATTCCTAAAAAAGGATGCTAACGGAAAACTTGTTCCTCAAACTATAGAAGAGTATTTTGAAGCAGAAGTGAAACCTCACCTTCCTGAAGCATGGATTGACGAAAGTAAAACCAAAACAGGTTACGAAATCAATTTCACAAAGTATTTCTATGAGTTCAAGCCATTAAGATCTCTATCAGAGATAAAGGCAGATATTCTTGAATTAGAAGAAAGAACGTTTGGCAGAGCACATAAGGTATTGGAGATATGAGCAAAATAAAACTTTTTATCAGTAGTGTACAGAGTGAGTTTGCGGATGAACGTAAAGCATTGGCAAACTTTCTGAGAGCCGATGCATTATTAAGTAAATTCTTTGAACCATTCCTGTTTGAAGAATTACCTGCAATAGATAAAAGTGTACAACAAGTTTATTTGAATGAAGTAGAGTCTTCAAACATCTATCTGGGGATTATTGGTAAAAATTATGGCTACAGAGACTCAGAAGGTATTTCTCCAACCGAACGTGAATACGATGAAGCTTCCCGTTTACATAAAACACGTTTTATTTTTCTAAGCACTGACGATAGTTCCGACCGTGAAATAGAAGTAAACCAGTTTATTAAGAAAATTGAGAAAGAAGTTGTTCGTAAAAGCTTTACCGAACTATCCTCTTTACAACAAGGTGTATACCACTGCCTGATTCGATATTTAGAAGAGAATATGCATATTCAGTCAGGTCCTTTTGACGCTCATAAACAAACAAGAGCAACAATTGAAGATATAGATCCCGATAAGGTTGAATCAT
>JAQWBH010000575.1 GCA_028707405.1 Parabacteroides sp. | reverse complement strand
TCTTTTTTTGTGTTTATGTCCATACAGACTATTTTAAAGCATTTTACTGTGAAAGACCAGGCAAATTCTGTAACTTAGGCGGTTTCAGAGTAATTTATTACTTTGACGAGACCCTGATATAACTCATTGTACTCTGGTTTCCCCTAGTGCTTTATAAAGCAGTCATCCATTGGTGTGACACACATGGATAATGAGAAGTTGAAATTACATAGAGACCACAGCGAATTATGCAAGTCAATCTAATTATTTCGGTTGTAGCTTATTAGCAAGTCCATCAATAGCTTTAGTGAGTTTCTCAAAGATATCTTCACCAATTGCCATCGGTTGTAAGTTTTTATGTGGACTTATTGTCTGCTCTGTTGTATATTCATTCCCAATAACGTCTTTATAGTTTAAAATCAGTTTTACGGGCTTCTCCCCGAAAGCCTGATTTCTAAACCCGAACCCGGATATCTCCATTCTAAATGGATTATTCCTATCAATTAGTGCTATTTCTAAAGGAAAATCTTCAAAATAGTGTTCCTCCAATGCTTTTGGAAAAGGATCAAATGTAAGTTTCACGTCTAATGCAACAGAATCATTAACTGAAACAATAACTAACTCTTCTATCTTTGGCTTAGTTGGATGATATTTCATTACCCCTCTTAGATTTGGTCTTGATATATTTCTTAATGATCGTAATGCTTCCACTAAAAAATGGCCTGCTCCACCAGAATGAGATCCAACTCTTATATAATATTTTTTGTCATAAGCCATATGTGGAACTTGATTACTTTCATTAAACTTAATGATAAGCACAACTTTATTATCCTTAATATTACAACTCTCATTAGTTTTGGCTATTATATTAACTTCATAATCTCCTAAAGGCTCAGTAAATTTTATTGCATTATCTACCCAATCCCTAATACTTTGTTTACCACTTTTACAAGGTATTCCACCATCTACTTTTCCTTCATCATTAACCCCGGCAATAAATATACCACCACCAGAATTCCAAAAAGCAGATGCCGCTTTAGATATTTTATTTTTAAGCTGATCTAAAGGTACTTTGCTTGATTTATACTCATAAATATCTGTCTCCTCAAAAGGTAATTCAAGTAAATCTTGATATCCCCAATTACATATTTCCGGTAATTGCTTCATATCCTATCTCCCTCATACGACAAACTCGGTCTATAGATAATGCTAATTCATCAAAACAATATGTATTCTCTATTGCGTTTTATCAATAGGAATAATCTGTGCTAAATCATCTTCAATATCAATCCCATAAGAAGAAGCAATTTGACCAATCATAATTCCAAACACTCCACGCATTTCTCCAATTGCTGATGTAAAGAACCAGTTGTCTATATTGCCAGGTCTAATAGCATAATATCTAAAACCATCGTCGTCACGGCATTTACTAAGAAATTTATTGCAAGCATTCCGCATTGCACGGACATAACTCTGCAATTCAGATTTCTCACTTATACTAGGCAGTTCTGATGTTAAAAAATTTTTGATTTCTACCACAGAGCTAATAACTGGATGCACGGTTTCATATTCATATGGAGAATATAAGACTCGTTTTGCCTCAAGGAAGATAATAATTTTTTGTGCAATCTTCCTCTGACTTACTGGCGGGTTCCAAGACACTCCAAACACAGGACAACTTATTCCGGTCAATCTATTAATAATTTCTGTATATTTCAAAAGATGTCCCTCCTTATAAGCTCGTATCTAATTAATTAGCTTTTATTGCCATTAACTTGATCTTCACCTAATATACACCATTTGACTTTTAATGGAAGCATATTTCTTATGCAATGGATAATGATAACATTGTTGTATTCTTCTACCTTATTCGCCAAAATCCTGTTTATCTTTGTCGAAAACAAGATTGACTTATAAATACCAAATCTATCCATGAAAAACCACCGGTTAAAAAACTAAATCCCCGCAGACTTGGTTTGCGGGAATTGCATTTTAAGTCCTGGATTTTGCCTGCCAGTCAATGTTTTTGAGACGACAAGAGCTGTCCTTGCCTATAAACTCTACCCATTCGTCATAAATTGCTCGCAGTTCATCGTCCAAATATGCCAACGCCTTGTCGCGGATATCATCCGGAACACTGTAATACGCCTCGGCAATGGCTCCTGTTATCGCAGCGATTGTGTCGCTGTCACCGCCGAGGGATATTGCCGTGCGGATAGCATCCTCGAATGACTTTGCTTCAAGAAAGCACTCAATTGCCTGCGGTACGGTTCCCTGACAGGTTTCATTGAATTTATATGTCGGCCGTATCTGATCTATTGTAAAATCAAGTGGATAATAGTCGTTTGAGATTCTTTCCCGGATTTCGCTTTTCAGAAAGCCGCGGCGCGCCATATAAACAGCGACCGAAACTGCTTCCGCGCCCTTTATACCTTCCTCGTGGTTGTGTGTGACAGAGGTTATGGTTTCGGAAAGGCTGATTGCTTCAGATTCGGTGCGGGCGGCAAAACCGGCAGGACTGATACGCATGGCCGCTCCGTTCCCGAAGCTTTGATACGGTGTGGGGTTGTGGCTAAACATCCAGCGTCTAAACATTCCGCCATAACCGCAGTCCGGATACTTGCGTCCGATATCCTGCATGTACTTGACCGTTAATTCGCTGAGCAACTGGTGATAGTCACCATTGCTGCCATCCCTTAACGACGGTTTAATAATTTTTTCAGTTTCCATTATCGCTCTGGCCACTGCAAGGGTCATAATACTATCGTCCGTAGCAAAGCAGCCTTCGGCGAACAAGTCAAATTCCTTGTTGCGGTGATTATTAAATTCAAATCGCGACCCTACAATGTCACCGATAAT
>JAQWBH010000574.1 GCA_028707405.1 Parabacteroides sp. | reverse complement strand
TGATTTAATAATTATAGGCTTTATATCGTAAATAATAACAGGTTAGATATAATCTTCAAAGAGGTGATTTATTTAATGAAGGTTGCATTGATTACAACGTCCAATGCGGCTAATTATGGAGCCGTTTTACAGGCATATGCGTTAAAAATGGCAATTATAAATATGGGTCATTCTTGTGACATCATAGATTACAGACCTGAGACGTTAGGAAACGGGAGACGCTTGGTTTTTCGTTCGTTTAATATTAAGTTGGTTTTTCATAGTTTAAAAAATGTTATGAATTTCTCATTGGTCAAGGTGTTTAGGAAAAAGCTTCTTGTATTCGATGAATTTCGAAACAAATATCTCTTATCAGGTAAGAAAACATATAAAACATATGAGGACATGATTTCAGATTTTCCAGAATACGACGTTTATATTTGTGGAAGCGACCAGATATGGAATACACATCTTACTTATTCGAAAGTTTTTTTCCTTCGCTTCGAGATTATACGTCCGCAAGCGGTTTTTGTTGCATATGCTCCTAGTTTTCCTCAGGTAGAAAGCGACTCGGATAAGATGATTTTGCGTAAAAATACGAAGCATTTTGATTACCTTTCTGCGCGAGAGAGTGAATCCGCAGAGTTGCTTTCAAAAATTACCGGACGTGATGTTAAGCATGTTATTGACCCGGTTTTCCTTCTCTCAAAGGAGGATTGGCAGAAATTCTGCATAGCAAATACATCCGTTCTTTCGCAGGAACCGTATATACTGATTTACTTCATCGGCGATAACGCTACCGGTGTTAAGGCTGCAGAAATTCTCCGAAAGAAGTTTAAGCTCAAGATGATTGAAATCAGGTTGAGCAATAAGAGCAATTTCGATGTGGATTTTGTTGCGGAAACGCCAACTCCTCAGGAAGTTGTTTCTCTTATAAATTCCGCCGCTTATATTTGCACGAATTCCTTTCACGGAACTGCGTTTTCGATTATCCTTGAAAAAAAATTCTTAACAATAGGCAATCCGAAGCGCAATTCGAGAATGACCAGTCTCCTTGAAACTGCTGGCATGAAAGACCGTTTCATTACTGAGGACAATCTCGGTGATATTGAAATTATTTTACCAAAGCTAGAAAACAATCCTCCAACAAAGGGTGTTGATGCCTTAATAGATTTTTCAAAGGATTATTTATCAAAGGCAATTGGAGGCAGTAAAAATGCTTATTGATTACGTCAAATGTACATGTTGTGGTGCCTGCGTCGATGCTTGCCCGCAGAATTGTATTGCTCTTACTGATTTTCACAACGGTTTTTTATATCCTCAAATAGACAGCAACAGGTGTATCAATTGCAAAAAATGTGAGAGTGTGTGCCATGTTTCGCATGAAATCAAAGGTTCGGCTTCGCTTTTGTGTGTCGCCGTTCAAAGTAAGGATGATATGGTACTTGAACATGCCACATCGGGTGGAATGTTTCTTCATCTGGTAAAGGTGCTCCCGGAAGGCGCTTATGTCGTGGGTGCAGTCTATGATGAGCAAATGGTTGTCAAGCATGAAGTATTACCGAAAAGCGACGTACATAAATTCTGCGGAAGTAAATACAACCGTAGCGAAACAGTAGGTATATTCACCGAAGTGAAAAAAATCCTTGACAATGGGAAAAAGGTAATGTTTACTGGAGTCCCTTGCCAGATTAGCGCATTAAAGGCTTATTTAGGGAAAAATTGCGAAAATCTCATTACTTGTGAGCTGTTCTGCCACGGCCAGCCTTCGGATCTTTTGTTCAGAAAATACGTTAAAAACCTTGAAAAGAAATATTCGTCAAAGCTTGTTTCCTATTGCTTCAGAAGTAAGTCAAAGGGATGGGACAATCAGCGCATTGTCTATAGGTTTGCAAATGGAAAAGAGGTTTGTATAAAACCGGAGCAGGATGCAAACTGGATGGCTTTTGGATTTCACCTGTCCCTGATGGATTCATGTTTTCATTGCAGATATAGAATCCTCGAAAGGCAAGCGGATTTTTCTATAGGTGATTTTTGGGGAATTGAGAATATAAAGCAAAACTTCAATATAAAAAAAGGCGTTTCGGCACTTCTTATAAATACCGATAAGGGGCAGCGGATGTTTAATAGAATACGTTCTGAGGTCAATTACGTTACATGCAGCTTTGAAGAAATCAGTTTAAAGAACACTGGATTGTATAAAAACTTTTCGCTGACTCCGAAAAGAGCCTTGTTCTGGAAGGATTATGAAACAATGCCTATTGACAGGCTGTTGACCGAATATAGCAAATTTGATAACGGCATTCGCTATAAATTGGCAGTTATAAAAAAGGAGCTTGTCAGGCACATAAAGCTAATAAAGAACAGGGCTGAGATATGAATCTTGAATCAGAACAGGCGAGCAGTCCAGTAAAATACTGGCTTAATTCGATGATATATATAGGGGCGACAATTATAGAGAAAAGTCTTTCTTTTTTCATGTTGCTTTTTTATACTGATTATATTACGACTGAGGAGCTTGGAATAGCAACTGTTATTTTGTCCATCAGCACTATTTATGAGCTTATATTCCGATTTTCGGTAGATGAGGCTTTCGCAAGATTTTGGTTTGATGCTAAAAACAAGGACGATAAATCTAAGATTCTTTTTGGCACGGCGGCAATAATGGTGATGGCCGGAGTTATCGGGCTTGTACTATTACTACTGCTCAATAAAATACTGATTGTTCCGTTTTTATCTACGAAGTTGCCTTATAAGTATATTTTGCTCTGTGCGCTAGTTTCGATTCAGCCTATACCATACAATGTACTTCTCAAAAAGCTACGTATAGAAGAACGTGCGAAAGCGTATGGTGCATGTGTTATTGTTGCATCT
>JAQWBH010000124.1 GCA_028707405.1 Parabacteroides sp. | reverse complement strand
TATGATATTCGATTACAGGCTGAATTTATTGACCCATCAATAAAACTTGACAGTTTAATTACAATAACTGTATTAGAATAAATCAGCTTATTATTTTTATAAATTGGTGTATTATATGTACTCATTTACATAGATGTTCATTTATTTACACAAATTCTAAAAATTAAAAATTATGAAAAAAGTAGTATTATTATCAATGATAATAACATTGATGAATTTCAATTTATCTTATGGACAGGCTGATGTTTCTGATGAAGTATTATTGGAACTATATAGAGGAGCAAGAGTATCAGATGTTGTGGATGGTATGGTTACATGTGGCTATATGGATGTTGGCGTTATGGATACCAAAATAGCACCTTTGTGGAAAGACGTAAAAGACATGAGTCACAGATTTTCTGGTATTGCCGTTACTGCAAAATATGGTCCTACAAACAGACCAAAGCATCCTGGTGCAGATCTTACAAATCCAGAAAATTACCAAGTTTATAGGAAGTGGCGTGGTATGTGGTATAGTCAACTTTCTGGCGAACCCTTTAGTAAACACATTAAGCATGGTTCTGTCGTAGTTATTGACAACAAAGATGATAACGATGCCGGCACTACAGGTTCAAAAAATATATTAGATTGGCAAGAAAAAGGTGCGGTTGGATTAGTTACTGCTGGTGGTGTCAGAGACATTGACGAAATCATTTTACAAAAAAATCCAGTTTATATGGATTATTTTGAGAGAGGAAGGGGAGAAAGAATTGGTAGAAATGAATTGATAGATGTTCAGATACCAGTAGTTGTTGGAGGTGTTCTTGTTTATCCTGGCGATGTTGTGGTTGCAGATTCTGATGGAGTTGTTGTAGTCCCTCGAAAAGTTGCTGTTCGAGTAGGACAAATAGCTTATATGGAATTAATTGATGATATGAGAGGTCGGCGAGCATATTTTGAAAGTTTAGGTATGGAATCAAATCCTACAGTAGAAATCAAAGAGACTCCAGCTGAGTTTTTCAAACGACTTGGTCTTCCTGAGGATCCAAATAAGTGATTAATTTATGTTCTGTTGCTGTGTTCTTTTATTAAATAAGTCAAATTTAAGAGTAATTCAGGAGAATTTTACTCTAATGAAAGGTACAATTATTTTATTTGATTATTTACTAATTTGAGCATAGCAACAGGATTTGAAAATATTCCAGTTTATTTTATCTAATTGATTAAGATTTAAATATGTTAATTAATTCTGAGTTGTGTATCGGTTGTGAAAAATGCAATCCATATTGCCCAGTAGGTGCAATTTACACAGATGCAAGCGAAAAAGTATCGAAGATAGACCTAACTGAATGTGTTGAATGTGGTAGTTGCCTTCGACAGGCAAATTGCCCGGTTGATGCAATCTATCAACAAGAATTAGTCTGGCCAAGAACTATTCGAAGTATTATGAGTGATCCCCTAACAATTACGGAAGAATCAGGTATCGCAGGTCGTGGTACAGAGGAAATGAAAACAAATGATGTTACAGGTCGTTTCAGGAATGGTTATGTAGGGGTAGGAATTGAAATGGGACGTCCAATTTTGGGTGCTTATATGTCTGACGTAGAAAAGGTTACTAAAGCTGTAGCAGCCTACGGTGTTGTTTTTGAACCATGCAACCCTTTGACTACATTAATGTCGGATCAAACATCAGGAAAATTTCAAAATGAACTGTTAGGTGAAAAAGTGCTTTCAACAATTATAGAATTCACTGTTCCAATTAACCGGATATCAGGAATTATTAAGATCCTGAAAGATGTTTCAAAACAGATTGATACAGTATTCAGTTTGGGATTTATATCAAAATTAGATTCCGATGAAATGTTTCCTCTAAATCATATTCTTGACGAATTTGGAATAAACTACGCTCCAAATGGGAAAACAAATGTTGGACTTGGGCGACCGTTATTTAAAGAAAAAGGAGAATTAGTATGACTCATACATTACATAGACTAGGCAATTCTGAAAGTTTACGACATGATATTGTTTTTACTTACATGCCATCTAATAATATTAACCATGTTGGCTCTGCTCCAAAACTCAGAAAATTTCTTGAAATATGCCGTGATTTAGGAGCGATAAAAATAGGTGATACAAGAAAAGGTAATGAGTATGTACAAGGCAGCCTTGAAAATATGCTAAATAACATTGAAGATCGTGCTGTCGTGGAAGCAGTATTTGATAATGAAATAAAAGCGATAAATGCTCTTAAAGCGATAAAAGAAGCAGACCTTGGATTATCATTGGTGGTTTCTGGTCTGTTTGAACAAACCCGAGAATGTTGTAGGAAAGCTGGACTTAATATGCATACAGTAAATCAATCCCTTGGAATATGGGGACGAACAGACAAATTACCTGAGAAAAGAGGCATATTAGAATTGAATACGATGTGTGGACATGGTATGGTATCAGTGAGCTTTATAGAATATGCGGTTAAAAAAATAAAAACCGGAAAATGGACACCTGAAAAAGCAGCTGAAAACCTTTTCAAATGTTGTGTTTGCGGTATAGTGAATACAACCCGCGCTGTAGAAATATTAAAAGAATTATCAGAAGAAAAAGGATAAAATGACTAATACTATTGGAATTATTGGGCTGGGACGTATAGGATTACCTGTTGCAAAAAAGTTTATAAAAAATGGGTACCAGGTTTATGGATATGCCAGACGTCCGGAGGTGATCAAGAATTTTGAAAACATGGGGGGGTGCTATCAACCTAGTCCTGCTGAAGTTGCCAACAATTGCAAAACAATCATTATATTGGTGCTTAATGACCAACAGGTAAAAGAAGTTATATCAGGTGAAAAAGGGATCCTAGAAGGCATAAATCCCGGCTCGGTTATTATTTGTATGAGTACGATTAATCGTATTAATCTGAAATCTGTAGCTTATGATTGTGCTAGACAAAACATCGGATTCGTTGATTGTCCGTTCACAGGGGGTCCTGACAGAGTACCCAAAGGAAGACTTACGCTAATTGCTGCGGCAACTCCTGATTTGATTGACAAGGTGGAACCGATTTTAAATGTAATAGGAAATGTTGTGCACGTTGGAAATGAACCCGGACTAGGTCAGGCTGTAAAACACTGCAACCAATTATTGGTGGGTGCTACACATGCAGCAACAATGGAAGTAATTACACTGGCACGAAAACTTAACCTCGATCCTTCGATAGTTTGTGATATAGCAGCACGTGGAATTGCAGGTAGTGATTACTTCAGGCTTCTATTTGAAAGTGTTTTATTTCATAAACCTTCGCCGGGAAGTCTGGGACAAATGTGTAAGGATGTTTCCATTGTTTCAAATACCGTGGATGAAGTGAAAATGCATGCATTGATTGCCAAAGCTACAGCTACATATTTTAAAATTGCTGAAGAAAAGGGAATGCAAAATAGGGAAGGAGCTGATCTTATTGAGGTGGTGGAATCATTTACCGGCAATAAATAAATGAACCGATAACATATATCTATTTTCTATATCAAGGATTAGAAAATACCAGTTGAAATCAAATTAACCGTTTTATTCCGTAAATTTTTATCATATGAAATCTAATGTATTATTTTTTATCTTATTTATTCTTATTGTTAGTTGCAAGGAGCAAACACAAAACCAAATACATGTCTGGGAAAAGCAACAACTTACGTTTATTGCTGAAAACAATTACGATAATCCATATACGGATGTTACCGTATGGATTGACTTGTCAGGGCCTGATTTTAATAAACGAATTTATGGTTTTTGGGATGGAGAAAAAACATATCGCATAAGACTTGTAGCTACTCACCCCGGAACTTGGAAATGGAAAAGTGGATCAGACCCTGAAGATGCTGGATTAAGTGGCAAGTCAGGTTCCTTTTCTGCCATAGAGTGGACCGAAGCTGAAAAGGAAGAAAATCCATTGCGGCGTGGTTTTATACGGTCCACCGATAACAAGCATGCGCTTGAATATCCAGATGGGACTCCATTTTTTATAATAGGAGATACTTGGTATTCATTGGGAACTGATCGTTTTCATTGGTATAACGATAATAAAGAACGCCCTATTGGACCAGAAGCAGGATTTAAGGATTATGTGCGGTATAGAAAAGAACAAGGATATAATTGGGTAAATGTGATTGCTGCATTTCCAAATTGGAAAACAGATGATAAACCCTGGTATGTTAGCATGGATGATTCTGCACATACAACCATTCGTTCTGCCTGGCTTGAATTCGGTACTGGAAGCGCCAAAAACATGGACAATGAAGGCGGTAGGCCATTCTACTTTCCAGGGAAAGTACCTGGTTTTGAAGATTATTTTCCTGACATGGATAAAATTAATCCTGAATATTTTAAATATTTAGATAGAAAAATTGATTACCTTAATGAAAATGGATTTATTCCCTTTATAGAAGCTTCAAGACGTGATGCTAGCATGGCTTGGCATAAATATTATGATTGGCCTGATTCCTATACACGCTATTTACAGTATATCTTTTCACGCTATCATGCAAATAATGTAGTATTAAGTCCTGTTCATTTAGATATTATTGCCCAAACGGTAAGCCCCGATGATTACGTTCGAGCTATTGAGGAAAGAGAAAAAAAATATGGTGCTTTACCTTATAATAACTTACTTTCAGCAAATTCCAATCCATCAACTCTGGTTAACTGGGGTGATACTTCTTGGGTTACATTACATCAAATCGGTAATATGCGTGAACACAATAATTATTGGTATCTCACAGATATTTTTTATAACAAAAATCCAAAACCTGCAGTTAATGGAGAACCTTATTATGCAGGATACAAGGACGCACGTTCCGTTAGTTATGCATATGGAGCAGAAGGAGGTACCGATCTTGATAATGCTTTTGTTCGCTCATCCATGTATGGAAGTTTTCTTTCAGGCGCACTTGCCGGACATGTATACGGTGCTGAAGGAATTTGGGGAGCAGATATTGAACCAGAAGCACCACTTCACATGTGGGATGCATTTCAATGGTCTTCAGGAGCTCAAATGAAACATTTACGAACATTCGCGTTTTCAGTTGGAAGACGTTTTCAAGAACTGAAACCATTGTCTGATTTAGTCTCACCAAATAAATCCTATGATATACTTAGTTATGAAGGATGGGCATATTGTGCCCGTACGTCGGATAAAGAGATTTTTCTTGCATACTTTGAAAGGGATTGTCCCAGATCACAAATACGAGGTGCTAAGCTCAATAGTCTATATAGTGCAATGTGGTTTAATCCCCGCACAGGTACATTTTCAGACGTCGGTAAAGGTAAAATTATGTCAAATCAAATTGGAATAATTAGACTTCCCGATTTTCCAGATAATCAAGATTGGGGGCTTAAATTAGTTTACGAAGGTCCTATTGATTTGAAAAACTGAAGGAGAAATCACTGACTTCAAACAACATAGATGATTTATGACAAAACGAATTTTAATAAAAGGTGCGTCTTTATGGGATGGAGTTAGTGAACAACTATTACCCAAGATGAGTGTTGTTGTCGAAAATAAAAAAATCAAATCTATAATTCCGACTGAGGAAATCAAGTCATCTTCATTTGATGAAATACACGATTATTCCAATTTGACCTTATTACCTGGTATGATTGATTGCCATACCCATCATTCAATGGATGCGACTCTAGAAAACTACATTGACAGGATGAAGGATAGTATTTCTGAATTGGCAATTCGTGCTATAGGGTTGATGAAAAAGGATATAAAATCAGGTGTAACATCATGCCGAACTCTCGGTGATAAAGATTTTTTGGACGTTTCTTTACGGGACGCTGTAAAAGATGGAATTATAGAAGGTCCTCGTTCAATAGTAGCTGGTAAAGGAATTAGAGCTGTAAAAGGACATGGTTTTGTTGGATACCCATATGATGGAGTTCAGGAAATAATAAATGCTATAAAAACAAATCTGGCTGAAGGGGCAGATTTGATTAAAATATATATTACCGGCACATTAAGAAACGAAAGTGATTTACCTAGTTACTTAAAAAAAGAAGAAATAAAGGCAGCAATTGATACTGCTCATATGACAAATTTACGAATTGCTTCACATTGCGTTGGAGGTATTGGTTTAGATTGGGCTTTGGAATTTGGAGTAGACACACTGGAACATGCTTATCACATAAGTGATTCTCAAATTGAAAAACTGGCAAAATCAAATACCCTTACTGTTTTAACGCTTAGTCCAATTTTAAATGATAACGTCGTTAATCATTATCCAAAACATCTAGTAATGAAATACTTTAATGAAAGAAAGGAAATTGCGGAAAGGATTACTGCTTTTATAAATGCTGATATTCCTTTTGGCCTTGGAACAGATGGATTGCACGGCGGATTAGCTGGTGAAGCAGAATATGCAGTCAATCTTGGTGCATCCAATTATAAAGCATTGAAGGCTGTAACTTCAAATGGAGCAAAAGTATGCGGAATTGAAAATGAAACCGGAACATTATCATCTGGAAAATATGCTGATATAATTATTGTTGAAGGGAATCCCCTTGAAGATATAACTTGTTTAAAAAAAGTGAAGGTCGTTATCAAACAAGGCAAATTGATTAACATAAATGATTTGTAATTATGAAAATAAATAATACCCTTCCCAAAAAACGTTGGCATCGTTTAGCTCCGTTAGTTTTTATAACCTATAGTTTTGCTTATGCGGACCGAGTTAATTTTGGATTTGCGGCAGCAGGAGAAATGGGGAACGATCTTAATATTACCTCTACCACATTATCCCTATTGGGAGCCATCTTTTTTCTTGGATATTTTATCTTTCAAATTCCCGGCACTCTTTATGCTGCTAATAAAAGCGCCAAAAAATTAATTTTTTGGTCATGTATTGGATGGGGCGCAATGGCAACAGCTACAGGTTTGGTACATAATGTTTCGATCTTATATGGTATACGATTCATACTCGGAGTGGTAGAAGCTGCTGTATGGCCTTCTTTAGTAGTGCTACTAAGCAGATGGTTTATAAGTTCGGAACGTTCAAAAGCAAATTTTTTCTTAACACTTGGCAATCCAATTACTGTGATTTGGATGTCTATTGTGTCTGGTTATATAATGGAATCTTTAGGGTGGCGGCTAGTGTTCATCATTGAAGGAGTACCTGCAATACTTTGGGCTTTTATCTGGTGGTTTCTTGTCCAGGATAGGCCCAAAGATGCCAAATGGTTAACAACAACGGAAAAGAACATTATTGAAGATAAACTTAAGCAGGAACAAAAGTATATAAAACCTGTAAAAAATTATGCAGAAGCTTTTAAATCAAGGACTGTTATATTACTTTGTCTTCAATATGGATTTTGGAGTGTTGGAGCTTATGGATTTATTATGTGGTTACCTACTATAATCAATTCAACTCCTGACGCAAGCATGGTAAAAACCGGTTGGCTAACCGCCATTCCTTATCTCTTTGCAGTCATATGTATGTTTTTAACATCTTATTTTTCTGACAAAATACTAAACAGAAAAATATTTATCTGGCCATCTCTGTTAATTGCATCATTAGCTTTATATGCCTCATATCTGACAGGAACAAGTAATTTTTATTTATCATTCATATTTCTTGTTATTGCCGGTGCTGAAATTTATACACCCTATCCAAATTTCTTTACGGCTTTAACTGAAATTTTTCCAAGTAATGTATCTGCTGGAGCAATTGCACTAATTAATAGTTTTGGAGCATTGGGATCATTTGGAGGAGCTTACCTTGTAGGATATCTGAACGGTATTACACAAGGATTTGATGCATCCTACATGCTAATGTCAACTTGTCTTTTTCTTGCAGCAATGTTGACTATAATAGGAATCCCATCTAAAAAAAATACAGAAACAAGGAAGCTTAAACGCCCTATTTCATTATTGTTTAAATAAGTATAATATAATACCAATTTTAATGAATAAACTCTACGGAATATTTGCCCCGGTCAATACTCCCTTCACTTCACATGAAGAAGTGGACTATGAGGGATTAACACGTAATCTGAAGTATTACATGAGCACCAACTTGAGCGGAATACTCCTTTTGGGATCAAACAGTGAATACAAAAGCCTGAATGAAGAGGAAAAATTAAAAATTCTGGAAACAGCCACAAAAATTGTTTCTGGAAACAAAACACTGATGGTTGGTGTGATGTACGACAGTTTGTATCATACCAGAACATTTATTGAAAAATCCAGTCGGTTCCCGATCGACTACCTGATGGTTCAGCCTCCTTTTTATTTCCGGAATAAATTAACTGAGGACGATTATTTCCGGTTTTATGCTGACCTGAATGAAATTTCACCCTTTCCCATTCTTATTTACAATGCTCCCGGGTTTACGGGGATTGACTTTTCAGAGCAGCTTATAAATCGTATCGCCGGACTAAAACAAATTCACGGCATAAAAGACAGCAGTAAAACGGACAAAAAACTAAGCACCGAGCTGGCTGTATTAACCGGAACCGTGACCACCCTTTACGACATGCTTGAAAAAGATGCATCAGGAGGGGTGGTATCTCTTGCCAATTATATCCCTTGGCTGCCTGTTAAAATTTTCAGCGAATACAGGAATGGAAATAAAGAGCAGGCAAAATTCCTTCAGGAAGTTGCGTTGAAACTAAACAGCCAAGTATCTGGAAAATATGGGGTTGCAGGCGTAAAAGCTGCGATGGATGCAGCAGGGCTGACCGGAGGTGAATTAAGAAGACCTCTACGGAAGCTGCCTCTGAGGGAACGTGAAAAAATCAGCCGTTTGGTTAAAGAGTACCTGCATGAATAACAATAAGATTTTAGCAATTGATGTAGGGACCACTTCCTTAAAGATGGGAATTTTCAGCGAATCTCTCCACAGGGATGGCTTTTATGAACATACCTATCCTGTAAATATCTTTGAAGATGAAAAGGCAGAAATAGATCCAGAGGTCTGGTGGACAAGCATTGTCAAAGGCTGCAGATTATTTGGCGAAAAACTAAAGGAGGTGAGGCTTGTTTCCTTTTCAGTGACAAGTCCTGGCCTTGTGGCAATGGACCGCCAGGGCAGGGCGCTGACCAAAGCGATTCTTTTCCTGGACCAGCGTTCACACAAGCAGGCTGCCTATATTATAAAAACCCTCGGAAGAGATGCCCTGCTTGAAAAAGGCGGCAACTTGCCCGTATCCGGAGGTTCTTCACTAAGTTCAATGCTCTGGATCAGAGACAACCTCCCTGAAGTGTATACACAGACATATAAATTCGGACATACCAACACGTATCTCATCTATAAGCTTACAAAACAATGGGCCATCGATCCTTCTACCACTTCCATAACCGGCTTATACAACACAAAGAAGAATGACCTTACATGGAACACCGAATTTTTGGAAAAACTTTCTCTGCCTGAAGAAAAACTGCCAGATTTATACCAGTCGTTTCAGGAAGTAGGGGAGATCACTGATGATGTTGCCAGGCTGTTGGGATTACCCCCCTCATGCAAAGTGTTATGTGGAGGCAATGATGCCGTGCTTTCAGCATTTTCAGCCGGAGTGAATACTCCCGGTGATATTTTGCACATTTCCGGAACCTGTGATATTATGATGGTTTGCCTCGATAAACCAGTAGGCTCATCGACCTATAATATACGGTCGCACATTTTACCTGATCGTTGGCTAACCTTGTTCGTACTCAATACAGGCGGGAAATCACTCGAATGGTTTCATTCGGTTTTCTGCAGTGAAATGTCAGCCGATACATTTTATCTGGAATATATACCTGAAGTAATAGAAAAGAAGATAAACGGAAGATGCCCCTTGTATAAACCATTCCTGCAGGGATCTCGATACAGCAGACAATTGCTGAAGGCTGGTTTCTCCGGGATTGGTGTTACTACAACCCGGGATGATTTTCTGATCGCTATCCTGAAAGGAAATAATTTGTACCTTGCATCACATCTGGCTGAAATTACAAAGGTCGTTCAATGTACGGACAGAATAAAAATTACCGGGAGAGCGGCTAAAATTCCAAATATGGAAAAAGCAATGCGAAAATGGATCGGAGAGTACCATTATACGTACATAGAACAAAGTTCATTGCACGGTGCAGCGAAATTAGGGGAAATATACTACAAACAATTAAAAACATAAGAAGATGCCATTTGTATCAGCTAAAGAAATGCTTATCAAAGCAAGCAAAGAAAAATATGCAGTTGGAGCTTTCAATATTACCAGTATCGTTCAATTGGAGGCCATCCTGGAAGCAGCAACGGAAATGAAGGCCCCGGTTATTATTCAGACATCGGTCACACCGGCAAAATTTCTTCAACCGGAGGTAATCGTGGCAGTATGCAGCGTATTGGCCCAATCAGCCGATATACCTGTTTGTCTGCATCTCGATCATTGTACGGAAGTGTCGTTCTGTAAAAAATGTGCAGATCTGGGATTTACCAACATCATGTTTGACGGATCACGCCTGAATTATGAAGAGAATATTAAACTGACCAGAGAGGTTAGCGATTACTGCCATCAAAAGGGAGATATCACTGTTGAAGGCGAATTGGGAACGGTGGCCGGAGTGGAGGATCAGATTAAGGTAACTGAAGATGAAGCTCAGCTTTGTAACCCGGATATAGCCGTAGATTTTGTTAAACGTTCAGGCATCGACCTGTTTGGCCCGGCCATCGGAACAGCCCACGGAGTGTATAAAACAGAGAATCCGGTGATCGATACGGAGCGGTTATTCAAAATCCATAAAAAGCTTAATTATCCGGAAATACAAACCCCACTGGTAATTCATGGAGGTACAGGATTGAAGGAAGAGGTGGTCCGAGAACTGGTAAAAAACGGAGGTGCCAAATACAATGTTTCAACCAACCTGAAACACATCTTGATTGACAGCATCTATGAATACATTTCAACCCATCCCGATGAATATGATCCGGTACGGATCGACAGCCATATGAAAAAAGCTACGAAAGAAAGAATAAAATACTGGATCGATTTACTCGGAAGCAACGGAATGGCGAAATAATCTCTCATCCTATGAATCAGTTAAAAGCAATATTTTTTGATATGGACGGGACCATCATGGATACCGAGAAAGATGGTCACCGGGTAGCGTTTAACCAGGCTTTTGCCGAATATGGTATCCCTGTGGAATGGACGGTCTCCAAATACCATGAGTTGCTGCAGATAGCCGGTGGTAAAGAACGTATGAAACATTATTTTCAGGGAGAAGGGAAAAAATACCTTCCCGAAGGAACTTCACTGACCGATCTGATTCCAAAATTGCATCAGCTGAAAACCCAACGGTATATTTCACTCATTGAAAATGGCAAATTGCCGCTAAGACCCGGTATCCAACGTCTGATGAAAGAAGCAAATGAAAAGAACATATTCGTCGGTATTTGCACAACATCAAACGAAAAAGCTGCCAAAGCAGCCATCGATTCGTTGCTGTCCGGCATAAAAATTGACCTACTTCTGGCCGGGGATGTCGTCAGCCGTAAAAAGCCGGATCCGGAGATATACCAGCTTGCCTTACAAAAAACCAACATGCCACGGAATGGAGTAATCGTTATTGAAGATTCTGAAAATGGAGTTATTGCTGCTAAAAATGCGGGTCTTCGAGTTTTGGTCACAGTGAATGAATATACTAGAAATGAAAATTTAAGCTTGGCAGATGCTGTTGTAACAAGCTTGGGAGACAATCAGGAAAAGGCACAGATTTTAGCAGGCAATTTTAATATGAAAGATACTCATAAAATTAATATCAGCGATTTAACCATATTGCTTAATCCAAACTCAGTATAAAAAGATAAATAAAATGCTTATCCGCAGTCCTTCCTAAGAATTAGCGAGAAAAAGTTATAAATTAACTTCAAAAATGTTTGCTCAATTCACTGATATTCATTATATTTGTCTCTATAAC
>JAQWBH010000573.1 GCA_028707405.1 Parabacteroides sp. | reverse complement strand
CAAATTAACGGTAGAAGTTACTACGTCGTTAACTTTGACGAGGACGAACTGGTCAGAAAAGCGATCGCGGAGTTGAACGCCAAATTGCGCGTATCCAAGGTCTATTTCAAGGTGGAAGAGGGCGAGCAAGCGAAGGTAATCCAGTCCAAAGAACAACTACAAACAGGCGAAGCATTTGTGCGTGTAAGCACGATGCGGGAGGAAGCCAGGCCGTACACGGCGGTGAAAGCAAGCAACTCGGTTCGCTATGACCTTGTAGGCAAAGTCGTTGCCGAAACCGGGCTGACCAGAAATGCTGTAGTCGCCATTCTGGTCGGCATAGAAAAGGCCGTATTTAACCAGTTTAGAGACAATCCCGAAGAATTCATCATCCGCACCGCCAAGATTATCAATGAACAGAAAGCTACGGCAATTATCGAACATATTACTTACGACAAGCTGACCGCCGTGTTCAGCACCGAAATCTTCACCGAACCTAGCCTCAAGAAAGGATCCTTAGGCGAAAACGCACTAGAAGCCAATCGGCACTTATACGATTACGTCATCTATGATTCCGCAAAAGAGCGTGACTTTGCCGCAGAGCTGGAGGCACATAGCCAAGAGGTCGAAATCTACGTCAAGCTACCGAAGGGCTTCTATATCAACACGCCCGTCGGCAAGTACAACCCCGACTGGGCAATTGCGTTCTATGAAGGTAAGGTGAAGCATATTTATTTCGTCGCTGAAACGAAGGGCGATATGTCCTCGATGGAACTTCGCAAAATCGAGGAAGCAAAGGCACACTGCGCCCGTGAGCATTTCCGCGCTATCAGTGGCGAAAATGTGAAATATGATGTGGTTGATAGTTATGATAGGCTGTGGGAACTGGTGCAAGGGTAGTATGCAGTTCTAGCACAAATGCGATAAGAGCCTGTTGCTTGTTAGTACTAAATTATTAGAAATAATCGCTAGGAGGATAAGAAATGGATGCAGGAAAACGCACAATTAATGAGATTTTTAACGGGAGCAGGATACTGGAAATTCCGTTCTTTCAACGAGCTTATGTTTGGGGAGAAGCACAGTGGGAGCGTCTACTAGAGGATGTTGAAAATGTCAGCCGTACTCGCACACCGTACTTCATGGGGTCGGTAATTCTCAAACAGCAACTAACGGATACATCAAGTGCCGTTGGTGATGTCCGTACGGTAATTGATGGACAACAGCGGCTTACCACACTTTCTATTCTCCTGAAAATCCTGTGCTTAAAAAACGATAGTTTAAAGAAGTTTGACAAGCGCTTTCGGCTTGATGACGATAGAACGGTTATCCAGCACAACCATAACGACATTGAGGCATACACTTCGATAATGGAACTAAATGTCATTAAGCCGACCGATCGCACGGACAACATCTCTCGCGCCTATCAGTATTTTGTAGATAATCTTGACGCGAGCAAAGTGGACTTCGATACTGTATGCCACACTATTCTCTTTGTCGGTATAGACCTTGCCGCTGATGAGGATGAGCAGCAGATTTTTGACACCATAAACTCTCTTGGTGTTCGCTTAACCACTGCAGAACTCTTGAAAAACTACTTTTTCGGACGCAATGATATTGAAGCCTATAATAAATACTGGCTCGATGTTTTCGAAAAGGATGATGAAATAAAGGAATACTGGGATAAGGAAATTACGACAGGACGTCTGAAGAGGACGTTTATAGATCTGTTCTTTTACTCGTTTCTACAGATAAAGATTCAAGAAAGCGCTTTTAGCGTGAATACTGAAGATAAGATGAGTTTTTCTAAAGTAGAAAAACTATTTGAGTCCTACAAAAAGTTCATTAAGGACTATTGTTCAGGCAGCAAGCAAATGCTCCTTGATGAAATCCGTGAATACGCTGCTATCTTTAGACGAACTTTCAATGCCGAAATTGTGGATGACGAATTAACTTCTGACGCAGGGATAGAAAGGTTAAATGCAGTAATATTCCAACTCGACACAGCAACGCTTATTCCTTATGTGTTGTTTGTTGAGCGTAATGTGCCTAGTGCTGCGATGAGAAGTGATTTGTATAATTTTCTCGAATCGTACATAATGCGTCGGCTTGTCACCAGGGCGACCACTAAGAACTATAACCAACTTTTTTCAGATCGCCTGATTCTGAACCGTATTTTGTCCAAAGAAGCGTTTATCGACTATATTGGCGGTCAAGATGACAAGATTAACCGTATGCCTACGGATGATGACGTTAGAACCGCTTTCAAAGAGTCTTGGCTTACTAACAAATATGCCGCTGGAGTTATCTACCTGATAGAATCGAAAATCCGTGACCGCCGCAAACATTCTACGCAATTGCTCGGGATCAACAAGTATAGTCTTGAGCATATCATGCCCAAAAAATGGCGTAACCACTGGTCATTTTCGGGGGATAAAGCAGCCGGTGATGCCCGTGACCGCATTCTACTGACTCTCGGTAACTTGACGATTATCACACAGTCGCTTAACGCTTCAATCAGGGATGCAGACTGGCCAACCAAAAAAGCCGGACAAGGAGATAGGGGAGGTCTTCAAGCATATGCAGAAGGTATTGAAACCCTATCGCCTTACCTCGAAGAGGACGTATGGGATGAATCGACAATCCGGCAGCGCGCCAATTTCCTTTGTAATAAAGCTTTAGAAACATGGGCTATTTGACCATGCAGAATTAAGCGAGGGGGAAAATCGTGAAACTAATGGCTGCATCGATTGAATGATATTACGCTTAAGTTAACTAAGATTGTTGCTATGCCAAAACACTTTACGACGTCCAACAGAGAAAGCTACGCTTTAACTTATAATAGACTTGCTTTCGAGAACGGAGAACGTCGAGAAAAACTATGGAACTGTCTC
>JAQWBH010000572.1 GCA_028707405.1 Parabacteroides sp. | reverse complement strand
TTATTATCGATATATGCCATTGCCGTACCGCCATCTACATTATAACTTCCCATAATTGTGATGCCTGTGCCTTTGAACTTAATTTCAAAAATATCACCGGGTTTTGTTGAAACTTGATATAACTCATAATCCCCATCACCGTTCTGAAAATCTTCCCAGCTTCCGGTGAGTGAATATTTTTCTTTATCAGTCATTGTTACAAGATCAGTCATAATTTTATTTTGAAAAGCTTGTTCCAATTCCCCGATTACTTTTGGTTTTTGTAGTTTAACTCTATAGGTAACATTTTCTAAAGTACCCCCATTGGATAGAATATTTTCTTCTGCAAATAGCTCTGTCTGCGATACAGCTTTTTTAAAAGAATAGTTTGTGTTTAAAAACAGACTGTCTTCCATGTGAGGAATATGAGACTTGAATTTTTCATCTATCGCCTCGAATCCATACATAATACCCAAAACTGCTGCTGCGTTAGCTGCATTACAGTCAGTATCTTGTCCACATCTAATTGTAATTTCGATGGTTTTGCCCATATCGTTTTCTCCATAAAGTAGTCCCATTGCAATATATGCCCCATTGATGGTTGCGTCAATATTGAATGGATGATAAGGGACACAGACATCAGCGTCTCCCCATCTTTCCTGAATTGTCGTCCATGTTTTTTCCCAATTATCCGGATTTGTGTCGTATCCGTCAATAACAGTTTGAATGGCTTGGGCATATTCACTTTCAGTCGGGATTAATTGCAGTGCCTTTTTTACCACAGTTTTCGCATCCGATTCAAAGAAAGCAAATGCATGCATCCCTGAAACAAAAATACCACCATAAAGCCCATCGCCATACGCCATGATTCGTCCGATACTGTCTGCCATCAGAGCGGCAGAATAAGGCATGCCAGGATTTATAAAACCAATAAAATCGGACTCAATTTGAAAATCCAGGTCATTTGCATGCATGTTATATTCCGGAGTTCCCGAAAGAGGTGGCATAATGTCATCAAAGAAATTCTTACGAGCCTGAAGATTGGCATGACAAAGATTGAATTGAGCAAAGGCAAACTCTTCTGCAAGTTTCGCTACTGGGGTTTTTAAACCCTCATTTTTTTCCATTGTTGCCATAAAACTTAATTGCCCGTAAATATCATCCTCTCCAAGAGCGCCTTCAATCATCTTAGGAGTCCAAGTGATTGAGTCCTTAAATATTTCACCAACGGCTTGAAATTCCATATCAATACCATGCATAACCCCGATCATTTTGCCTGCCCATGCACCTTTTATTTTGTCATGTAATTTGGCTTGTGTTATTTCTTTATATTCCTCACTGGCTATCTTTCCACATGAGGTGAGAAAACATATCAAGAAGATAAATAAAATACCTTTTATTTTCATTGGCTATTGATTTTTTGATAGTTTATTTAATCCATAGATTCTGTTTTTTGCAGAAAGCATATTCATAAGAAGTGTTTGTGTAATAGCCCAGTCTGGCTGAATGATTCATAAATTCAATCCACCAGTTTGGTAACCTAACCCCGATTCCCGGATTATGGTATGAGAGTGAAGCAATATCTGTCTGAACTGCCATTCTTACGTTGGGATTTGCTGCCTGTATTGTCTTTCTTGCATATTCGTATTGATTTAAATAGTCTGATTTTAAATTAGGGTCAAGCCAGTCTTGTGATGATGTTTGTATAAAGAATATATCCGGTTTTACTTCTTTTACCAGCCTTACCATATCTAAACCAAAATGCTCTCTGATTTCTCCTAATGTCTCATTTCTTAACGCAATTCCCCATGATGCGAATATGGCTTTGGAATTTACTTTTCGAACGGCTTCTTTTATTTTTTTATTAAAGTTAATGATAGCTTCTACTCTATAGTCTTGCCATTTTTTATACAATGTTGGATCGTTTCTGATAGCGTCGAAAGTTAATGCAGAGCGATTAAGTCCCAAGTACTCTCTGGTAAATTTCCTCCTTGCATAAAGGCTTACGTCTCCATAGAACCCATTTGAATTAATAGTTCTCCACTCTGGAAAATATGTTTCGGCGAAACTTATTCCAATAAAATCATAGTTTGTTAAAATCCTTCTAATTCTTTCAACTTGCCACGTTACATAGTCGTCATTATGAAACGAGAAAAAACGTACTGAAGGGTCTGTATATTGTGTCAAAAATTCCATCTTCCACTCCTCAGGTAATTTTTGTCCACCATACATTCCATTACCGATAAACAATGCCCATATTTCTATACCGTTATCTTTAAGCGCTTTTAGGTATTCCGGTCTTAAAAGTTCATCATTCTTACTGCCATCCCAGTCTGTTACCAAAAAAAAATGGACAGAAGTAATGTTGGCTTTTTTAAGGTCAGCAACTAGTTCACCCGGAGAAATATTCAGTGAATAGAAAACAATAGGATCTATTTGGATGGAGTTTCCCGCAACTTTTTTGATGTTTTCTGCATTTTCCAAGACTTCGGGTTTTTCATCCGGATCTTCTGTTTCAATAGGTAAATCGTTTTTTTCAGAGCAAGAAAATAGCAGAATTAAAAGTGTTGAGCAATGCAATAATATATATTTCATTTTATTCATCATGATCAAATTATATTATTTTATAAGAGTTGTTGTGCCGATTTTTATCGGCACAACAACAATTTTATCAAATCACTGAGGAGTATAAATCATTCTATAGGCAAATACTCCTGCTTTGTCAGGTTCCATAGCCGCAACTGATACATAGATATATGCATCATAATTATCTACATATACCGAAACATCACCCCATCTATTATAATTTACACCTCCATATATAGCAGATCCCATTAAGAAGAAATCTTCGTAGCCTGTTTCACCTGGTTTCAATTCAATCTTTTCTCTATTCG
>JAQWBH010000123.1 GCA_028707405.1 Parabacteroides sp. | reverse complement strand
TCGGCGTATAAGATAAACCGACTGTATCCACCGGATCGAAATTGTGAGAGTTGCTTATCTGATAAAAATTCCGGAGGAATTTCCGTACCTACAGTGAGAGGATATGAAATGATGGAGTTTATATTGGCAATGTGTTCCAATGATTTAGAAACAGCCTCTTCCTTTACAACATCTCCATCCGGTACCAACAATACCATCTGCTGTCTTTCACCAAAAATAGCATTAATATAATCGGTATCTTTTCTAAATTGGGAATCTTCGCTATGAATACCTGATGAACCGTAAATAAAGTCGTTATTTTTTTGCGCCAGAAAGTTCGGTACGATTAGTAATATAAAAACAAAAGATAGTGGAATGCATATACGTACAACAACCCGCCCAAAACCTTTAAAGGATGGTATTAAGGAACGATGGTGGGTCTTATCCATAAGTTTTGTAGTATAAATCGCTAAAATGGGAAGTAGCAGCATTACTGAAAGGAAACTGAATAAGATACCTTTTGCCAGTACGAGACCTAAATTAGGCCCAAGCTGAAATTTCATTAATGCCAGTGCCAGGAAACCGAATACAGTAGTGGTTGCACTTGCAGCAATGGCTGATGAGGATTCTGCCATCGCTTTTTTCATAGCTGTTTCAACTGTGTTTCCTTCATTACGATACTTTGAAAAACTATGGAGTAAAAAAACTGCATAATCCATGGATACAGCCAATTGTAATACTGCGCTGGTGGACTGTGTTACATAGGAAACTTCTCCAATAAATATATTAGTTCCTTCATTAAGCAAAATTGCTATGCCTATGGTGATTAAAAAAAGAATCGGTTCAAACCAGGAACTGGTTGTCAAAAGTAATACAATAAGAACAAGAGGTACTACATAATACATAATTTGAGAAACCTCTCCTGTAGATAAGGATTGGATGGTTGCCTGATTAAGCAGTTCACCGGAAAGGACAGCATTATCACCATATATATCAGTGATTTCTTCAATGATAGCTACGCATTTTTCTGTTTCTCCGGCCAGCATAAAAAGTGCACCTTCATCCTTGTACCAAGCTTCGACTGTGTCTATATCCATGCTCTGTAAAGGCTGATAGATGTCTAATACATCATCCAGCCATAAAACTGAATGAACACCGGGGATGTTAGCAAGTTGTTCTTTATTGGAAAGAGCTTCCGGTATGCTTACCTCAGGAATATATACGCTAAGGTTGGGTATCTTCTCCGGAAAACTCTTGTTTACCACATCTATAGCTAAAGTTGAAGGCACATTTGCCGGTAAATAATCGGATAAATTATAATTGATTTTTACAAAAGGCATAGCAAATAGAGATAATAATGCAGCTGTTAAAATGGTAAATAATATCGTTTTTTTAAATTTTAATACTTTATCGATTATTTTAATCAGATTCCGTCACTCCTAAATTTGACAACTGTTGATTTTAGGTCGCATGTCTATTATAATTAAAATAAAAGAGTGCTGCAATCATCAATATCTTAATTTTTGTTCATTAACAGACAGTATAAACAAAAATGACGAATAGGGGAGAAATATATTTATGGAAGATACAACAACAGACCGCCGGGTAAGAAAAACGAAAAAAATGCTTCGCCAGGCTCTTACCAAATTGTTATTGGAAAAAGATATAAAAGATATCAGTGTAATGGAATTGACTGAGCTTGCTGATATTAACAGAGGTACATTTTATCTTCATTACAAAGATATATACGATCTTTATGAGCAGATAGAGAATGAATTACTTGATAAATTCAAAAATATCTTTGATAAGCATTTCCATGAAAAGCATAGGGAGATATTATTTCCGATTGTATTGGAAGCTTTTGAATTCTTGGCAAAAAATGCAGATATTTGCCTTGTGATTTTAAGCTCCGGGGATACGGGTTTCTTAACAAAACTCATCGAATTAGGAAAGCCGAAGAAAAAAGAAGAATGGCGTGAATTTCTCGGTGAAATGGATGAGGAATATTATGAGTACTATTACTCATATATTACCTCCGGGTGTGTAGGATTGTTGCGAACGTGGTTTACAGGCGGGATGAAGGAATCGCCTAAAAAGATGGCAGAGCTTGCTGGGAAAATGATTGAAAGTAACAAAGTAATAAAGTAACAAGGTAAGAAAAAGAGACGACAGTTAGAAAAGGGTAGTCACTAACTGGATATTCTCTAACTGTCGTATAATTGTATTTTTTAGTTTTCTTATAAAATCTTACTTAAAAAATTTTTTGTTCTTTCATTTTGAGGGTTGCCAAAGATATCATCTGGGCTGCCTTGTTCTACGATAACACCTTCGTCAATAAATAATACTCTATCGGCCACTTCTTTTGCGAATCCCATTTCGTGGGTTACGATTACCATAGTCATTCCCTGGTGTGCCAATTCTTTCATTACTTCAAGAACTTCACCAACCATTTCCGGATCCAGAGCTGAGGTGGGTTCATCAAAAAGCATAATTTCAGGTTTCATGGCCAGAGCTCTTGCTATTGCCGCTCTTTGTTTCTGCCCACCGGATAAGGATGAAGGATATACATCGGCTTTATCTTCAAGGCCAACCGTTTTTAGAAGATCAATCGCTTCATTTAGAGCTGTCGCTCTATCTATTTTATTAACCTTAATTGGGCCTATAGATACATTTTCGACTGTGGTCATGTGAGGGAACAGGTTGAAGTTTTGAAATACCATCCCCAATTTTTGACGAATCTTATTGATATCTGCATCTTTTGTATTAATCTTTTCCCCTCCAATGGATACAGATCCGAAGGTAGGCATTTCAAGAAAGTTTATGCATCTTAAAAAGGTGCTTTTGCCGGAGCCGGAGGGACCGATTACGCATACGACTTCATTTTCTTTAATGGTTTCTGAAATGCCGTTTAAGACCTTCAGATTTCCATATTCTTTTGTTAAGTTAACTACTTTGATCACTTTTGGCCATCCTCCTTTCCATATATGCCACCAACCTGGACATTGGAATTGTAATGCTTAGATAGACAAAGGCAGTCCCTAAATAAGCAGGCCATGCTTCAAAGGTACTTGCTGCCCACAGCATACTTTTTCTTGTAACTTCTACAATGGAAATCATACTGAGTACGGCCGTTTCTTTTAACAAAGAGATAAACTCATTGGTAAGTGCGGGCAAAATAATCCGGAATGCCTGGGGGATAATCACATAGAGCATTGCTTGAGCGTGATTCATTCCTATGGATCTTGCGGCTTCCATCTGACCTTTATCAATCGCTTGCAGTCCGCCTCGAATGATTTCCGCCACATAGGCTGAGCTGTTGATTCCGCATACAACAGTAGCAGCGATAACAGGATTATCCCATCGAAAATCAATTCCGTTACTTTGGAGCAGCATGGGAACACCTGCATACATAATCAGTGCCTGTACTACTAATGGTGTGCCTCTTAAGAACTCCACATAAACAGAGAAAGCAATCTTAACTATCTTAAATTTAGACATCTTGCCTAGAGCAACTATTAAGCCGGCCATTACACCAATGATTACTGCAAATATTGTTATTTGCAGTGTTACCAGAATACCACTGTATGCAATGCCAATCCCTTTTAAATAAATTTCCAATTATTTATCTCCATGTAATTATTATTCAAGCCATTTAGAATATATTTCGTCAAAGGTACCATCATCAATCAAATTTTGCATGCCGGCATTGATTTTGTCAAGTAATTCTGTATTACCTTTTTTTACTGCAAAGCCATAAGATTCAGCATTTAATACATCTCCGACAATTTCAACGGTTCCGGGTTTTGCTTCCATATATGCTTTTGTTACAGGTAGGTCGTTGATCAGAGCATCAATAGTTCCGTTCTGTAAATCCATAACTGCAATGTCTAAACCGTTGTAGATTTTTGCTTCTGCAATTTTTCCGGAATCGTAAAGTTCTTTAGCCAATTCTGCACCGGTCGTAGCGATTTGACCACCGACTTTCATATCAGTTGTTAAATCATCAATACTTTTGATTTCGGTATTTCCTGCTTTTACTGCCACAACTAAACCAGAATCATAGTAAGTTGTTGAAAAATCTACTTTTTTTCTTCTGTCCGGGCCTGCATTCATACCTGATGCAATGATGTCGATATTACCGGCTTGTAATGCCGCAATCAATCCATCAAAGCCCATATTGACCCACTCCAACTTAAAACCCTGGTCTGCAGCTATTGCATTCATTAAATCATAATCAAAACCGTCTAATTCCTGAGTCTCTTCATTAATGGTATCAAAGGGAGGAAATGTCGGTTCCATAGCAACCTTATATGTTGGCATCTCTTCACCGGTATTTGCCGGTTCATTGCTATCTCCGCATGCGACTAATGAAAATACCATCGTTAATATAAATAGTATTGCTAATATTTTTTTCATGACAATATCTTTCCTTTCTTAAATGTTGTTTTATACTTTTTATGCACAAGAATAAATATACATGATTTATAATAAATATGCAATCATTTTTTAAAAAAAAGACAAGGGGACGTTTTGCCTGTCTTTTTTGAAAAGACAAAGGGACGTTTTGCCTGTCTTTTTTGTAGCACAGCCAAAAAATCTCAAACCATGGTATGAAGGATCCTAGGGAGCAGAATATTATTTTGAGACTTATGGAGCAGATGTATAGGATAATGGAGGGCAATCGTATACATAAAATAAATTTTATGTTAATCAAAATTAATGAATTTAAAAAAAACCTCTAAAAATATGTTATACTAGATTTAGATTATTAAAAAGTTAGCTACTGAAAGGATAGCCAGAGCACTGTGCCCAAGACTATACATTCAGCAACTAGGAAGGGATTTATTATGAAACTTTATGAGTTACAGAAGAAATGCTCACCTAGGAGCAATTGTCCGTTATCAAAGTACTGTATGAAAAAAGGTTATAGCAGAGAAAGGCCGGCATGCACAATTGATTTAGATGATATTGAAGAAACGGTTGATGAAAGAAGGCTTAAATGGGAAAAACAGAGTGTTTAAAAGCTAAGCCTGTAAGACATTGATACTTTAATTCTCATTGACAATTATAAAGGTTGATGATAAAATAATCAAAAATCTGAATTTAATAAGAGATCATTTTATGTTCCGTTGGCTTTGATAAAAAGGCCTGTGGCTAAGAGGGAAGACAGGTGAAAATCCTGCGTGGTCCCGCCGCTGTAAACAAGGAGTTTTTTCATATCTGCAATAATAAAATTTGTAGTGAACCACTGAGACAAAAGTCTTGGGAAGGAAGAAAAAACGTTGATTTGTAAGCCAGAAGACCTGCTTAAAATGAAGATAACAGTCCGACGGGATTCGGTGACAGTTGTCCTTAATGCAAAGTGACTTTGCTCTATACGCAGTAAATACGGACTGCAGCTAATGTTTGTTACATAGCTGCAGTTCTTCTTTTTAAAAGTCTTTTCATCCTAGGGCCTGTATGCTTTAAGAATTAACAATCAGGTAAAGACATACAGGCCCTATCCTTAAATCATTGAATTTTCAATTTGAACATTTAGGTTGAAAGCCAATCAAGATGCAGATTAGCATAAATTGATGATTAAAATATTAATCAAGAACTTTCTCCAATTCAGCCTTTCTGTGCCATGCTACATAAAAAGCAGATGCAAAATACCATCACCATAATTATTAATATTTATTTTTTGAGAATTATCATACATTTAAGAGCGTTGAAATTTTGGCATAAGAATTGCTATTTAAAAAGATACAACAAATTACATTGTTAAAGAAGCTCTTGAGGCTGCCAAAAGATTAGGAGATGTGGAAACGAGGTTTCTTTCTTTGGCTGATTTAAAAGTCAACCCTTGTGCTTCCTGCTGGAGATGCTACACAGAGGCCACCGCAGAAAAACTGTGCCCTCAGTTTGATGATGATTTGCAGAAAATACACGAAAACATGCTATGGGCCGACGGCTTGATTATGGGTACGCCAGTATATTGGGGAAGTATGAGTGCGCAAATAAAAGCTGTATTTGACCGTACTATGCCATTTTGCCATTTTGCAAGTACGAAATATAAGGGCGCTTTAAGCCATAAACCGGTCGCTATGCTTGCACTGGCATACAGTATTCATGGTGGCCAGGAGTATGCTATTCAGGATATGCAGAAGTGGGCCTTTGTACAAGATATGATATGTGTTTCCAGCGGCCCAGAAAGGCCGGTTACCTGTTACTATGGAGGTGCTGGAAATACCCAACCTAGCAGTGAATTGAATGCAGTAAAGAAATATTCGCGATATGAAATGAAAAATATAAGAAGTACAGGAATCCGTTTAGCTCATATGGCTAGGGTTATTAAAGCCGGAAAAGATGCGCTGGGATTTAAAGAAAAGTATGAGTAATTATGAGTAATAGAAATTTATCAAATGGGAGGGATAAAGAATGACATTAAAAATTGATTGGAAAAAGTATTTTACAGACAGTAGGTCTTTACCACTGGAATCAGTTCGTAACCCTAAAAATGGACTTATCATGCTAGCTACATCAAAAGCAGGGCTAGATACATACATAAATATTATTATGTCAGAAGGAAAAGATCAAGCCAGGCAATCCGGAACAACATATGGGGCGGTAGAGAAGGCGAAACTAGAGAAAAATATGGCATCAATTGTTGACGCATTATTAGAAGATGCGGAAGTGTATGCATATAATCCGGAGTTCTATGAACCTTATGTAATAGAAAAGTAGAAATTCTCTTTTGCTTATTTATAGATAACAACTTATGGACAATAATTGAAAGTTCGTAATCTTTTGATATGACCTTATTGTAACAGAATTGTTACAATAAGGTCGAATTCCAGGGAATGTTAGGGGGAAATAAAGAATGTCAGGATCATATGGCGGTAAGGTACTGTGGGTTGATCTGTCTAAAGGCACCTTTGAAAGAAAACCGCTTCCACAGCAATATTTAATACATCTTGGGGGTAAGGCACTTGCGGCAAGGCTTTTATACGAGAGTGTGCCGACGGGTACTGATCCCCTTGGCCAGGGTAATGCAATTATTTTCAGTGTGGGACCCTTGAATGGTACTTCGGCAATGTTTTCGGCAAAGGGTTCTGTAGCATTCAAATCCCCACTTACAGGGGGTTATTGTGATTGTACTATGGGAGGATACTGGGCAGCAGAGTTAAAATATGCTGGTCTTGACGCTATAGTAATTGTTGGTGTCGCATCTAAACCATCCTACCTGGTAATAAATAATAGTGATACATATCTTATGGATGCCGACGATCTTTTGGGCAAAACCGTTTCCGAAACGGAAAAGGCTCTGAAGGAAGTATTAGGGCGAGACTTTAAGGTCGTTTCTATCGGAAAAGCTGGCGAAAAACAGGTTAGAATTGCTAATATTGGGCATGAAATGGGTAGGCAAGCAGGCCGCGGTGGAGCTGGTGCAGTTATGGGCTCCAAAAATCTTAAAGCGTTGGCAATATTTGGAACAAAAGAGGTTCGAGTTTCTGATCCAGTAACGTTTGAAAAGATAAACAGTGAATTTTTTGAACAAGTTATTAAGCTTCGGTGCGAAGGTGAGGCATGGACCGATTCAGTTAATCGATATGGGACCCCTATGTTTGTAGATGTCATGAATGAACACGGGATTTTACCAACACGCAATTTTCAAAGCGGTTTTTTTGAAGACTCTCAAAAAATTTCCGGCAATGCTATGCGAAAAGAAGTTTTTGTGAAGAGCCGGGGTTGCCAAACCTGTCCAATTTCTTGTGGTAAGTTAGTTCGAACTAAGAAATACAACGGTGTAACTATAGGGCCGGAATATGAGACCCTTTATTCTTTGGGGTCCAATTGCGGGATTAACGATATCGAAGCGATCTGCAAGTTCAATGAACTTTGCGATGAGTACGGTATTGACACAATATCCACCGGTGTAGTAATTTCCTTTGCAATGGAGTGTTATGAAAAAGGCTATATTGGCAAGACGGATGTGGACGGATTAGATCTAAAGTTTGGGAATATTAACGCAGTTTTTGAACTAATTGAAAAAATCGGGACAAGAAAAAGCGTGGGGGAATTAATGGGGCAGGGAGTTAAGGCATTTGCTAAAATTATAACCAACCCCGATGCACAGAAGATTGCGATACATGTCAAGGGTTTAGAATTTCCCGGTTATGATCCGCGAGGTGCTATCGGTATGGCACTTGCTTATGTCACTTCAGACAGAGGTGCGTGCCATCTGCGAGCTTGGACCTGCATGGAAGAAATTTATGGTAGCCTGGATCCTTTTACCTTTGATGGTAAGGCAGAGTTGGTTCGGATCAGAGAACAACGGAAATGCATCATGGATTCGCTTATTATTTGTGACATGAATGGTATAAGCTCAAAATATGCGGACTTGGCTCAAGCTGCTACCGGCTTGGAAATATCTGTAATACCAAACAAAATGTATCCTCAATTGCAGGAGGATTTTGCCATAACCATTGACGGTAAAAGGTATCATATAGGTGAGATGCATGTAAACATTGCACGAATTTTCAATTTATGCGCAGGGTTTACGAGTGTCGATGATACTTTGCCTGAAAGGTTCTTTACCGAGGAACTTCAAGATGGGCTGCCTAAGGGCAGAAAAATATCTCGAGATGAATTCAAGAATTCGGTAGATGAGTATTATAGACTTCATGAGTGGGATGCCAATGGTGTTCCGACAAGGAAGAAATTAGAGGAGCTTGGTATTTATGATCTCGTTTCGGGGGATATAGTATGACCATCAGGATTCGTTTAAAGTATTTTGGATCGTTTAGGGAAATTACTGAGATTTTTGAAGAAATTGTTATGCTTAACAATAATGCAATATTAAATGACTTATTCTTAATTTTAATATCTAGGTACGGAAAAAGAATGCGTACCTATATTTTAAGTGATGATCTGAAAATACCACCATTAATCAATGTCATGGTAAATGGTCATAATGTAGCGAAAGACAAAGGAGCGGATACAGTTCTGCAAAATGACGATTTAGTTCTTTTAATGCCACATATTTCCGGAGGCTAAGGAGGGTGTAGTAATGGGGAATACAAAATTAGTTTATGATGTTGAAAAATGTGTCGGATGTCGAGTATGTGAACTTGTCTGCTCATTTAAACATGAAGGAACGTTTAATACTAAACGGTCCAGGATTAGAGTAACAAGCATATATCCTGCAGGTGTAGATCTTCCAATCTCTTGTCATCACTGCGAATCCATGATGTGCGCTGCTTCTTGTCCGCAGGAAGCAATTACTAAGGATGTAAAAACCGGAGCAGTAGTTGTAGATGATGAAAGGTGCATTGGGTGTATGGCTTGTCTTTCTGGCTGCCCAATTCGTGCGATTTATTGGGATCCGACGAAGAGGAAAGTAATAAAGTGTGATCTTTGTGCAGGTGATCCTACCTGTGCTAAGTATTGTGCCCATGGGGCATTAAAAGTTTTTTATGGAGAAGAAGACATGCCTGTGCTACAAGATATCCTCCGGGAATTCCTGAAAGGAGATAGGGGCAATATTAATAGCTATTTAGATGAATTAGACAAATAGAAGCAATTGCATAACAAAGAAGGGGTGTAAAGAGTATGAAAATAGTAGTATTAGGTGGTGCCGGAGCAATGGGCAGGGTCACAGTCATGGATCTTGTAAATAGCTCAGATGCAGAAAAAATTGTGATAGCTGATGGTAATGTCACTGCAGCACAGGCGCTTGCGGATAAGCTTCACGATAAAAGAATCTCAGTAGAGCAGTTAGATGCATCCGTTAGTACAAACATAGACAGAGTCCTACGGGACGCCGATGTAGTGGCGAATTGTCTGCATCATAACTTTAATCTTATAGTAATGGATTCTGCTCTGAGAACAGAAACACACTATTTAGATTTAGGAGGTTTGTATAACGTAACAAAACAGCAGTTAGAACTAAATAATGAGTGGAAGAAGGCGGGGATAACAGCTATATCTGGTATGGGTAGTTCTCCAGGGACGACAAATATAATGGCTGCTTTTGCGGTAGATAAACTTGATGCCGTTGATTCTGTCCATATACGGTTTGGATCAGTAAGCTTTAAAAAAGAAGTTAATCGAGCCCTAAGCCTTCCTTATCATATTTCTACTATAATGGATGAGTATTCAGTGCTGTCACCAATATTTGAAAACGGAGACTGGAAACTGGTAGCCCCTCTTTCAGGAGAAGAAGAAATAATATTTCCCGACCCAATAGGAAAAGCGAAATTTTTCAATACCATTCATTCGGAAACTTTAACATTTCCACTTAGCTTTAAAGAAAAGGGTATCAAGGATGTGAGTTTCAAGATTGCTCTTCCGGCAGCATTGGCTGATAAAGTGCGTTTCCTAGTTGGCTTAGGGTTTGCAGGTGAAGAAAAAATCGCTATTTCGGGTACGGAAGTTGCACCTCGTGAATTTCTCACATTGATGTATAATAGGTTACCTCAAGACAATAGTGATCCAAATGATTTTGGGATGATTCGAGTTATTGTAACAGGTGAAGCTAAGGGTTCAAAATGTGAAATTATTATGGAGACGGGCTGTGGCGCAGATCTTAAAGATTGGGGTGTCGGATCCGGAGCATATAGAACAGGCATGCCACTTTCAATTGTAGCACAAATGTTAGCAAAAGGAGAAATTACCGAAAAAGGTGTATTTGCACCGGAAAAGTGTGTACCTGTTAAGAAATATTTTGAAGAGTTGGGCAAGCGCGGAATGGTGGTTTATTCCACTGTTAAACGAGCGGAAGCTTAACTAAACAAAAGAAAAATCAGACCTTCTTGACAAGGAAATATGAAGGCGGGAGGGAAAGGGGGGGAATATTTGAATCAGGGTATTCGAGGATATATCTTATTAGCATTAGTGGCAGCAATTTGGGGGTTGGCTTACAGCCTTTCTAAACCCGCCCTTGTTTTAATAGACCCATTTACATTTTTGGAGGCACGCTTTATTTTAGCCGGGGTTGTAATTTTGCCTTTTATTAAATTGAAGGAATTTGAGAAAAGAAAAGTTTTTCAGGGAGCCTTAACTGGTATAGTCCTTTACTTATCATATATTTTTACGTTTATAGGTCTTTCAATTGCTACTATTACTGCAACTGGCTTTATTAGTTCGTTGTATGTGCTATGGGTTCCTATTATTAGTGCTATAGTAGCTCGGTGCTTACCTAATCGCTTTACATTATTAGGGATTATTTTGGCAGTGGTTGGATTGGGCTTTGTGATGATCGATCGGGATTTGGTATTAGGTTTTGGAGAGCTAACAGTATTTGCTGGTTCACTTTGCACTGCCATATATATTATGTTGGTTTCTCGCTTAACCGGCTTACAAAATCCTTTTAACTTTTCGGCGGTTCAAATATGGTCGATAACAGTATTTGGTATAGTTGCAATTTTATTTAAAGGAGAAATAAACTGGCAAAGTCTAAATAATCCAACTATATTTATAGCAATAAGTTTTAATGGTATCATTGCTACTGCGTTTACAATAATCCTCCAGAATTACGCACAAAAGTATGTTAGCCCAAGTCATACATCAACTATACTTTGCACAGAACCAGTTTTTACAGCACTATTTGCACGTATTATCAATAGTGAATACGTAAGAACAAGTGTTTATATGGGTGGTTGCTTAATTGTTTGTGCAATATGTCTCCAGGCTTATTCAGCAATGAAATTGCGTAATTCTTTATCCATAGAGAATTAAAATAATTTTACTGATATAAGAATGTGTGAAAGTGCTCAATGTCGGGGCACATGGTTAACTGACAGCTTTTATAAAAATAAAAAAACCTTCGAACACATTGATTTCATGTTTGAAGGTTTTTTTCTTGGAGGCGACACCCAGATTTGAACTGGGGAATAAAGGTTTTGCAGACCTCTGCCTTACCACTTGGCTATGTCGCCCTAATTGGCTAGGGTAGAAGGATTCGAACCTTCGAATGACGGAGTCAGAGTCCGTTGCCTTACCGCTTGGCTATACCCCAAA
>JAQWBH010000122.1 GCA_028707405.1 Parabacteroides sp. | reverse complement strand
ATTAAAAAGAATTTATATTTTGATGTAACTCTTTATTCGGAACTAAAAAAGGAGGGGTATCTGGTTCAATCTTTCCCTATATTTGTTTCGCGTCGAAAACGTTAATTTGATTTCAAAATTGTCTAACGCAGTAAATAATCAGGACGTAATTTTGCAATATATAAAATCCTGATGATTTTGCTGAGTATCCTTTCCGCGGGCTACACGGTGAGCCCGCGGTTATATACCCCGGTTTCCACCCGCTCGGGAGTAGAAGACGACGATATTATCGACGGCGGATGGCTTGACGAAGTGATCATTACTCCCGACGATCCGGATCCGGAACCCGATTGGCCGGACTGGCCTGGACCCGATTGGCTGGATGTGGAAGAACCCGGCTACGGAGATGACGGAAACCTCTGGGATGACCTGGATTATTGGGATGATTCCTACGTTGAAGAACCGGCGGACGATCCTCTGGTATCAGCTATTCAACAGAGTTCAACACTCACATCGTCACAACAAGCGAAGCTGGAGGAAGCTTTACGGAAGCTGATCGGGGAAGGATGCATGCAGGAGGCGCTGTACAATGCCCTGGTGAGTGAAAACGTGAAACTGGATTTCGGGATGAAGACTGGCACGGCTCCTGCCGCTTATGATCCGAATACGAAAAAAATAACATTTAATGATGATGTCAACATTACTGGTGAAAGTCTGAAAGAAGAGCTTTTCCACGCATGGCAGGACGCCTATTATGCCGGCGGAATAGGACAATACGGCAAAGACGCGCAAGGCAATAAATTGCCGGGATACGTGAACGTGGAATTCGAAGCGAAAGTGTTTAAGGATATTGCAAGAAACTTAGATCATGGTTGTTGTTATATTTTTGAAAGTGATAACATTCCATCTCAAATTCGGTATGCTTATTATTCTTGGATAGAATCTATTCAAAATAATACGGAACCTTTATTAGGGGAAAATTATATGACATGGCTGAATCTATTTAATCAGTATCATCCGGAATATTCATCACCTACAAATGACAATCTCGCTTCTCCATTATTATTAAATATACTAATTAATTCGTCTAACTGTTTTTAATATTTCGCAAAATGAAACTATATAATTTAATTTTTATTCTGTTAATAGAGGCTTTTATATTTTTAAGCTGGGCTCAAAGCCCAAGCAACGGATTCAAGATAAGCAAAGAGTCTCATGATAGAATTTATTTTGAAGACGTAGATATTGAAAAATATAAGGGCTCTACAAAAGATGAATCTGGAAATTTATTGAGTTTATATGGAATTGAATTCAATGAACGTGATAAGTTAACGAACTTAGAGAAATCCATTTTTAATTCGGATGAAAGAAAACAAATACAAAAATATGGCCGACGATCTGCTCATGCAATTTTCCAGATAGATGCCGTTTCCAGAAAGATTGTCTGCGTTTCTTTTACTTTTAAGAATATAGACAGAAATTTCAAAATTGATATAGAGAAATTAGCAGACTATAAGGAAGAAATCAAGAGAAATATACAGTATGATTACTTATCTTTTGAAGGTGGAGATGAAGTTGTTTCGGGATATATTCGTCAGATCATACCTGTATTTATCGATTGAAAAATGTATAGAATTTTTCATATTTGAGTCCACTTGAAAAAGTAATTTTGATAAAAAAACGCTTTTGAATGTCAGGTAATTACATAGATGAAAAATCCAATTTTGGACTTTTTCAAGTGGACTCATATTTATAAGTTGTTTTTTTGAAATTAAAATTGTTAAGGAAGAAAAGACAATTAAACTAGGGAACTCGTTATGAGATAGAGAACTGCCGGAAGAATAAGCCGTTCTTTTCCAATGAAATGCTTTATAGAGGCGTTCTTCAATGCCATAAATTACTGATCTCGAGGATGCTGCGGGGGGCGGTCAATACGATCCGCCCCCTCCTTCCATATTTTCCACGTTACAACAAATCACGAACACCATCTCGATGACTCCTTCCCAAAAAGCACTGTTAAGTCAAGCCTTGTCCGGATTAATTACCGTAGGTTGCATGCATGAAGCGCTGTACAATGCCCTGGTGAGTGAAAACGTGAAACTGGATTTCGGGATGCTCCCCAACGCCGTGAATCCGGCAAACTATAATCCCTATAATAAATCCATCAAGTTCAGAGATTACAATTCCATTACCACGGAAAGTATAAAAGAAGAACTTTTCCACGCATGGCAAGATGCTTACTATCCCGGCGGTATCGCTCAATACGGCAAAGATGCCCAGGGAAATAAACTGCCGGGATACGTGAACGTGGAATTCGAAGCAAAAGTGTTTAAGGATTTAATCATGACTTTTGGAGGATATTCTGCTTTTTTAAAATATGATACCCCCGAGGAAATAGAGATTTATGAAGAATATCGTGATTGGATAGAAAGTGTAAAAGATGATCCTTCGATTCTTCAAAACGAAAGCGTATATCATTATTGGCTGGACTTGTTCAATGAGCACAATCCTCTTTATTCCAGCCCCAAAAGCAATGATTTCTCGTCATTTCATGGCTTATATGATTCAATAAGTAACTCAAACTGTTTTAACAATTAGACAATATGAAAGCTTACAATATTATTTTATTTATGATACTACAGAGCTTCATATCTGTAGTATTTTCACAAGAGATTAGAGACGGGTTTGAAATTTCTTTTGTAAAAAATACAACATGGTTCAATGATGTGTCTAGAAGCAATTTCAGGGGCTTTCCTCTTGTTAATGAAAAAGGAGAAAAACTTCATAATCCTACATCGACTTTTTCCAGCAAGGAAAAAATGAAAAAAATCGAATGCGATTTATACAGTGTAGAGGAACAAAATTACCTGTTTATCCATTACAAACCTAGGGCAAATGTGATAGTTAATGCCGTTAACGGCAAAATAGTTGCCGTTTCATTCGGATTTGAAAATTTATCAAATCCATCAAAGATCGATACCGAAAGATTACAAATAATGCGTAATAGGATAATGGCTGAAATATGCTTTGAGGACTTATCATTTAATGGAGAACAAGCGGTATCAGGCTATATATCGTCCTTCATAAGGTTTTTTAGACCTTAAGTGTTGAAATTCAATTTTAAACGAGCTGCCTATGACAGGTAAATCCGCTCGACAACGGGCAAATAGTGAATAGGAGACAACTTTTTTAGTGAGAAGGAGCCGCCTGTTTTTTTGCAGCTCCTTCTCTAATTCGCCGCAACACTTATCTGAACCGGGATAAATATTTGGGCGGCTACGTATTGTTTCATAACTTTGAAAACCCAAAAATATTTTTATCTTTCACTTTATGAGCAAATTACCAATAATATATTTCTTACTACTAACAATTATATCATGTAATAATTACCCGAAAGATGTTTCGGCCGCATTGAACAAGGCCGGTAATAATCGGCAGGAACTGGAGAAAGTGTTGAATCTATACCGGGGAACAGATGATCTGAAATATGATGCGGCATGTCATCTCATTGCAAATATGCCATACCACGGCAGTCTCAATGAAATAACCCTGGACAGAAAGTACGATATCTATTTTCGGAAAGTCGATTCAATCTATAATCTGTTGTTTGGAAACATGACATTGGGGGAGATCAGGAATTTAAGATTCCGTATTCCCGATTCCATAAGAAATGCTCTGTCTGAAGAGTATGATTATATTCCATATCCTGCATATTCGGAAGGAAGGTCGGATATACAAAACGTATCCTCTGATTTTCTAATCGATAACATTGAGATGGCTTTTTACGTATGGAGAACTATTCCAATTCTAAAGAATATGTGTTTTGAAGAGTTTAAGGAGTTTATTTTGCCTTATCGAGCTTCCGATGAATGTTTGTTGTATAAAAGATCGGAATTATATGCTCGTTACTTTCATCGTTTGGCAAAAGATGGCATGAGCAATATATATACTCCCATAGAGTGGTATAAAATGTACGTGTTAAAACAAGAACGAATAAGTTATTATACAAAACGCACAGATAATATAGGCATCTACGATCTTTTCTTACCGTCATCCGAGTTCAACTGCCATAACCAGGTTACCTGGACATGCAATATGTTTAGAGCTTGCGGAATTCCTGTGAATTATGAGTTTACACCACAGTGGACTGACAGGGAAAACCGGCATTTCTGGTGTGTTTCACCCGACTCCAGCGGTATATACACACCCTATTCCATTCCGCAAAACAATGTCGGCGAAGACTGGGAAAGTAACTTGCGGTTCGCTGCAAAGGTTTACAGGAGAGGGTTTGCAGCAAACAAAAAGAATGCCTGTTTCCTGAGAGGCAGGAACGAATATATTCCGGAGATATTCAATTTGCCTACATTGAAAGATGAGAGCTTCCGTTATAGACAAACGGTTTCCTTAATCCTTCCATTTCAAAATAAAACACCTAACAGGCTGGCATACCTTTCCCTGGTAACACGTAGCGGGCTTGTTCCTGTGGCGTGGGGTGCCATTGACCGGAAAACCCGGTCCGTCTGTTTTGAACAAACACCTGTTGATGTGGTATTTATACTATCATATTATGAAAAAGATACGTTGCAACCCATAGGGTATCCTTTTCTATTACAATCGGACGGGGAATTGTCTTATATTCAAGAACCCATGACATCCAATACGATTAAGGAGGAAAATATTTTTTCTGTCGTACAGGGAAGAAAATTGGCAGATAAGATGGGGAAAATTCCTATGAATCTCCAGTATAGGGAATTAAAAATAGACACAGCAACAACAGATATGCATCTTCTTCGCAAATTTCCGGAGAAGCCGAACCTGCAGAGAATCAATGCCGGTTTCGCGGGAAGTTTATTGTTGGCATCAAATCATAAGAACGGTGAGTCCGATACACTGCATGTGTTTCATAAACCATTGAAGCCCAATATACAACAAGTGACGATAGAGAATAAAAAAACGTACCGTTATTACAGAATAGAAACGCCCGACAAAAGTCCGGTAAATATTGCCCATGTGGAGTTTTTGGGAGAAAAGAGTAATCGTTATCAATGGGCAAAACCAACGCCGCTGCCCATATTTTACGAGGAGGATGCGGTGAAGGAACCGGAATCACTCTGTAAAATAATCGGACAGCCTGCAGACGACTGTATAAATGCGTTTGATGATAACCTGGAAACTTTTGTGAATGCAAATTCGATAGGGATCGATTTTCAGAATCCCGTCAAAATAAAAACTCTAAGAATTGCACCGAGAAATGCAAATAATCAGATTGTGGTGGGCGACAACTATTCCTTGTCCTATTTCGACGGCAAAGATTGGAGGGAAATTTTCAGAACCCGGGCCGCTATGAATTATATAAAAGTAAATAATGCCCCTACCCAAGGTTTATACTTGTTACGGAACCTGGATAACGGAAAAGAAGAAATGCCGTTTCTCTACAACAATGATATGCAAATTTGGCTTAAATAACAATTAAAATTTAATGATACACGAAGGAACATAATTAAAAAAATCATTGATCTTAAACCTGACTTATAATCTCTCAGTTTCAGATTAAAAAAAGGACTTTCTCTTTTTAAACAATTCTAAAAATAAAATACACAAATCTGAAACTATTCATTCCAGGCTCAGCCTGCCAATTTTTCAGAAAAAGGTAATTTTGCAACAAACATATTCTAAAGAAGAACACGGATAATTGAAACGGTGAAATGGCAACAGACGTATTCGGTTAGCTTGCGCCACCACCATACAGATAGTGAGAAACTCGCCAAAAGTAATAAAGAAAAAGCAAGAAAATAGCAGCTAATTACATCCCTAATTTTGACCGAAAGATCATATTGAAAATATGTTAAAATCAAATATTGCCGTATGAAAGCAAAAACAAGTTTTTTTTTCGTTTTATTGGCATGTGCCATATGCCAACCCGCCCAATCTCAATCGAGCAAAAAAATAATAAGCGATACCACCCTAATGCATGAAATGTGCTCAACACCTTCGCCATTCAATAACGCGGTGGTGTCGGACAAAAATGTTTCGTTTATGTGGCCGCTTTCCAATTATAAGTCTTATTACATGGAAAACAGCCCCACATGGAGAAAACCAAAAGAAGACGCAATAAATTATCATATCCGGTTTTCAAAGGATCCGGCGTTGAAGAAAGATCTGTTCTGCACAAGCACTTCCTGCCCATTTTATAACCCGGATAGGGAACTATCTGCAGGAACATGGTATTGGCAATACGGATATGTACGTGGTGACAGCACAGAATGGTCTGACATATTACAATTCGAAGTGAAGGAAAATTCCCAAAAATTTACCCCTCCCTCCTACAAATCACTGATGGGGAAATTACCCCGGGCGCATCCAAGAATTCTGGTTTTTGAGAGTGAATGGAACGATTTCATTCAAAAGAGTAAGGGAAAAGAGGAACGCGAATGGTACATTCAGAAGGCCGACCGGATCATAAACACGGAACTTGTCAGTCTCGACAAGGCCGTAAACACAAGTTTTATGAAAGGGCTGGAGAATGAGGTGAAAAAAAAGGCAATGATCACCCGGGAAAGCCGAAAGGGTTACTTCGTTAACGCCATGGCGCGGATCGAAGAGGTGATATCGTGGAAAAACAGTCCGCACCTTGTAGGAGACTTTAACCAGGCAACCCTTTTATCCGTCGCATCGCTGGCATATGATTCTTTTTTCCGGATATTGACGGAAAAACAGAAAAAGATGCTCCTGAATGAAATAAAAGAAAACGGTACCAAGATATTCAATGGTTTCGCCAATCAATTGGAAAACCATATCGCAGACAATCACAATTGGCAAATGAACCTCCGCATATTCACCATGGCTGCCTTTGCCGTGTACGGAGAAATACCGGAAGCCAACCAATGGACCGATTATGCCTACAACTTATAGCTGGCACGCTTTCCGGGGTTAAATAAGGATGGTGCCTGGCACACCGGAACGCCATGTTTACTTTTCGCTCCAGTCCTTATGGCTCAACTTCTCATGCCTTGGCCAATCAAAATGCGTTCAATACCTTTTACGGGGGGAAAGCGCTTTTCTTCAGTACCGGCCACCATTCAAGCTTTATTGATGCCCATAGTCTCTACTCCCACCGTAGCACACGTGCACACAACACTATTTTGATAAATGGAATGGGACAGAAAATCGGCACGGAAGGATATGGGTGGATACCGAGACATTATGAAGGCCCAAAAATCAGTTATGTGGCTGGAGATGCCTCCAATGCCTATGGGGAAATCATCTCTCCCATATGGAAAGAGCGTGCACAAAAGTCGCAGTTGAGCCTTTCACCGGAAAACGGATGGGACAAAAACCATCTGCTTACTTACCGGCGGCATATTGTGATATTGGGAGATGCCGGCCTGGTATTCATTTATGATGAACTAGAAGCCGATACCCTGGGACATTGGAACTATCTGCTTCATACCATAGAAAAACCGATGATCATCGGACAAAAAGAAAATGAAATTCAAGTCCGGGCAATCAATGAAACAGGTATGTCTGAAGCATATCTGTTTTCAAATGACGAGCTAGAGGTAGAGATGACCAATAAATTCTTTGCTCCTGCGGTCAACTGGCTCAAGGCCAACAATGAAGGGCACTTTGAACCTTACAAAAACCATTGGCATTTTACAGCTACCACGCCCAGGCAGACCACCTGCCGGCTTGCGACGATTATCAACACACACGATCGAAAAGAACACGGAATAGTGCCTGAGCGTATTTCTGATACGGAGATACGGGTCGGAAACTGGTCAATCACTCTCAACTTGTCTCCAAAAGGGAAGGCTTCGTTTTCTATTGAGAACAAAGCAGACGATATAAAGCTCACCTATGACGACGCAACAACCATTCAGGAAAAAGGTATCACTACAATCATTAAGGATGAACGACTGGAACTTGAGATATAAACCATGTAACAAATTGCTTCTCAAGTATATTACATTTACAAAACAGCTATGTTGAACAATATTGAAATAAATATACACAAATTCGAAAATATTAAAGAGGTATTTTAACATACATATATTTTACTTGACGTACTTTTGCTCCTATTATATATTATTAATGAAACACAAGCATTAAACTAAACTGTGAACAATCATGAGAAATTACTTGAAAGCTATTTTACTATTTTTAATTTTTACCGGAACAGTTTACGGCCAATCTCATATGGTGACCGGTAAAATTATTGACGAACAAGGCCATGAGGCTATCGGAGCGACAGTTCTTATAAAAGGAACCTCAATCGGAGTTGTCTCGGATATTGATGGGGTGTATCAGATTAATATACCAAATCCTAAAACCGACATATTGGTGTTCTCTTACATCGGAATGAAAACCCAGGAAATAGCTGTCAACGGGCAGAAAACTATCAATGTCACGTTTGAATCCAGTTATGTGATGTTGGATGAAGTTGTCTCTATTGGCTATGGTACGAGCAGAAGAGGAGATCTTACAGGCTCTGTCACATCAGTGAAAAGTACGGAATTACTAAAAGTTCCGACTGCTGACGTAACCCAGAGCTTAGCGGGAAGAATGGCCGGTGTACAGGTTCTTCAAGACGAAGGTGTACCCGGAGCCTCAATTTCAATAAGAGTGCGTGGTGGTATTTCTATCACACAAAGCAATAAACCGCTTTATATCATCGACGGCTTCCCCAGCGAGGATGGATTGGCAACACTGGACCCTTCCGAAATAGAATCTATAGACATCCTGAAGGATGCTTCTGCAACTGCGATTTATGGAGCACGTGGCGCAAACGGCGTTGTATTAATCACAACCAAGAGCGGATTAAAGGACGGACAGAAAATAACCATCTCATTTGACACGTATGTGGGATTTAAAAATGTGTCAAACAGCCTGCCTGTCCTTTCTACCGAAGAATTTGCCCTATTGGATTACGAAAGAAGATATGGAGAAAACAGGGATAAAGGAATCGAAAGCTTCGAAAAACTGTACGGTCCCTTCAGTGACATCCGGGCAAATTACGGTAATCGTGCTGGTATCGACTGGCAAAAGGAAACATTGGGAAGAACAGCCTATACCCAAAATTACCGGATCGGATTAAATGGCGGAACCAACGATTTGCAATATAATCTTTCCTACCTGTTTTTTAAAGATCAGGGAGCAATGGTTTTTAGCGGAAATGACAAAAATAATATCCTGCTGAACATCAACCACAAACCCAACAAGAAATTTTCAATTTCCGGAAGAGTCAACTACGACCAGATAAAAATATACGGAATGGGCACATCGGAAAACGGAGACCGATTCAACAAGATGCAACATATTCTTCAGTACAGGCCGACAGTAGGAATTAACGGAACGGACGACCTCCTCCTCGGCGACGAAGATCCACTCTTAATGGATGATAGCGGCAATGTGATGCAGAATCCGCTGATTTCGGCAGAAGAGGAGACAAACAACAAAGAATACAGAACCATACAAGCAAGTGAAAGTTTCACCTATAAATTTCACAAAAACTGGTCTTTCAGAAACAGCTCCGGAATTCGCTACCAGACCCGCCGGGATGAAATATTCTTTGGAGACCGGTCAATCACTGCCAAAAGGTCCAGTATCAACGGATCAATCACCAACAGGGAGACAGGTAGCTTCCAAACATCAAACGTGCTAAACTACAACACCAAAAGTAAAGGAAACCGTTACGAAGTAATGATCGGGCAGGAATATGTGGAACAATGGAACCGATACTTCAGGGCAAGTGCAAGCAACTTCCCGAATGATGACATAGGACTAAACGATTTGTCACTGGGTGCCACACCGGGTATTCCCCAATCTTATGCGGACTATGACGACAAGTTACTGTCTTTCTTTACCCGGTTTAATTTTAATCATAAGGACAAATACTTGTTGACCGCTTCCATGCGTATGGACGGATCTTCCAAATTCGGCGAAATGAAAAAATGGGGATATTTTCCCGCAGTTTCGGGTGCGTGGCGTTTATCTGAAGAAGAACCGATCAGAAACTTAAATCTGTTCTCCGACCTCAAATTACGGTTAGGATATGGCATGGCTGGGAACAACAGGATACCAAGCTATGGCTCACTTCCCATATTGGGTTCTGTTACATATCCCCAGGGAAACAACACCACACCGGGTTATGCCTCCACGCAGATCCCCAATCCCTACCTGATGTGGGAATCCAATAAGACATTCAATGCCGGATTCGACATAGGTTTTTTTGACCAGCGACTTACCATTACTCCCGAATTCTATATCAACAGAAGTTCTAATTTGTTGCTCAACTCAAGACTTCCGAAATCTTCCGGATATGCCAACATGATCCGGAATATCGGAGAAACAGAAAACAGAGGGGTTGACTTAACCATCAACACAGTGAATATCGATAAGAAAGATTTCAGCTGGACCTCCAACTTCAACATCTCTCACAATCAGAATAAGATCAAAGCTTTATCAGGGGAAGATTTTTTCCTGGAAGAAGCCAACTTTGGATATTCGCAAAAAACTCACCTGATACAGGTAGGTGAGCCGTTGGGATTATTCTATGGATTTGTCACTGAAGGGGTGTACGGTGTAGAAGATTTCGATTATGACGCGGCAACCAAAACGTATACATTAAAGGAAGGCGTCGCCTATTCGGGAAATCGGGATAAGGTGACACCCGGTATGTGGAAATTTAAGAATATTGACGATTCAAACGATGTCATCGACGAGAACGACAAAACAATTATAGGGAAAGCCAATCCGGTCTTTTACGGGGGGCTCAACAACACCTTCACTTATAAAAACCTGGACCTGAGCATCTTCTTCTCATTCAACTATGGCAATGACATCTTCAACGCAACCAAGCTCACAAACTCTTTGGCCGGAAGAACCAATAAAAACGTCCTGGATGTGGTAAATAGTGGAAACCGCTGGATGACCATCAACCAGGCCGGAGAAATCGTGACCGAACCTTCGGAGCTGGCAGCACTTAACAATGGAAAAAAAATTGCCGCCTGGTACGACCTGGAAGAAGGGGATAAATATATCCATTCATGGGCGGTGGAAGACGGATCATACATAAGATTGAGCAATGTATCACTTGGATATACCCTTCCTAAACAGATAACAAACAAGCTATCCGTAAGAAATCTGAGATTGTATGTAACCGGAAATAACCTCTTTGTATGGACCAAATATTCCGGATATGATCCTGAAGTATCTACCAGAGGGAACGGATTAACTCCCGGAGTCGACTTCGGCGCCTATCCGAGGAGTCGAACCATTGTACTTGGAATCAATTTAACACTCTAATAAAAATACAAAATGAAAGCAAATCACTATATTTTATTACTTATAGCACTGTTTGTCTATAGCTCCTGCAGCGATATCCTTATAGAAGAACCTGCTTCCTATTACAAGAAAGAGAATTTCTTTATTTCCCCGGCCAATGCGGAAATGTCTATCATAGGCATTTACGACGTGTTTGCAAAGCTGCAGCATTACGGCCAGTTTGAGATGGCAATGCCTAGTTCGGATGATACCTACTATATACAAGGGACAAGCACGGATAACACCAGACGTGATATCTCACACTACACCTTGACTTCTGCAAATCAATGGATAGAACAACTGTGGAGTTACAAATATCAAGGAATAGACCGAGCTAATTTTGCCATTGACGGCATTGAGGCTATGGACTCTTATAAATCAGATACACCTGATCCAAAGCTTATAAAACTAGTAGCCGAAGCAAAATTTCTTCGTGCCTTTCTGGCTTTTGATTTGGTAAAATACTGGGGAGACGTTCCGTTTAAAACTACATACTCCAGTGACCATGAAAGTGCATATGGAGCAAGAGTAAGCAGAGAATTGATTTACGACCAGATCATAGACGATTTGAATTTTGCAAAAGAAAATCTTTCCTGGGCTGAAGCAGGCTCTTCTCCTGAGCGTGCGACTCAAGGTTCTGCAAGAGGTTTATTAATGCGTGTTTTACTACAAAGATCCGGCTAT
>JAQWBH010000571.1 GCA_028707405.1 Parabacteroides sp. | reverse complement strand
TGCAATGCATTATGTATGCAACAAAATCCAGTCACAAAAAAACACACAAATTACACAAGAACTCAATTACTTTTTAAGTTTATATGAAGATCTTGCACCCAAAGTCTTTTTGAGTTATGAACGTGAAGCCTTTTATGCAAAAGACGATGTAAACTTCCGCATAACCTTTGATGAAAACATATTATGGCGAGATTATGATCTTTCTCTTTGTTCGGGTATATACGGAACCTCAATTTTGCCTGATGAGAAAGTGCTGATGGAGATTAAAACAGTAGGTGCAATCCCTTTATGGATGACTCATATTCTTACCAAGAATAAAATATATAAAACTTCGTTTTCGAAATACGCAAATGCTTATAAACAATTAATATCAAAACAAAAGGAGTATCAATATGCAGTCTAATATTTTTAATGGAATTTTCGATTCAGAATTGGTAAGCACCATTTATTTAATGGATTTTTTGTCTTGTATCGTTGTCGCAGTAATAGCTGGTTTTTTGCTTGCTTTAACATATACCTTCAAAAGCACTTACACAAAGAGCTTTGTGGTTACCCTTGCTATATTACCTGTTGTTGTTTGTGTGGTTATTATGATGGTTAATGGAAATGTTGGAACCGGTGTCGCGGTTGCAGGAACGTTTTCGCTTGTAAGGTTTAGAAGTGTCCCTGGTACAGCAAAGGAAATTGGAGCAATCTTTATTGCAATGGGAACTGGGCTACTTACAGGAATGGGATATTTAGCTTATGGTATACTATTCACCATTATCCTTTGTGCAATTTTCCTTATTTACACCTTCAGCAGCTTTGGTGAATGCAAGAATAATACGGATAGAACACTTAGCATTACCATACCGGAAGATTTAAACTATACCAATGTGTTTAACGATATTATGGAAAAATACACTGTTAAAAATCAAATAGTTCGGGTGAAAACTACTAATATGGGTAGCCTTTTTAAAATCACATATAACATTGCCTTAAAAAAACCATATGAAGAAAAGGAATTTATCGATACGTTGCGTTGCAGAAATGGAAATCTGGAGATTGCAATTTACCCTTTGCAAAACAACATGTCAGAACTATAAAGGAGTAATGATTATGAATAAAATTATTGCAACAGTTGTTGCTTGTTGCCTGTTTTTTTCTATGACAGGTTGTTCTAAAATAGCAAAATCTAATACAGATACTAATTCCTCCATACCAGATACATCTGATTTAGATAATACAAGTGATGACATTTTGAATGTGGCTAGTATGTTTACAGAAAGAGATATGGAAACAGAGTATGACCAAACTGAATGCAAACAATTAGTTTTAAAAAACCAGAACACAACCATATCAGAAGCAGGTGTATATCTAGTATCGGGAGAAATAGCCGATGGGCAAATTATAATTGATGTAAACAAAAGCGAAAAAGTGCAACTTATCCTTGATAATGTAAACATTAATTGTAGCATCTCTGCTGCCATTTATGTTAAATCGGCAGATAAAGTGTTTATTACATTGGCAAACGAAAGCCAAAATTCCCTATCTGTTAGCGGAGATTATGTTGCAGTGGATGATAACAACGTAGACAGTGCTATTTTCTCTAAAGAAGACATTACTTTCAATGGAAATGGTAAATTAATCGTAAATGCACAATACGGCCATGGAATTGTTGCAAAAGATGACTTAGCAATAACAAGCGGTGAATATGTGATAACAGCCGAAAATCATGGTATTTCTGCAAATGACAGCGTTAGAATAGCCGAAGGGAACTTTAATATAACAAGTGGAAAAGATGCTATTCATGCAGAAAACACCGAAGACGAAGCACTAGGGTTTGTGTATATCGCCAATGGAAATTATGAAATAAATACCGAACTTGATGGGATTTCCGCTTCGAGTATACTTCAAATTGATGACGGTAATTTTAATATCACAACAGGTGGTGGAAGCGAAAACGGAAACAACTATAGCAGAAACGATAATTTTATGCAAAGACCCGACCAAGGTGATATGCAAAACATGCCCGAAGACGAACAAATGCAAAAACCTAATCGCGATAATATGCCAGAAAAGCCCGAGGGTGAGAAGATACAAAGACCTGACCAAGGTGAAAACAATTCTGAAGAACAAGCTACCGAGACCACCTCTGAAAAAGGATTCAAGGCTGGCGGAAACTTGATTATAAATAATGGTGATTTCAATATTGATTCCTCCGATGATATAATTCATTCCAACACCAATGTCCACATTAATGGCGGTGTTTTTGAACTTGCATCGGGTGATGATGGGATCCATGCAGATGCACAGGTTCTCATAATTAATGGCAACATAAACATCACCAAAAGCTATGAAGGAATTGAAGGACAGAACATTGAAATTCAAGGTGGAACCATCCAATTGGTAGCTTCGGATGATGGTTTTAATTCTGCTGGAGGAGCAGACCAAAGCGGAATGGGCGGTCGCCCGGGTATGGGTAGTTTTGATGCAGATGCAGACTGCTATATTAAAATATCAGGAGGGGAAATTTACATTAATGCATCAGGCGATGGTGTTGATTCAAACGGAAACCTTATAGTAACAGGCGGAGAAACCTTCGTTTCCGGTCCTACCAACAACGGTAATGGTGCAGTAGATTATAATGGAGAGGCAGAAATAACAGGTGGTATTTTTGTAGCAGCAGGTTCATCTGGAATGGCACAAAATTTTGGCAATTCTTCTACACAAGGTTCTATTCTGATAAGTACGCAAACAGCACAGACAGCAAAAAGCCCTATTACACTCAAAGACTTAAGCGGCAACACCTTGCTAACATATACTCCCAAAAAAGAATATTCTTCAGTGGTTATAAGCTGTCCGGAAATTCAAAAGGGAGAATCCTACACCCTTACCCTTGGCACTGAAACAAAAGAAGTCGCTA
>JAQWBH010000570.1 GCA_028707405.1 Parabacteroides sp. | reverse complement strand
TCTATTTGTAAGGTAAAAATGAACTTTTTATCTATCATGATGCTTTTATAATTAAATGACTAAAAAAGATGATACGAAAAGAAAAGCAGAAATAGGCTAAAACTAAATTTATTTATTGTGGACAAAATCCTGTAACTGTACCGAAAGCGAACACAGTGTTCATTTTCGGACACTTTATTGTAAATCTACTTTTCACATAATCAGTTATATACATATATGGCATATCTTTTGTTATAGATGAGAACAAAATAATATGAAAATGAAAAATGTTTATATAACTATTGTTATTTTGTCGTGTTTTGTTTATGGAATAAAGGCTTCGCAATCAGATACTACAAAACTGACATTAAAGGACGCAATCAATTTCGCTCAATTGCAGTCGGTTGATGCTGCGGTGGCACTCAATGAATTAAAAACGGCATATTGGCAATATCGTACGCACCAAGCCGATCAACTGCCTGAAATTAATTTTACAGGGACATTGCCGTCTTATAGTAAACAATATACTCGTTATATGAATTCCGATGGAACATATACTTATTTGCGTGATAATTCCTTAGAGATGAAAGGGGGTTTTTCGATAGATCAGAATATACCGTTGACGGGAGGAAAAATATCATTAAATAGTACTCTTGATTTTAATCGTCAATTAGGGCATAATGCTTATAATGCATTTATGAGTATTCCATTTGGAATTACGTTTACACAGCCTATTTTCGGAGTAAACGATCAGAAGTGGAAACGTCGTATCGAGCCGGTGCGTTATCAGGAAGCCAAATCGGCTTATATAGAAAGTGTTGAAGGATTGACGATAACTGCTATAAAATATTTTTTCAATTTATTGCTTGCACAGTCCAAATTAGCTACTGCTAAACAAAATCTTTTGAATGCAGACAAGCTGTATGAGATTGCAGAGGCAAAGCGAAAGATCGGACAGATTTCAGAAAATGAGTTGATGCAGTTGAAACTTTCCTCTCTACAAGCTAAGGGAAAGGTAACCGAGGCTCAATCGAGCTTTAATGCCAATATGTTTCAGCTTCGCGCCTTTTTGGGATTGAATGAACAGGTGATTTTGGATCCTGTCGTGCCTGAATCGGCACCCGATTTACGAATGAATTATTCAAAAGTGCTTGAGCGTGCTGAAGAAAATAACTCTTTTGCCAAAAACATTCTTCGCCGGCAGTTAGAAGCTGACTATAGTGTCGCTACCGCTAAAGGCAACCGTCGGTCGATCAACTTGTATGCATCGTTTGGATATTCGGGTAAAGATCAAACATTTAATTCCGCTTATCGCAATCTGAAAGATAATAACATTGTTGAAATAGGTGTTTCAGTTCCGCTACTTGACTGGGGCAAGCGCAAGGGTAAGGTAAAAGTGGCCGAGTCGAACCGTGACGTTGTGTTATCAAAAATCAAACAGGAACAGCTCAGTTTTGATCAGGATATATTTCTTCTGGTTGAAAATTTCAACAATCAGGCCGCTCAGTTGCAAATAGCCGAGGAAGCAGACCAGATTGCCCAGAAACGATATAAAACTTCTATCGAAACCTTTATGATCGGGAAGATTAATATTCTCGACTTGAATGATGCTCAGCAATCCAAGGATGATGCTCGTCAGAAACATATTGAGGAATTGTATTACTATTGGTCTTATTTTTATAACATCCGCAGCGTTACGCTTTATGATTTTGAACATGACCGTACGTTGGATGCAGAGTTTGATGAAATTGTCAGAAAATAGTATATTTGCAAAAGATATGAATACAATGATACTTGTAGTTGATGATGATGCAGCTATCCGTTCGTCGCTTTCGTTTTTGCTGAAGCACGCCGGCTTTGAGGTGGAGGCTGTGTCTTCGCCCGAAGAAGCGTTGTTAACTGTAAGAGCAACAGCACCACAATTGATCCTTATGGATATGAATTTTACGTTGACGACAACGGGTGAGGAGGGAATCCATTTGCTGAAGCAGGTGAAGATATTCCGTCCTGATGTACCAGTTATTCTGATTACAGCCTGGGGTTCTATCTCTCTTGCTGTACAGGGTATGCAGGCCGGGGCTTTCGATTTTATAACGAAACCTTGGAATAACCTTGTTTTGCTCAATTCCATACGTACAGCATTGGCCTTGAAGGAACAGAAGAATAGTCAGGTTTTTCCGCTTAACAGGAATGAAGCTAATGAAAAGTTCCATTTTGAGCATATTATCGGGCAGAGTGTTCCCTTAATGGAGATATTGGGAACAGTGTCTCGTATTGCACCTACTAACGCCTCTGTTCTGATTACCGGTGAGAGTGGAACAGGTAAGGAACTAATAGCTGAAGCTATTCATGCGAATAGTGCAAAGGCTGGAGGTCCGTTTGTGAAGGTTAATTTGGGCGGCTTATCCCAAAGTCTTTTCGAGAGTGAAATGTTCGGTCATAAGAAAGGTGCATTTACAGATGCTTGCACAGATCGTGCGGGTCGTTTTGAAATGGCCGATAAGGGTACGATCTTCCTCGATGAGATTGGAGATTTGGAGCTGTCGTGTCAGGTAAAGCTGCTCAGAGTATTGCAGGATCAGACGTTTGAAGTACTGGGTGACAGTCGTCCCCGTAAGGTCGATGTGCGTGTGGTGAGCGCCACGAATGCTGACTTGCATCAGATGGTGGCAGGTAAGACTTTCCGTGAGGATTTGTATTATCGCATCAATCTTATTACGATTCATCTGCCCGCCTTGCGTGAACGTAAGGAAGATATTCCGTTGCTGGCTCGTTATTTTGCCGAACAGCAGTGCAGGGCTAACGGCTTGCCTGAGGTAAGGTTTACTGCTGAAGCACTTGCTTTATTGCAACGTTTGCCATATCCTGGTAATGTGCGCGAACTGAAGAACCTGGTGGAACGTACAATTCTTATCTCCGGTAAATC
>JAQWBH010000569.1 GCA_028707405.1 Parabacteroides sp. | reverse complement strand
TTCTGTGTATACATCTGTTCGGAATGCGTCCAACAGCACCTATTGTCAATGCTGTTCGATGGAGTCGAACCTCTTTGGAAATTGTGGATGGATCTTTGTCCAAGCTATTTGCTATTTTACGGAAGGAATGACCATTAGTAAGGCAAGACTGGATGCAGCTTCGGTCGTCTAATGTTAAATGTTTTTTATTTGGCATAATTGCTCCTTCCTATTATGTCAAGCCTAAATGTGTTGATTTTTCAGGCTTTTTCTAAAATATTTACCTCTAAAAACAGAGCTATTGGCGATGAATAGTCATTGTATCTCGTACTGAATAGTTGAAAAAGAGTATAGTTCATAGAGCATCCTCAATAAATGTCTATAAAGGCTATAAATTCTCTGTCAACTATGATGGTGAACCTTCCGTGTCTAAAGGGATCATGTCCCAACTTCCTTCGTCCCACCTATTCATACACCGAGTGCCAGCTAAGCTTTCAAACGGGGTCTGTGCCCCACGGAGTTAACTACTGCCAGCTACAGCTCTTGTTTGTAAATTAATTAATCTTTACTGACCTGACGAGGCATTACGATGGCGCTGATACTATCAGCGGACGCTATACCATCTCCGGCCGTGTTGGTCTTTGTACCTGATGGAGGGCTGTTACCACCCCATCGTTATCGGGTTTCTTTCCAGAACCCTGCCCGACCTCTGGTCTATGATTCAGAAGCCCGGCAAGGGTCTGGAATATACGTTGGCTTATCCTGCTTACTATGCTACCGCTAATTGCTGATTTGTTGGAAATATGATTTCCTTCAGCATTTTCTCCGGATCATACCTTGTTCCTTTTTTCAGGATTGTATAGATGACCCTCAAAATCTTACAGGCTATCACAATAAGGGATTGCATCTTCTTTAGAGGATTGTCTGGTCTCGTTGTATAATAAGCATGTAGTTTTTTGAATTCACCGGCATGAGCCACTGCAGATTTTGCAGCCTGAAACAGCCAGTATCTTAGTCGCTTACGTCCTCTGTGACTGATTTTGGTCTTTCCCTTATGCTTACCTGAACTACATGCCACAAGTCCCAGCCCACTGAGCTTCTGTATTTCCTTTACATCATCAAAGCGATCAATATCACCCATTTCTGCTAGGATACCTGCTAAAATATTTTTCCCTATACCCTGTATTTCTAAGATGTTTTCTGCATAAGGTATTTCTAGGCACTTTTCATGCAGTGTATCCTCTATGCTCGATAACTGTTCTGTTAGTTCCTCAATCTTTTCAGCAAACCATTTCACAGCTACTTTACCCGAGTCTGTGCCGTCTTTAAGTCCAACGCTTTCTTTCGCAAGTCTGACGATTTCATTGGCCTTACTGTATCCACGTCCCCTCAGTTTTTCTTCATGCCATATAGTTCTGATCCCCTCTGCTCCAAGATCAAGTATGTCCTTTGGAAAAGGAGCTTTCTTTAGCAGACCAATACTGAATGCACCATCTAACTTTCCAAATACTTCTGTGTATTCAGGAAAATATATTTTCATTTCCCTGTGCAACCTGTTTATGTTACGGATTCTGTCCTCGGTAAGCTGGTCCCTGAACATTGATAGCCTGCGCAGATCTGCGTACAGTCCCTCGGGAAGATACGGCATACCATAATTTCCGTCCTTGACAAGATTAGCAATTAGTTTTGGGTCCTTCGTATCATCCTTAAGCTGGCTGTTATCCTCCAGCTCCTTTGTCTGCTTTACTGCATATGGATTTACCTGAACAACGCTGATCCTACTTGAGATCATCCATGCGGCCAATGAAAACCAGTAATGGCCTGTAGGCTCGAGGCCAAGCACAATTTGTTTCTTTCCATTACGCACAGCCAGATCCATAGCCCAATCCTTAGCTTTTCGGAAACCCTCTTCATTATTATCAAAAGCCAAAGCTTTTTTGCTGAGTTCTCTTCCTCTTGTATCGATAGCCCTTACAGAATGTGTTTCACTGCCTATATCGCATCCAACTATAAGCATGTCCTCACTGATAAATGATAGCTTATCGTTCTTTGAGAACTTACCACCAGTTTCCAATTCACGCCAAGTGTAGGATTTGAGATCATTCAAGATGTCATTTGCATTTTGAAGAAGGCTTTCCTGCTCCTGCGTATTGGGATATTTTTCTGTAATCTTCTTCGCTTTTGATATTTCCATCTTTGCTTCTGCTTTCTGTTTTCTTCGAATTTCTGCTACGGGTAAAGTTCCAAAGTTTTTCCCTTGGGGTTGATTTTTTGTGTTTTTAGTATTAACATTCATTTTAGATACCTCTTGTATTCTTTAGATTTTTTACCAACGACCAGGTCAGTAATAATCTAAATTTACTTGAGGTATTTTCTTTAGTCAACTCCCTTTACACTTTATATTATACAGGAAGCTTTCATCTACCTTTATGCCATGAGACATCATCATTGTAATTATTGGACAAGAGTTTGTTAATTATAACCAAATGGTAGGTGCTAAGTAAAAAAATTGATGTAGTATCGGGGCACCGCCCCGAACCCCGGCGCTCATTGCCGCGCGGGCTAGACCTTCAAAATGTATTTTCGTTTGTAAGTTTAAGTTCTACAAATTGATTTGCATGAGTAATTTCGGTATTTCCCGGATAGGGGGTAGAATTTAAGATTGCATTTGAGGTTTTATACACAATTCTTGTATAGAAACAATGATTAACTGGCATACATCTTGATATTATGGTAATTTTTTATGTTTAACTATTGTATATTTCTCTAATTCGGCTATAATAGGATTATAGTCTACTTTAGCCGAAAGGGAGGCATAAAATGAAATATATCATACGAGCAATGGAAGAGACCTTTACTGAGCTTACCAAACAATTTCCTGCCATCTTAATAACAGGTCCCCGCCAGGTTGGTAAAACAACCATGTTAAA
>JAQWBH010000568.1 GCA_028707405.1 Parabacteroides sp. | reverse complement strand
TGATGTTCGCGGCTATCGCCCCATTCGTAGGATGGCTCAACGATTACTATTCGCTGAGCACTGCTTTAATTGCCACGGGAATTATTATATTTGTCCCCGGCGTAATATTCCTGACTCTAGAGTTATCAAGGAAACCTGCGTGACGGATAATTCAAACCACTGCCTGGCTAAAAGCTATACAAATCTGCGTAAGAATTGAAATATTACTATTTATATATTTTTAACGCTATTGGAATGCTATATTCAGAATCGAATATGCACTTTTATACACGTATTTCCGATATTAGGGCGAATAGATAAAACGCGCAGAGTTTTATCTATCAATTGAATCATCAATGGCCGTTTGGTTGTTGCATCTTTCAAAATAGAATAGATGCGATGAGCATGCAGGTGTTGAAGAAAAGAATATTATCATGAAGAAAGTATTTTTCCTGTTAACCGGGATTTGTCTGTTGTTTGTTTCATTCAGCTGTTGTCACTATACTTCACATCAGAGTGCAAGCCTGTTGCATTGCGCCGACTCTCTTATGGAAAGCCGCCCCGACAGTTCGCTGGCAATCTTGAAGCATATCTCCTCTCCTAAAAAGCTCCCAAAAAGAGATTACGCACTGTGGTGCTTACTTATAACACAAGCGTGCGAAAAAAACGGCATGAAACCTAAATCAGATTCGCCGATTAACGCAGCCGTAGAATATTTTTCAAAGACGAACGACATCACACGCAAAGCGCAAGCCTACTACTTATGGGGAAAGGTCGGAAGTTCATACAATAAAGAACGTCTACTTTACGAGTATCGGCAGCAGATACAACATACTAAGAATAGATTAGTCATACTATCCATCGTTTTGGTTCTACTCACGATTGTCTTTTTCTTTGCCTATTTTCATATTAAAAAAAAGAGCGAGATGTATAAAATAACGCTTGAAAAGATCATGAATCAATTAAAATCTCTAAATAAAACAGGCATGCAATTCAAAGCGCAGATCGAAGCTCTGAGTAAAGAATATGCGTTTTATAGTGATGAACAAAAAAAAATACAGCAAGAAAAGGACAGATTGAGCAAAGCAAAAGAAGAGGCTTTGCGTTGTATGCTCAGCGTTTCGGAAGAAAATAACCAGCAGTTAGCTACTTATAAAGCATGGTATATAGCCGAACTCGAAGAAAATGATTATTTGCAGGATATTATAAAAAGGGAGCATTTGTCAAAATGGAACAAAGCAGAATGGGATGAGTTTATGATCAACTTCAATAAAGTTTTTCATCAGTTTGCCTACAGAATGGAGGAATCATATGCACTAACGGAGCGCGAACTGAGAATATGTTGTTTAATTAAGTTAGGATTAAAAACAAGTAAAATTGCAGAGGTCTTTGATTTGGAGAACGATACCATCTCAAGAATCAAAGGCGAGATTCGAGACGTAAAATTTCCTCATGAAGAAAAAAAATCCTTAGATAAAATAATAAAAATGAAATATTAGTTGAACTGAAAGCCTGTTTTTTAAGTCGAGAAATTGAAATATTACAGACGAATACTCAATTTGAATCATACAATATATTAAAATACAACAAAATGCATAAAATGTAAAAATATTTAGACTAAGCCGGTTTTTATCAATTCTTTGGCTATATATTTGAGGATAATTAAATTGTATAGTCTATGAAACACTTCTAATTCCTAATTGTCCGTATGATTATTCAGGATTTGCAATGTCCTGTCTCTCCTTTTTCCCATGTTTCTAATTCTGACAGTGTCGACATTCATGCTGAAGAGGAGAAAAAAGAAAAAAGTAGTAAAGTTTTTCAAACTATTTAATCTTAAAGATATGAAAACAACTATTTTAACAATTGTGATGTCATTGATAAGCCTGACCGCTTATGCCCAGAAATTCACTTATTTTAATGAAGCTGAATCAATCAATGGTGTAACAGCCATTTCACCTAAAGGGCAGACGAGAATAGTTCATAGTGGCGGTACCGGTGAATTCTATATTGATGACAATGTAGGTATCATGAAAGAGATGGCTGCTGTTTTTTTCCGTACATTTAAAAACATAAAGGACTCAGATATAGATAATTTCAATAAAGTTTATGTGAGTATATGGTTCTCAGGTAAATTGAAAACGGATTATGTCAAATTGCGTTTTAAAGATGAATATAGATCTTTTATGCTGCAAAACGAAAAGAAGTTTTATGACTATGCCATGTCTTTGGATATGACTAAACAAAAACGTTTCTTATATTATAAAGAAAATTTCAGAGGAGGTTCTCTTACTTTTCCAGTCAAGGCATTCTTTAAATACCGAAATGAAGTAAAATAGCAGACTTACAATTCTATTGCTGAATTTGTAATTCGATTGCAGTCAGTTATAATCCATTTGAAAAAGTATGATTTGTCCGAGCAGATATAATCACAACTCGGGCAAATCTGTAAATAATAGCATAAAGCAGATATGAAAACAACTATTCTAACAATTGTGATGGCATTGATAAGCATGACCGCTTATGCCCAGAAATTCACTTACTTCAATGAAGCTGAATCAACCAATGGTGTAACAGTTATTTCACCTAAAGGGCAAACAAGCCTATTTTATGGCGGTGGTGAGTACGACTTTGAAATAAAAAACATGGCCGAATTTATGAAAGAAATGGGTGACGTTTTTTTCCATACATTCAAAAACATAAAAGACTCAGATATAGATAAATTCAGTAAAGTCAGTGTACAAATATGTTTTTCAGGTAAATTTGAAACGGATTATGTTGGATTACGCTTCAAAAATGAATACAGATCTTTTATGTTGCAGAATGAAAAGAAATTTTATGACTATGCCATGTCTTTGGATATGGCTAAACACAAGTCCCTGTTTTATTATAATAAGAACTTCAAAGGAAAAGTTCTCTTTTTTCCGGTTA
>JAQWBH010000567.1 GCA_028707405.1 Parabacteroides sp. | reverse complement strand
TATTTAGCCAATTTTTTACGCAACAGTTTAAGAACGCACTTACTCTTTCTCAACATGTGATATTTTTTTTTACTATTTATCGGGCGTATCATTCTGTCAGTTCTCCCCTTTTAGGACTGTTTTCAGAAAGGATGCCAGCTTCATTATATCAAGCGCTGTGCCAGACGGAAAAGATGATCTATTACACCGTCAAGAGTGCTGGACGGTCTGCTTGAAATCGGACAATATACCTTTTTTTACTACATGTAAAATGGCGTATGATTCTTCGGAAATGATGAATAAATCAAAAAAACAATTGTCGAAATTAGACATTCTGTCTACCTTTGTGCAAAACAAAATCGAAAATAACGAAAACAAATGACGTTTACAATAAGAAAAGCCGATATCCACGACTGTGAACTGATCCATGAGATGGCTTCGAAAACATGGGAAAACACCTATGGCACAATTCTTTCGCCCGAACAACTGGCGTACATGTTTGACATGATGTATTCAATAAAAAATCTGCATCACCAGATGTGTGAGCTTCATCATCAGTTCTTTATTATTTATGCCGACGGACAGCCGGGTGGGTATCTTTCAATAGAGACACTCAATGACGACCTGTATGAGTTTCAGAAAGTATATTCGTTGCCGCAATTGCACGGTACGGGAATCGGCCGCTATATTATTAAACAGGGAGTAGCTTATCTGAAAAGCATACACCGGAAACCGTTTGCCGTCGAACTGCATGTGAACCGCTACAACCCGGCTGTCAACTTTTACAAACATATGGGGTTTTATCAGTCTGATCAAGGCGATTTCCCGATAGGAAACGGCTATTTTATGAATGATTACATCATGCGGATGGAGGTAAAATAATATCCGTTTGCATATTCAAAAAGATTTTCATATCTTTGTGACATATAAATAGAGAGTATTTACTATAAAAACTCAAAAACAATTATGACAACAATGATTATTTTAGCGGTGGTCATCATCCTGATTATATGGGTGATATCACTATACAACCGACTGGTTAAATTACGTAACAACCGTGAGAACGCTTTCGCCGACATTGATGTTCAGCTGAAGCAACGCCATGATCTGGTTCCACAGTTGGTGGAAACGGTCAAAGGTTATGCCACTCATGAAAAAGAGACATTTGAAAAGGTGGTTGCTGCACGCAATACCGCCGTCAGCGCCAAAAGCATTGACGACAAGATCGTGGCCGAGAACGCTCTTACTTCGGCACTGGCCGGACTGAAAGTGACACTCGAAGCTTATCCGGAGCTTAAAGCCAACCAGAACTTCATGCAGTTGCAAGAAGAAGTGGCTGATCTTGAAAACAAACTCTCGGCTGTTCGCCGCTACTTCAACTCGGCTACGAAAGAGCTTAACAATGCAGTACAGGTATTCCCATCAAATATCATCGCAGGGATGTGCGGATTCCACAAAGAGATGATGTTCGATCTTGGCGAACAACGTACGAACTACGAAGAAGCTCCGCAAATAAAGTTCTGACCACATGCAGTATGTAGGAATCAAAACACAACAGAGCAGGAATAACTTCTATTCAGGACTCCTGCTTTGCCTGTTTCCGATGCTTGTGTGTGCGTTGGTGTATCTGTTTTGCTATCTGCTGGGATATGCTTCGGCTTCAGGCTATGAACAGGAACAGAGCCATAACATGACAGCTGCGGCCAACGTGCTGTTCATCAATATTGCACCATACATCCTGGCCGGTGTGGCCATTTGGTTCATCATCGCTTATTTTGCCAATACCAGCATCATCAACGCAGCGACAGGTTCCGAAACCCTCGAGAGGAAAGACAACAAGCGCATCTATAACCTTGTGGAGAACCTCTGTATGAGTCAGGGAATGAAGATGCCGAAGGTAAACGTCATCAATGATGACTCGCTGAACGCTTTCGCCAGCGGAATCAATGAGAAGACTTACACGGTAAGCCTCTCGAAAGGAATTATAGAAAAACTCAACGACGAAGAACTGGAGGCCGTAATCGGACATGAGCTGACGCATATCCGCAACCGCGACGTCAGACTGATGATCGTATCGATCGTATTCGTAGGCATCTTCGCGATGGTCGCACAAATGGCCATGCGAACATTCTACTACTCGTCGTTTGCCAGACGGCGTAACGAGAAAGACAACACCGTTGTCATTATGCTATTGGTACTGGTTGTCGCAGCTATCGGTTATTTATTCAGCATCCTGATGCGCTTCGCCATCTCTCGCAAACGCGAATATATGGCTGATGCAGGATCGGCAGAGATGACAAAGAACCCTCTGGCACTGGCCAGCGCACTAAGGAAGATTTCCGGAGATCCATATATCGAAGCAGTGACACGCGACGACGTGGCCCAACTATTTATAGAACATCCCGGACACAAAGAACAAAAGAACGCCCTGAGCGGACTAAGCGGACTTTTTGCTACGCACCCGCCCATTGAAAAACGAATACAAATTCTGGAACAGTTTTAGAGAAAATGATACAAAAAAAATGGTTGATCGATTTCCAATTGAAATGGAGTCGTATGAAGCAGGCGATGATGAAAATGGAAGTCGATGGATGCCTGCTCAGTGTGGATGTGAACCTTTATTATACAACCGGTCGTGTATATAACGGTTTTTTTTATATGCCTGCAGAAGGTGATCCGTGGTTTTTCGTCAAAAGACCGGCAGGCATCAATTGCGATCACACGGAGTATATTCACAAGCCCGAACAGATGGCCGAACTGTTTGCGAAAAACGGATTGAGTATGCCGCGGAAGCTTCTGCTTGAAGCCGACGAACTGAGTTATAACGAATATATGCGGTTGCAAGCCGTATTCAATCCCGAATCAACAGGCAACGCCACTCAGATGATGCGAATTTTGCGCGAGATAAAAACGCCGTACGAAATTGAGATGT
>JAQWBH010000566.1 GCA_028707405.1 Parabacteroides sp. | reverse complement strand
GTGAGTACAAACAGTGCTGATCTGCTAAAAAGTCTTACCGCGCAAGTGTCAGCGCTAACAAGGTTAAAAGCGGTTAATCCAATCGGTTATTTGTAGTTGTGTATGTTATTGCTCCTAGTAAAACCTGGTTGCCTTGAAAATGATTTACGTGTATGTTTGGAAGATTGTAAATCATCAAAATGCAACTCACAGAGTTTTAGATTTTCTTCATCCCTCTTGCAAAACCAGATTTTTTCCATATCGGAGGTAGTTATAACTGTCATTTTTCCTTCCACCTTACTGTTTTTTAAGTCAAACCGATTTTTCATAAATTAGCGGTTGTATAAGGTCCACGTGGTAGCAGTGTACGTGGTTTGGGACCATGGGGTCGCGGGTTCGAATCCTGTCACCCCGACCATAAAGATTGTCGATTTATGTCGACTATCTTTTTTAATTATGGTAGAAGTAAATGACTATTTGTGATATTATTATGAAATAGAGTTATTTATATTTCTAACGATAAACGGACAAATTAAAGCATTTTTTGACATGATGCTTCCAAATTGAATTTAGGAGAACACAAACAAGTCAAATATCGATTCGGTTATATGTTTGGGGTAGGCGAAAAAAGTAGATGTAGGCGCAAAATAAGAATTTTTTATAGCAATTATAGCTTTACGGGTTGCGGTTAAAATTTATTTTATATATGAAAGAGGTAAAACTATGAATAATCCAAAAGTTATTTCATTTCAAATTCAACATGATGAATTTTATTTTCTAGGCATTGAAAATCTCGTTACAGAAAATGCAAATTTCGGAGCGTTTTGGTGTAATTTTTTTGATAAGGGAGGATATGACGAAATCGACCCTTATCAAAAAGACCCGAACTGTATTAACATATGGTTTAACAAAACTCCCGAAGAAAAAATTTACTATCAAGGTAAAATTGTTACTGAATTAGCTGAAGTTCCCCAGGGTTATACATTGACAAAATTCCCTGCAAGCGAATATCTTGTGACTACCACAGAATGGCTATCCTCGTATGATGAAACTATGCAACACATAAATCATGATTATTATAAAAGTGCACAAATCCCCACAGGATACACAAAGTGCAACGAAAACGAAAATGGAGTCTTTTTAATAGAACGATGGGGCGCGGAAACCAAAGATGGATACAGATACGAATTTTGGGTTCCAATTAAAAAAATATAATAACATACAAAATAAGCATTTTCTAATTTCTGTTCGGCATCTTTTTCGTTACCTCTTTACATAAAGAACTCATAAATCAAATCGGTTTATGAGTTCTTTTGTCGCCCTCGCGAAAACGGTGTGTTATATTATTCATTAATGGCAACCTCACTTGGAACACCCTGCCACAAAAGCAGTAGGTCTCTTGTTTAGGCGGTCAGCTGTATGAAGGTTGAATTGAACAGAGAAACAAAAACTACCATACTTACAGCAGCATCTTGCTGCTGTGATCCATTGACAAAAATTATGCAAGCCTGCTCGCGGGTATAATAAATATCATATGCAGTTTAGTTTTATACCTGCTGATCGGAAGCCATATATTGCAAAGCAACAGTTAGAGGTTGTATAAGGTCACATGGTGGTAGCGTACGTGGTTTGGGACCATGGGGTCGCAGGTTCGAATCCTGTCACCCCGACCACAGACAAAAAATCCTAACACCGTTCCCATAAGGGACGGGTTCGGATTTTTGCTTTATATTGACTATCCTAATTTCAATGGCAAAAGCAAAGAGCCGAATGATGACTAACAGCAATAAGCAATATTACAAATGAAATTTGGAGGACAAGAACATGGAAAACAAGGATTACACCATTACCTACAATGAAAAGGACGGCATCTTCTATCCTGACCTAAAACTGCCGGATCAGACATATTGCCCCATTGGCAAATACGGTGATTTGCGACTCGACTTTCTGAGAAAGCACTGTCGGGGAACATACAGTTTGCTCATCGAGAATGCCGCTTGAACGAACACCTCCACGAAACCGAACAAGCCGCCAGGCAAATGCTTGCAACACTTCTCTCCAACTTGGTCAGAAGTCGCGGGATTACGGAAAATTAAAAGCCACAGACCAACTCCGCTGGGTTGTCGAGATGAACAACGCCAAATCCACCACAGAGGAGATCGTATTCAAAGAAATTATTACACATGGTTTACTTTACTTTGATAGTTCGTCTATCTTGTACTTACAGTCATACCTTTCATTTGAATTTACAGAAGCAAAACAGCTCTCCGCTTCTGCATCTTGATCATATCATTACAGTTCAGCGGAGAGTCAAGGGGGATTTTAATTTTTTATTGGTTGATCAACATAATTAACAATGGAACAATATGCATGAACATACCATCGATTCTGTAAGCTATGGTATTATTTACGGTTTGCTCGTGCAGATAGGTGCAGAGGTTATTTTCAAGACAGTTTCTGACCGTATCGGTTGGAAGACCGCTTTCCGTTGAAATTTCTGATATTCCAACATGTGAACTTTCATCATGCAGTGTGAGCTTATACAAAAAAAATAACACCTTTAAGGAATTAAGGTCAGAAAAATCCTTCAACGTTCTATACAGGTTGCTGAATCGTAAAACTTTCATGTTGGGTATATTATTGTTCGAAAAGAAGACTGAACCTCCGAGCATCATTGTTGTTATTTCCGGTATATTCATGCAGGAAAGTCCCCATTTACTTTTTCCGGCATGCTCGATTGCGTCTTCAGTGTCCCACCCCGGATTTCCCGTTCCGGGTGCGGACATTGCTTTTGAAAATATTGTTGCGTGTGTGGCATAAACGACTTGTAGGGCATATTGATAATCTTTTCCGGTTTTGGCGGAATCGATTTTATTTCTGATTTGCAGTATTAGGTCTTTGGAAGTATCTGTGCCTTTATACCCCATCAGTTCGTC
>JAQWBH010000565.1 GCA_028707405.1 Parabacteroides sp. | reverse complement strand
CTTCATCAACCCCAACTACGAAGTAAAATTTGGTCTTTCTCCCCACAGATTATGGAAATTCCTAAATATTCCCTACCTTCGTAACGTTTATACAACTTGCGGGTATTACTTATTAACGTTACCATAAGAAAAATGTGTACATTATGAGAATAGCTATTCTTTCACCCTTTTATCCTTATAGAGGAGGAATTGCACAGTTTAGTGCTATGTTATATAATACACTGACAGAAAAAGGAAACATTGTCAAAGCATTCAATTTTAAAAAGCTTTATCCAGATTTTCTCTTCCCCGGTAAAACCCAGTATGTAGCAAAAGAAGATACGGCTATTGTAATCGAAAGTGATCGTTGCCTAAACAGCGTCAATGCGTATTCATATGCTGTAACTCTTAAACATATTGACAACTTTTGTCCTGATATTCTTATCATTAGCTATTGGATGTCATTTTTTGCTCCTGAATACGCTTACATAGCACATGCTATGAAAAAGAAATGTAAAGTAATTGCGTTAGTTCATAACGCAATTCCACACGAACCGCATCTCTATGACAAACCACTTGCTTCATTGTTCTTTAAACAGTGCTCAGGGTTTGCGGTTATGACCCAAAAAGTTGCTGACGATATTCACAAACTCTATCCAAAGGCTCAATGTATGATCAGTCCACATCCTTTATACAATCAATTTGGAAAAAGAATTGATACCTCGCAAGCCAAAAAGAAACTACAAATAGATTCAACAAAGAGAACTATACTGTTTTTCGGGCTTATACGCGATTATAAAGGGTTAGATTTACTCATTGAGGCCGTTAATCAATTAGACGACAACTATCAATTACTTATTGCAGGAGAAAGCTACGGTAGCTTTGATAAATATACTGCACAAATACAAGCTACACGCAATCCTAAAAAATATAAAGTATTCAATCGATACATCAGCGATGATGAAGTTCCTGCATTCTTTTCCGCTGCAGATGTGTGCATTCTTCCCTATCGTTCGGCAACACAAAGCGGAATTACCTCCATTGCGTACAATTTTGACTTACCACTAATTGCAACTAATATCGGTGGATTGAGTGAAAATATTGAGAAACCCGGAGTAGGATTGATGGCTCCTGAGATTTCATCTGAATCAATAGCTGACACTATTCGCAGTTTCTATGAACACGATAGAAATATATTTGTTTCCAACATTCAAAAAACAAAAATAGAACTTACCTGGGACCATTTTTCAAACGTTTTACTTTCCTTCGCAAAAACAATATAACATTAAATCAAAGAGTATATACGTTTAGCACATGGTCGTATTATACTTCTTGACTTTAATCAATATATTACATTATTTTTGTTTCCAAAATATACCAACAGAATATACAATCGCACCAGCAAATAATAAAAGAACTAGTACTCCGCCATAATATGCAATGTTATAAGCCCTGTTATATCCATCTGGAATGAATTTAAACACAATTTGATGTTCACCTGCAGGAATACGCATAGCACGAAGCGTCCAATCTGCACGGAAATGAGGCATCAATTTTCCATCAACTAATGCCTTCCATCCCGGTTGATAATATATTTCAGAAAAGACTGCCAACTGTTCGGATAAAGCCTTACTCTTATAAGTAACCATATTAGGTTTATATGACGTCATTACAATAGTTGCTGTAGAATCTTTTTGTGGAACAAAGCCTATCAGATCATTTGCAAATCGTTTATCGACAACAGCCGTTTCCAGTGGATTCAAAGAGTCAAGCGCTTTCATCTCAGCATCCGCATTGTTTACCATCCTTATTTGTCCTATAAACCAAGCATTCCCATACGCATAAGGATTACGGATCGGACGTTGTGTCGGATTATATATAATATATCGCATATTCAACATATTTAAAGAAGTTGTAGAGGCGAATGCAGCCATTACATCTTCTTCCGTTTTAGCCTTCTGCAAAGACTGCACAATAGATATATATTCAGGGGACAAACGATGATCAATCAATTCCTGATAACGAAGTAGTTTTGCAGCGTGATATCCACCAACAGACTTATGATAGTAAGACGTCGATGTATCTTGCCAAGGGTCATTCAAATTGAGGACACGATATGATGGGTCTTTATCTTTTAATATCTCATTATCAGCCACTGATGCCTTATAACTTTCATGCAATTGTTCAGAAGAAAAATTATTATCATTTAAATAACGGCGATCAACACTCCATAAATCAATAAGCATCAACACAGCAATACCCGCACTAATCCACATAGATGTAGACTGCTTATTCTTAGATTTCCAATAGATTAAAAGTAATCCGGCAGTCAACACAATAAAAATTAACGATCTCAAAGCATCGGCAGAAGCTAATGACGCCCTATCAGTCAATAAAGCAGGATAGAACCAGTTAGGTACCTGGCCTTGAAATTGTGCATCAAAAGTAGAGTGAAAATTAAGTAACATTGACGGCATTAACCAAATGATCAAACATGGAACGCCTGTCAATCCCAATGACCAAAGAAAACTTTTCTTCATTTTCTGATCATCCATCTTCCCCTCCAAAAGCTCTTTCAAGCCCCAGAATCCAATAACCGGGAAAACTAAACCAGGTATTACTAATGCCATCTCCGGAGTACGAAACTTATTATACATGGGCAAATGGTAAAACATAAAATCATTGAAAGAAGCAAAATTCTTTCCTAGTGCTAAAAAAATAAAGAATAGCGCCCCAGAAAACAACCACCATTTCATTGGATTCCGTATGACAAACATACCTAAGACAAAAAGGAAACAAACGATTGCACCAAAATATACAGGACCGGAGGTGAATGGTTTATCACCCCAATAAGTTGGAGCCTGCAATTCCTCTCCAATCTGAACCCCATTTTTTTGATACTGCTGATAAAGTTCAGAAGAACTATCCAACGTCCCGCCTGAAC
>JAQWBH010000121.1 GCA_028707405.1 Parabacteroides sp. | reverse complement strand
CAAGTTACTTTTGAAGACGAAACTCCGTTTTGTCCGCACAAAAGTACAACTTGCTAAACAAATTCTGCGGAGCTAGTTGAACCTTCTACGCATGACCCTTCCTTCAAAGTTACGAAGATAACTTTAGGGGAAAGAAGATCATCCTGAAATTAATCTCGATAAGTCAATGAAAATTCTAGAGATAATTGCTTAAATGAAATAATGTTCGGTTCAAATATTGCAAGAATAGAAAGATGAAACATTAGTATAATGTACCATGATATTATTCACGTAATGCTGTATTAAAACATTTATCTAATTGAAAATCATTGCCCTAATATTCGTTTTTCTCATAATAATTTAGTAACTTTGTCTGTATAAATATGAATGACCATGTCTGCTTTAGAAGGTGCCATCATAGGGCATTACATAGGAAAATATATAGTGAACGCGATCATAGGATTTTTCCAGATTGTATTCCTTGTCTTCAAATTAATATTCATCATTTTGAAGTGTGTATTCTATGGCATCTCAAGGCTGATACATAAAACCGCAACAATCAAGTTGAGGTGATTGCTGCGGATTACAAAGTTTACATTTTTATTTTATCGAATTCTGTAATTTTGTGGAATACTGATTAATGGTAGTCTTCAGAATCTTCGCATAAATCTGGGTTGTACGGAAATCATGCTGCTATATTTAATTATGAACAACTATTCTTTAAGTGTTCGTACAGCATTAAGTATTACTAAGATAGTTACACCGACATCAGCAAATACAGCCATCCACATTGTAGCTATACCAAATCCTGCGAGTACGAGGACCAAAACCTTAACAAAAATAGCAAATATAACATTTTGCCTTGCAATATTGATTGTTCGACGAGCAATATTGATAGCAACAGCTATTTTAAATGGTTTATCATCCATAAGGACTACATCTGCAGCCTCAATGGCTGCATCGGATCCAAGTCCGCCCATTGCTATTCCGACATCTGCCCTAGCTAATACAGGAGCATCATTGATACCGTCTCCAACGAAAGCCAAATAGGTTTTTCTATTTTTCTCTTTGATAATACGTTCCAAATATTTCACTTTATCTGCAGGAAGGAGTTCTGTATGATATTCATCCAAACATAGTTCTTTTGCAACGACCTCTCCAACTTCTTTTCGATCGCCCGTAAGCATTATCGTTTTTTCAATACCTTCTGCTTTCAGGGCGGCAATCGCATCTTTTGAATCTTCCTTAATCTTATCTGATATGACAATGTGCCCAACGTACAGTCCTTTAACAGCGACATGAATAATTGTACCGCTCGTTTCGCATGGTTCCCATTTGGCCCCAATAGAATCCATCATCTTGGTATTACCTACGCAAACAATCTCGCCATTCACCTTTGCACGAATACCATGGCCTGATATTTCTTCTATATCTTCTATTTTGCAGTCATCATTTTCATTTGGATATGCATTTCGCAAAGAAATGGCTATAGGATGTGTAGAGAAGCGTTCTACATGAGCAGCTAAATGTAACAATTGATTTTCATTAATAATGTTTGGATGAATGGCGTTAACTTCAAATTTTCCTTTTGTCAACGTTCCTGTCTTATCGAAAACGATGGTCCCAATTTTGGCAAGTGTCTCCATGTAGTTTCCTCCTTTTATGAGTATTCCATTCTTGCTAGCTCCACCAATGCCCCCAAAAAAAGTGAGGGGAACAGATATAACCAATGCACATGGACAAGATACTACCAGAAATGTCAATGCGCGATTTAGCCATATAGGAAATGTTACCATAAAATCATAGGAAAAAAGGGGTGGTAAGATAGCTAGAGCAAGTGCCACAAACACTACGATTGGAGTATAAACTCGAGCAAATTTAGCAATAAAGGTTTCACTCTTCGATTTATTTACACTTGAATTTTCTACTAAGTTAATAATCTTAGAAACTGTAGACTGTCCGAAGTCTTTCGTAACTTTTACTTTGAGTAGACCTGATATATTAACGCAGCCTGATATAACGGTGTCATCTACGTTTATTTCTCGAGGAAGACTTTCACCTGTCAATGCGACTGTATCCAGATTGGATGTACCTTCCATTACTATGCCATCAAGAGGAACCTTCTCTCCTGGTTTTATTACAATAATTTCTCCTACAGCTACGGTTTCTGGTGATACTACACTAATAGCATTACCACGTAACACATTAGCAGAATCCGGACGAATGTTCATTAAATCCGAAATAGACTTTCGGCTGTGTCCCTCTGCTATGTCCTCAAACAGTTCTCCCACTTGAAAGAACAGCATAACAAATACCGCCTCAGGAAATTCAGTTGCACTTCCTGGCAAGAAACCAATACACAATGCTCCAAAAGTGGCAATAACCATAAGGAAGTTTTCATTAAAGACATTTCCTTTGGTTAAGCCCTTAAGAGCTTCTTTGATAACATCATATCCCACCAGTAAATATGGAACAAGATATACTATCAGAAGTTTCCAAACGGCTAAATTAGCCATTTCTTCAACTATAACAGCCCCTATCAATAATATTGCAGAAACTATTATTTTAACCAGTTTTTTGTTCATATATTAAAAAATATTATTAAATACAATCATAAAAATTACTCTTCCCCTGTTTCATTTTTTTTCATTTCGGAAAGTATATAATAGGCGTTATCAAGTGCAAAAATTGTATTGTTGCTTATTTTTTCAGCATTCACAATTTCCACATATCCATTTTCTGTCCTTCCCTTCTTTACCTCAATAGGATGAAAAAGCCACTTGCTATTTTGATGTGTCACTGAAAAAACATATGATTTCCCTGAATCATCCACTACTCCCTCTTCTGGTATTGCAACAAGTTTTTTTGTTTCTGATTCTATTTTTCCACAAAGATACATCCCGACAATAAGCCCACGCTTTATTCCATCGATGCTGGCACGTACATGTACAGCTTTGGGATTACTATCGAATGTTGTTCCTACAGAATATACTTTTCCTGTATATGTTACTCCAGTAGCAGATTTCAAAGATAACAAAACTTTCTGACCAACTTTTACCATTGGAACATCTTTTTCGAAAACCAGAAGATCTGCATAGACATTGTTTATATTGACGATACGAAACATTGGAGTTTGAGAATCGGCAAACTGACCAGTCTTTATACTAATTTTTTCTACAGTGCCACTAATAGGACTTTTAACAGCTATGCTCATAATAGTTTTACCATTGCGCACACTTGTCGGATTTATACCAATAAGATTGAGTTGTGACTCAGTCGTCCGAAGCTCTGCGTTTAAAGATTTATATTCTGCTTGTATCTGTTGGAAATCTTTTCCAGATCCAATTTTCTCTGTATAAAGTTGTTTTTGACGATTATATTCTTGGGTGACAAATTTCATACGATTGTATGATGCCAAATAGCGGCTTTGCAAATCAAGCAAATCTGGATGTGATAGATAGGCAAGGACCTGGCCACGGCGAACACTTTGCCCTTCCTTCACCATAATTGTTTTTACATTAGCACCAATATAAGGTGATACAGAAGCTTCACTCTGTGGCATTACAGATAATGTACCATTAGCTTCAATCAGCCCATTAAACTTATAAGTCGGCATCTTACCAATGGTGACATTAAGAGATTTTTTTTGAGCGTCGGTAAGAGATACGTCTGACTGCGATGGCTCTTCGTTGCGAACAGAGACACTAACTTCTTTTGGCTGTTCTTCCTTTTTTCCACAAGCAGACATAATGACTGTAGAACTAACGACTATAGCTATATATAATAATTTGTATTTCATTTCTTTTAGTTATTTGATTAATAATAATATTCCAAATTAAATCTCGTGCTTAGATATTCACTATAACAGTTCCAATAGTCCAACTGAATTTGAACAGCATCTTTCATATTTTGGATGAATCCAATGTAATCAGTTGCACCCTTTAGATAATACTGCATAGCGGCTTGTTGCTGTTCTTTTGCCAAAGGAAGAGCTGTATCATTATAATATCTCAAAGAACTTTTCCATTTTTCATACTTATCAGTGGTTGTATTTCGCTGTGATGTCAATTCACGCTGCTGAAGGTCATAGTTCTGCCGAGCAATATCACACTGTATCTTTGCAAATTTAGTACGTCCAGACTGAGCTCCAAAGAAAAGCGGTAAACTTAGACCAACTTGATAGGAATAATAACCCGATGCTGATCCTATCTTTTGCCGACCGTAATCAACAAAAAACTTAGGAAGGAATTCTGATTTTTCCATTTTATACTTGCTGTCTGTTAATTTTATCTTTTCATCAGCAAGTTGCAATGTCGGATGCACTGTCGATGGTTGAATAATATCTGTTAGCAATCTGGCAATGCTACCGTCTGTAGTATAAAGAAGTTTGTCTCCAAGCCAGCGGTTGAGATTCTTTAGTGCAATCTGTTCATCTTGAATTGCCTGCTGCTTCATCAGACCTATCTGTCGAGCTTGGTTTTGGGCCGAGATATATTCTAACTTTGAGGTAGCTTCAGTTTCGTAACGCAATTTTGCGGCTTTCTCAAAATTTCTATAGATGGAATCAAGTCTGTCATATACTGTTCGGCGTTGCTGAGCTACATAAGCCGTTCCATAATCAATACTTACTTCACGACGCAATTCTCTCTCTGCAACTTTAACCTGTGCTTTGGAAACATCTGTTTGTTTATTATAATATTTAGAACGGGCTCCGATTCCTAGAATATCGAGATTCTGTCTAACTGATATTAGTGTTGTTATAGCATTGTTGCCCTTACCCTTTTCTTCAGTCCCTGTGGATATTTCAGTGGCTCCAATATCCCAAGCGGAACGTTTCAGTTCCATTTGTGCTTTCACATCAAACTTGGCAGATTTGATTGATGGATAGGTCTCTATTGCTATCTGAATAGCCTTGTCCAGTGATATAGGTTGTTGGGCACTCATTGCCGAAGGCACTGCCAACAGCATCATAACTATAGTTGTTGTTATAACTTTATGATGCAGATGGGGTTTACCCAATCGCTCTTCTAATGTATATAAAATTGGTACGACTATCAATGTAAGCAATGTAGCACTAAATAATCCTCCAATTACAACAGTGGCTAAAGGTCGTTGGACTTCTGCTCCAGCTGAACTTGAAACCGCCATTGGCAGAAATCCCAACATAGCAGCAGTTGCTGTAAGAAGTATGGGACGCAATCTCTCACGTGTTCCATTTTTGATTCGATCTATTACATTTGTCATTCCTTTTTCTTTTAATGAATTAAATCTATTTATTAATACAAGTCCATTGAGTACTGCGACTCCAAAGAGGACAATAAACCCTACTCCTGCAGAAATGCTGAATGGCATGCCACGTAAGACAAGTGAGAAAACACCTCCAATGACGGCAAGTGGCACAGCCATATATATCATTAAAGCCTGCTTAACAGATTTCAGGGCGAAATAGAGTAAGATGAAAATAAGCAGCATGGCTATTGGCATTACAATCATCAGACGGGCTTTAGCATCTTGCAAGTTCTGAAATTCTCCCCCATAAGTAATTCGATAGCCCGCGGGCATCTTAAGTTCTTTTTCGACTTTTTTCTGGATTTCTTCTACAAGCGATTGAACATCCCTTCCTCGTACATTTACGCCAACATATATACGCCGTGAAGCCTGATCTCTAGAAATTTGCATAGGACCTGGTTGATAAATGATATCAGCAACTTCTTTGAGTGGAATAAGCTCACCGTCTGGCAGGTCTACATAAAGATTTCGTAAATCGTCTATGCTCTTACGTTCTTTCTGAGCAAGACGTATTACCATATCAAATCGTTTCTCGCCTTCAAATATTACTCCTGTCTTACTCCCTGCAAAAGCTGTACTAACATACTGATTCAGTTTTTCTATATTCAGCCCATATTGTGCTATCTTTTGATGATCATATTTTACTGTTATTTGTGGAAGGCCTGACGTTCGTTCAAGTGATACGTCTCCTGCACCTTTTATCTTACTGATGATGCTAACCATTTTTTCACCCAGTTCATTTAATTTATCAAGGTCATCACCATAAATTTTTACTGCAACATCTTCGCGAATGCCTGTCAACAATTCATTAAATCGTAATTCTACAGGCTGTGAAAACGAGAAATTCAAACCAGGAAGCACACTTAGTTTAGCCTTAATTTTCTCAATCAATTCCTCTTTAGTTTTCGCGGATGTCCATTTACTCATATCTTTTTCCAAAATGATGAAACTGTCAGTATAATCAAATCCCATAGGATCGGTCGGTATATCAGCAACGCCAATTCGGGCACATACGGTTTTAATTTCAGGGAAACTCTTTAGTAATAATCGTTCCACTTCTTCTTCACGTTTTATGGTTTCGGATAGAGAACTGCCTGGTCGCAAAAATGTCTGCATGGCAATATCACCTTCATCTAAACTAGTCATAAACTCTCCACCCATGCGACTAAATGCTATTCCTGCCATAATAAATAAAGTAATAGCAATGGAAAGAATAAGTTTTTTGTGACCAAGGGAAAAATTCAAAAGCGGTTCATAGCCTGCATGTATTTTATTCATTAATTTCATACTAAATTTCTCAAGCCTGTTTTCTAAACGAGTAAAAATACTGTTTGGCTTTCTGGATGGACGCAATAATATAGATGAGACCATTGGCACGTACGTAAGACATAGAATAATTGCACCTATTATGGCAAAAGAGAATGTTAATGCCATAGGTTGGAACATTTTACCACTCACACCAGAAAGAAACAGTATGGGTGTAAATACGATAAGTATGATAAGTTGTCCGAAAAAGGCAGAACCCATCATTGTGGATGCCGAATCGTAACTTATGGTATCCATAATATCTCGGTTGAATTCCATTTTCTTTTTCATTCTTGATTCTATTTTATGAGTAATACCTTCAACGATTATCACCGCACCATCCACTATAATTCCGAAATCAATGGCTCCTAAACTCATTAAATTGGCCCATACCCCAAAGATGCGCATCAGAATAAAAGCAAAAAGAAGCGCCAGTGGTATAACCGATGCTGTGATAATACCACCTCTAATACTTCCTAAGAGCAGTACCAGTACGAAAATAACAATAAGAGCACCTTCTATCAAATTGCGTGCAATCGTACTTGTTGTGCGTTGAATGAGATTGGAACGATCAAGAAATGGCTTTATCGTAATACCTGGAGGTAATGACTTCTGAACCGACTTTATTCGTTCCTTTACATCTCTTACAACTTTGTCAGAGTTGGCTCCTTTAAGCATCAGTATCATGCCGCCTACAGCCTCGTGGCCGTCTTGTGTGAAGGCTCCATAACGTACCTGTTCACCAAATCGGACATCTTCTGCGACATCACTTACTAAAACCGGAATTCCATTTTCTTTCTTTACAACAATACTTTTGATATCTTCTATTGACTTTACTAATCCTTCTCCACGAATAAAATTCGCCATGTGATCCCTTTCAATATAGGCACCACCAGTGTTGATGTTGTTCTTTTTGAGTGCTTCGAATACATCGGATATTGTTATGTTCATGGCATTAAGACGTTCTGAAGATAACGTGATTTCATATTGTTTTATACTACCTCCAAAGGAATTAACCTCTACGACGCCTGGCATCATTGCCATTTGACGTTTTACAATCCAGTCCTGTATTGTACGCAACTCTTGTGGTGTATATTTTGAGGAGTCTTTGGGGACCAATGTATATTGAAATATTTCTCCGAGACCTGTCGTAATTGGTCCCATCTTGGGCGTTCCAAAGCCTTCCGGTATTTGTTCTTTTACTTCACTTAATTTCTCTTGTACCAACTGACGTGGCTGGTATGTACCCATATTATCCTTAAAAATGACGGTAACAACAGAAAGACCAAATCTAGATACAGATCGAATATCCTTTACTCCAGGCAAATTAGACATAGCTAATTCCACTGGATAAGTAACAAACTGTTCTATATCGCCAGTTGACAGATTTTCTGCAGTAGTAATTATCTGTACTTGGTTGTTAGTAATATCGGGCGTAGAGTCAACATTAATGGTACGAAGAGAGTAAAAGCCACCCCCGATTATTATAACAACCAGTAATAGTACGACAAATTTGTGCCGTATGGAATATAAAATGATTTTATTGATCATAATTTTAAAAATTTCTTATAATTAGCATAGCTGATTATATGTGAACTATATATAAAGAAGATATCATTCTTCTCTTTAAGATTAATTACATTAATGACTTATGAATGTTATATAAAAATGACAATTTTGAGAAGTACATGATCTTGAAAACTATATATAGCAATACATAATTATTAATAGCGCTATACAGTCAAACAATTCAATAAGTTCAAACTTATTGGATTCTCTCTATGTTAGATGATCTATAGTAATTGAATATGTAAAGAATTACCTTCTCAAAAATATCGTATTATTACAAAACAGGAGGTCCCCTTCTTGAATGTGCAGTATTATTTGCTTGAGTCAGTACTGCATATTTATTTGGGTAATCAATAATTCTGCTATCAAAGTTATTATAATCAATTATTATATTTGCAAATATACCGAATAGACATGGAAAATGAGATATTGAAGTATCATATGTGTTTTGTACGCTCTTTACATTGCTTGTAAAGTTACGAATTTGCAGCAAAGGGCATCCTTCCTCCTCATTTTGAGCATGTGAGGTATGGTTATCATTGATATTTCCGTCAATGGCACAAATTTCCTCAATTGTACATATCTGATTGTTGTGATGATGATGTACCATGAAGGTTGTCAACATCATCATTATCAATGCTATTGCAATAGATGATATGTATTGTATCCTTTTCATTTGACGACAAAAGTATATAAGATTATTTGCAACTTAGTTGCAAAAGAGCTAAATAATCTAGAATTTTGTTTTATTAACTCATTGATGGGAGCAATATGCTACTCCTAATACATATAGTCTGCAACTAATTCTAAATATGAGTTCATAACATATTCTTCTTTGTTGGTCGCCGTTCTATTTCAGAAATGTTATTTACTAAAGTTTCCCACCCTAATAAATAGATGGAAAAATAACAGTTTGTCGAATTTTCTTTGTAAATTAGTAATCGATAAACAACTGATTTCAAAGGCAAAACAACAAAACTGTTATGGAAGCAAAAATAGAGAAAATATCTGAGTTATCCAAACTCCTGAGTGTTAAAAATCGAATGAGTGATGATTTATTTCATCTTTTTGGCAAGTTTGGTATCGGTCGCCTGTTATCCCAACTGTCATTGGAGAAACAGGACGGAGTTTCCGCTTCTGAGTTAATCCTTTCCCTTTGCCTCTTCCGCATAGTGGGTGATAGTATCCACAGCATATGTAAGCATAAGATATACGAGCTTTCAAACCATGGCAAAAACTGTTTCTATCGCATGATGATTCGCCCATCAATGGACTGGAGACGTTTAATGAATCACTTTGCCCTGCGTTATATGTGCCTGTTGCGGAAGTATGGTGAAGCTCCTCGCCCCGACACCACGACATGTTTCATTATTGATGACACCGTGCTTGAGAAAAGTGGCGTGAGAATGGAGGGAGTCAGCCGTGTCTTCGATCATGTGAAAGGCAAGTGCGTATTGGGCTACAAGCTGTTACTTTGTGCCTTCTTTGACGGCAAGACAACCATACCTTTTGACTTCTCACTGCATCAGGAAAAGGGCAAACAAGGCGACTGTGGGCTGACAAAACAGCAACGCCGAAAGGCATATCATGCCAAGAGGAATAATGGCAGTCCTGATTATGAGCGCTTTCAAGAGTGTAAGAAGCCTAAGATGGAAGTCGCTGTGGATATGCTTCGCCGTGGCTGGAAGATGGGGTTACATGCCAAGTATGTGATAACCGACAGTTGGTTCACTTGCGAGCAACTTATGGCGTGTGTCAGAAGCATAGGTAAAGGTGCGATGCACTTTGTGGGACTTGCAAAGTTGGGAAAGACGAAATACACCGTATCGGGCAGGAAGAAAAATGCAGCGGAACTCATTGCCGCCTATGAGCGCGAGCGAGGAAAGGTCTGTCGTAAGTATAGATGCAGATATATCCGGCTTAACGGCAACTTGGGAGATACACCTGTTAGAATCTTTCTCATCAAGTACGGCAGAAACTCCGCATGGAACGTCTTGCTCACCACGGATACGACGATGTCTTTCGTAAAAGCCTTTGAAGTGTATCAAATCAGATGGAACATAGAGGTGATGAACAAGGAAACTAAGCAGTATCTCGGATTGGGAGGTTATCAAGGTTGCGACTTCAACGGTCAGATAGCCGACGCAACGCTGTGCTACCTTACCTATACCGTTATGACTTTGGAAAAGCGTTTCGGGGAATACCAGACCATGGGCGAACTCTTTTCGGATATGGAAGACGACCTTATGGCGCTCACCTTATGGAAGCGAGTTCTTGCTTGTATCGAACGCATTCTTCGTGCTTTGGGAGAAACACTTGGGGTTACGCCCCAACAGCTTATGGCTGCAATCAGTGTCAACGACAAAGAGATGGGTAAAATCCTTGTAATGGCTGAAGCCTTAGAAAAATGGGATGATGAACATAAACGAATAGCATAACAGCTATTAGCCATGTGTTAAAACTCAATGGATATGGGGACGACAAGAAAAGATGAATGAGAAAAATCAGTGTTTTAAGGGGTGGGAAACTTTAGTTATTTACTGTATCTTTTTCTTCATTTTGAAGGATGACATTTCATGGCTGATACATAAATCCGCAACAATCAAGTTGGGGTGATTGCTGCGGATTACAAAGTTTACATCTTTATTTTATCGAATTCTGCAATTTTGTGGAATACTGATTGATGGTGGTCTTCAGAATCTTAGCATAAATCTGAGTAGTGCGAATGTCTTCATGACCTAACATTCTGGCTACATCTTCAATAGGTACGCCATGTGAAATAGCTAAAGTCGCGAAGGAATGTCTGGCAACGTGAAAGGTCAGACTCTTGCGAAGTCCCATGGCATGTTGAATGAGATGGAGATATTCATTTCCCTTTTGGTTCGTGATTTTGGGTAGGTTGTAATCGTACTTCTTCAGTACTTCCATAGCCGGGTTCAAAATGGGTGTGAAGAACTTTGTCCCTGTTTTGAGTCGTTCACCATCGATATAGTATATCTTGCCAATCTTTTCAGTCATCTGCTCGAAATTGAATACCTGTACATCACAGTAAGCAAGGCCGGTATAGGCTGAAAAGATGAAAAGGTCTCGTACATGGTCCATTGGCTCCGACAACTTAATTGTTCTCAATTTGTCCAGCTCATCCTCTGTGAGTGGCTGACGTTCTTTGCTCTTACCTCGGCTCAATTTGACACGTTCGTATGGGTCTGCAGGAATCATATCGGCCATTCTCAAGTAGCGTGTCACTTTACGAAGATGTTTGTGATAAGTGTGCACAGAAACGTCTGTTCTGGAACCATCGTGCAACCATTCATCGAATTCAAGGATGTGTTTAGGGGTAAGGTCTGCAAATGTTTTGATTTTGCCGAAACGTTTGACGGCCTCCCAAGTACAGATTTTGTGTTTGTGAGTGCCGGTACTGAACTTTTCCTTGTCGATGCTTTCCTTCATATAGATTATGAAGTTGGTAGTTTGGTCTGTCCCTTTGTATAAATTACTACTTCGGGATTTCTTTTTACCTAAGTAATAGCTATCAAACTGCTGAACTGTCATCTCGTCATCGAACAAGAGCATTGCTGAAATGATATCATTACAGCGTTTAATCTCATTCTTTACATCTCTGGACGACAGATAATCTTCTAATTCGTCCGGAGAACATTTACCGATTGGGATGTACTTACGTTCTCGTCTACTCAAATAAACTTGCATTTCTACAATTCCTTGGCCGCGTTTTTCTGCGACTTTCTTTCTGTCGAATACGACAGATACTTTCTGACTTGCCATATTAAAGCGTTTTTATACGGCTTAAAGGCTTTTTGAGAACTCAAAAGAGAGTGTTTTTGGTAGCGCAAAAAAAGGTAGCGCACCCTGTTTTAGTAGCGCAATTGGTAGCGCAAACCCTTCCCGAGAGGTCTTTTTTGTTCCCATTAATTCCCGTTAGCCGCGGGGTTAAACAATGGTATTAATCCCTCTAAACCAACGAATTGGAACGCAAGTGCATGTATATAAACGAAA
>JAQWBH010000564.1 GCA_028707405.1 Parabacteroides sp. | reverse complement strand
TTGCTATCATTGTCTGCATATTTTTAAACCGGGTAAATATAACGACTTTTTCCTTGTTTTCCCTGATACTACCTAAAATAGATTTCAAATGCTTTAGTTTAGATGATTCCTCTATAAGCAGCTCGGTTTTTATGGAGCGAATATCGATACCTTTTACCAAATATGGATGACTACACAAGGCAACCATTTTTTGAATGATGGGGAGTGCGCTTTCGCCATCCGCTCTTAGCTGGTTAAGCTGGGCCATATACTGAAGTTCCATAGGATTAAGCCGGATATAATCCACGATTACTCGCTTAGCCGGCAGTTCCTTGATCTGCTCCTCTTTGCTTCTGCGTATAAAACTAGCTCCGATCTTTTGTACCAACTGATCATTGATCTGCGCCCGTTCATCTAACTGGATATTGCTCAGACGGCTTAACGGTTTCACATAGCGTTTTTTAAATTCGGCTAAAGATCCGAAAATACCGGGTATTGCAAAGTCCATAATATTCCACAAATCCTCCGTACTATTTTCTATTGGCGTTGCACTACAGGCAATTTTGAAATCGGCATTTTGTGCTTTAAGAGAATTACTTACCATCGTCCGGGGATTCTTGGCATATTGGATTTCATCGCAGACTAAAACCTTCCATTTGATTCTACCCAACCATACATGATTGAGCCGCAAAGAATCATAGGTAGTGAAAACTAGGTCGTTTTTATTGATCTGCTCGGTAACTTTTTTTTGTTCAAAACTATGGTCTTTTATGGTTCCCTGTAACCGATAGGTGGTAAAAGTATCAGGAGCAAAGAATTTTTGTATCTCTCCGGATTGTAGCGGGTCGGGGTTATCCCATGTATTCAACAATGTTGTAGGGGCAACCACCAGTGAGGGGCTAAGAGACTCATTTTCATTCAACCAAGCAAGAAACGATAGTATTTGTATGGTCTTCCCCAAACCCATATCATCTGCCAGTAAGAAGCCATTTGTTCTAGACATTTTATAAAGGCTCTGTAAGCGCTGTAGACCTATTTCCTGATGTTCGTACAATGTAACACCTAACGATGAAGGCAACTCCAACACCGTTTCAACCATGCCTGTTGATGGGGTTTCCTCAAAAGTCTTTTCCTCCAGGTTATGCTCTATCAAAAGTGCCTTCCTCCGGGAATCGGCTACATCTTTACTTTCTAACCCAGCAATGCACTGATCAATATTATCAATACCGGAATTACACACAAACCGACCATTATATTCTATATACCTTTGAGCGGGGTCTTCCGCCACAATTTGCCTTATTTCCTGTAATGCCTTTTTATTCTTTATCTTGGAGGGGTCACAAATCGCTTTTCGTATCTTATTAATCTCATTGCAAATTTCATCTCTAGTAAGAATTAATTTATAGGTTTCATCATCTCGTTTAAAATCGAGTTCAGCTGTATTTGCCTGTGCATCTTCCAAGCCCTTCAGCTTATCCTGAAGATAATCAATGTCTTCCGGATAAAGTTTTATTTTGTTCTCCGAGGTTAAAATATGCGGGTATTCCAATTCATTGCAGGAATCAAACCAGCTCTCATCATTATCAGAACTAATCGAATCATTGGCCCTATAATTCAGGTAGCCATAACCTATTACCCGCTCACCATATAAAGACAAATCGAAACTTTCATCTTCAAAAATTTCATTGATTCCCCGCAGAAAATTACGCTCATCATCACCCGTTAGTAGCCGATTACGCTTTAGTTTTGTTGCTGCCTCTTTATTTTTTAAAATTACCTTAACATCTTTGCCCGTATCATCCTTGACATTATAAAAAGGCCGGATATCCGCATTTCTATCGAATGCTTTTAAGAACCTGTCATTAAAACCCTTGTCCTGATCATCAATCCACGGTTTTATTTCCAGTCCATTGGGATTCTGCTCGAAATCAAGCTTTATCTTATCGATAACAATGGGCTTACTCTCAATCCGCAATCTTTCATTCATGGCAAGATTAGCTTTTTTTGCATAATCTTTAATCAAGGCCAGAAGCTGAAATTGTTCAGCCGTATCCTTGTTACGGAGGGCATCGGTGTTATATTCAATAATAGATTGCAAGCAATTATATAACTCCCGTGGAAGAATTCTATACTCGCCTTCAACTGTAACAATATTCCGCTTAACCCGTCGGATTACTGGATGAAGACCATCAATAAATTCAAAGGAATATTTCACCTCATCGTTTTCCATATAATTTCCTGAATTACCAACTTTTATAAATCCATTAAAAACTTCAGGAAGATTGAATATTTTGTAATCCTCAACTATGCCGCCTTCATCGTTATAATAGAGATCATATACATCATCATAATTTATGGATAGATAAGTGCCATCTTCTGAAAGGCTAATAGCGGTCTGCATTAACAATAGATTTATATTTTCATTCAATTTTATGCTGCCCATGTTGGTTGGATCGCCGCCATATATACGTATCTCATCCTCCATATAGGCAGGGACATATGAAAAATTATCATCTGCAGACAAGCGCTTGAAAATATCTTTAATTCCCATTCGCCCAACCCCTTGCTTTATAACCGTAGATTGCCAGTGTGTTCCTAAAATTACTTTGCCACTGGTAAGGGGTATGAATCAAGCGCTCTGTACATCCAGTTCTATCTCTCAGCTTTTTCACACTATCAACACGGTTATATCGCTTGCTATAGTTCTCCACCATTTCTACATTTTGTATTTCCCTTCTAAACATGTACATAGCACCGACCTCAGCAAACTCTACAAACATATGATCCTTACTTTGCATCAGAATAGCACCGGAAAGCCTGGGGAAATACTCTACTCTTAAAAAATAGTGCGAGTACTGTTTCCAAAACTGTAATCTTTCATAATCGCCTGCTATATCACCGAAGAAATGCTTAATATTCTTCTGGGTTTGCCACAAGGTAAAGACAT
>JAQWBH010000563.1 GCA_028707405.1 Parabacteroides sp. | reverse complement strand
TACTGTTGGCATGAAAAAGGAAGCAGACCGGATCCTTTTTAGTATGATGGCTACGTTTGAACGCGATTATACACATTCCGGGCTCATGCCTGGATACCAGAAAAGTATTGACTGGAGAACTAAAGGTGGAGAACCTTGTGGATATAATTATTTGGCAGACAATTACTATTTTTTATTGGCTGCGATAACCGGTTTTTATAATAGACCTTATCCGGAACTGCAGAATCCAGATTGAGAAATGTGATATGTACTGAATAAATCTATATTAATTTGTTCAGTACATTTTCTTTGCTTCGTAGGATATTTTTCTCTGGGATCCTTTAATATAAAATGTACCAGGCCTTTTCTTGATTCTTTTTATGGAACCTATTCAATCATTGTGTTAGTCAAATTGCGCTAATGCTTCTTTTTTATTTAAAATTGATTTTAAGTTTATTTATGTATATGAAAATATGTAGATGTAGTAATTGTATGTTTATTAGGATTATAATAAATTTTAGATTAATGATATGCTTATAGTTATATTATTTCTTTAAAAATATATACATCATATTGAAATATAATATACATTTGCAAAAATATAATATAAGGGAAGTAAGAAGATAACGCTATATGATGTTAACTGCGCCGAAAATTTTTAGAAGGCCATGGTAAAGTACTATTTGTTTGCGGAAACACATTGAAAGACATGAATATTCTATCTTATTTCAATATTATGAATATATCTATTACAAACTATTAATTAATCATTTATTAACAAAAGTCATGATTTACACGAGATTAAGGCAGCTACACATTCCCCTTGTGTTAGTATTTTTAGTATTTGTGTTTGCGGGCACAAATGTCATGTGGGGACAACATTCTGTTCGTGGAACGGTGAAAGATTCAAAAGGTGAATCTGTTATTGGCGCAAATGTGGTTGAGAAGGGAACAACCAATGGAACTATTACTGATATTGATGGTAGATTTACTCTTTCAATATCCGGACAGAATCCTATACTTTCAGTTTCGTATATCGGTTATAAATCTAAAGAGGTTACTTTAGGAAGTAAAAAGAGTATTGATATTATTCTTGAAGAAGATGTGGAAGCTATAGATGAAGTGGTTGTAGTTGGTTATGGTACGATGAAAAAGAGTGATTTAACAGGTTCTGTCGCAAGAGTTTCTTTGGATGAAAAAACTACATTACCGAATGTGAATCTTTCTCAGGCATTGTCGGGAGCCTCTCCTGGTTTGAATGTTACACAAACAGGGTTAGCTGGTGGAGATGCATCCTTATCAATTCGTGGACAAACATCATTATCGGCAGACGATAGTCCATTAATCGTTTTAGATGGGATCATTTATAATGGAGCAATCTCGGATATTAACCCGAATGACGTTCAATATATTGATGTTTTGAAGGATGCTAGTTCTGCTGCAGTTTATGGTTCTCGTTCAGCAAACGGTGTTGTTATTATTACTACTAAAAAAGGTAAATCAGATAAACCGAAGGTTTCATTTAATGGATATTATGGTGCTCAAGATATGACCAATAATCCGATGAAAGTGATGAATGCAGAACAATATGCACTTCGCTTAACAGACTATTACTATCAGCAGAATTTGTATGCGTGGTATAAAACCGCTCCTACGAGCGATGTTGGCAAGCCTGTTTATCCCGATGTTACGAATAAAGATGTTGTTGCCAGCACATTGCGTCGTGAAGAAGAACGTGTAAACTATAAAGCTGGAAATGATATTGATTGGGTTAAGGAAGTACAACGCAAAAATGCGACAATACAAAGTTATAATGTCAATGTTTCTGGAGGAAATGATAAATTTAATTATTATACTTCTGGTTCATATGTAAAGGAAGAAGGCATTTTGAAAAATGATCAATTCTCTCATTACACTTTGACTGCAAAAATGGATAGCAAGATTACTGATTGGTTCTCCATTGGAACGAATATTAATTATTCATATCGCGATTATTCCGGCTTGAATGCAAGTCTTGATTATGCTCGCAAGGCAAGTCCGTTGGCCAATTATGATTTGGATTCTCCAGATCATTATGCGATGTATCTGACCGGAGAATCATATATGGCGCATCCACTTGGTTATTTGAAGGCGCTAGATCAGGATATTAGCAATAATATTTTCTTTGTGACAAGTGCTCATGTTGATTGCCCTTGGATTAAAGGACTTTCATACGATTTTAATTATTCTAATACATACTATAATAAAAAGAAGAATACTTTTTGGCCGTCATCAATAGCTGATGGATCAGATAATAAAGGTAAAGCGCAAAAGAATCCAGAAGATCAAAGAAGCTGGATTTATAATAATATTATTACCTATACGAATGAATTTGGTGATCATAGTGTCAACGCTACATTACTGTATAGTCGGGAGAAACATCATGGAGAATCTTACAATTTTACTGCTCAAGGATTCGATAATGAAGCTCTTGGTTTTGATAATATGACATTAGGTACGGTTATTACAACAAGTAAGAACACATCATGGGAAGAAATGGGTATTTCTTATATGGCTCGTTTGAATTATCAATATAAACACAGATATTTGTTGTCTTCTACTATTCGTCGTGATGGATATTCAGGATTTGGTACTAATAATAAATATGTAACACTTCCTGCGTTATCGTTAGGCTGGGTTGCATCAAATGAAGATTTTAATCCATATAAGAATTTGTATTTGAAATTTAGACTGTCTTATGGACAAAATGGAAATCAGGGGATTGGTCGTTATTCAAGTTTATCGCAAATGGCCAATGCGTACTATACTTATGGCTCTACTACTGCAATTGGCGTTTATCCTAATACATTAGGTAATGCGTCATTAAAGTGGGAAAAAACAAATTCGTTAAATCTGGGTATCGATTATGGCTTTTTTGATAGAAGAATTAATGGGTCAATAGAATTGTATACA
>JAQWBH010000562.1 GCA_028707405.1 Parabacteroides sp. | reverse complement strand
CCCCTGAGCCACCTTATGATATGAATCTATTCCAGTTGATCCGGTTTGGTATGAATGCAAAAAAACACAGGCCAACGTTTATGAAATACGGCAATAAGGATGCATATAAAGTTCTGGATTTGCTTATAACTTCAGATGATTTAAAAACAGCGATTTATTCGATAAGCCCCTACCCAATGGTATTTATGTCGTTTGCGTACCAATGGTTTGCATGCGGTAAAAGCTATCGTCCCGTGAACGGTATGCAGGCAATTCCGAATGCTGCAGTCGAAGGGCTGAAGCGGTTGGGCGGGGAATTAAAGCTGAATTCAGAAGTAACTGAAATTCTGGTCAGAGATAATCAGGCATACGGTGTAAGGACAAAAGACGGAGCAGAATATCTTGGCGCGGTTATCAGCAATGCTTCTCCGCAGTTTACTTATAAATGGGTACCTGATACAGAAAAGGCAAAAGGGAAAATGCTTGGGAAAATCTCTAAAAGGGAGATATTTGAGCCTGCGGCAGCATTGTTCATGTCCTTGGATGAGAGTAAATATGATCCGGGTAATTTCGCAACGATCAGCATTCTATCAGAGAGTAATTACAGGATGGGGACAAAGGAGTATAAGCCTGAAACGGCTCCCATTGTCATTTATATTTATCCGAAAAGGGAGGGCGATGAGTTCCGTCCGTTGGTTGCATTATCACCTATGAGCTATGAATATCATAACTATTGGGAAACCGGAGCTGACCGCAGCCGGGGTGAAAAATATAGGGAATTGAAAAAGGAAGTCGAGAAAATTCTTCTGGATCGGATAGAAAAGCTTCTGGGCCGTGATTTTGCAGAAGCGATTTCGCATCATGAGCTTTCCACTCCAATAACTTTTGAGAGGTACACTTACAGCAAAAACGGGTCCTTCATGGGTTGGTCGGTGAGGCAGTCGGAGTATGGCAAATATATGAAGCAGAGAACAAGCATTAAAGATCTATACCTTGTGGGGCAATGGGTATTCCCCGGATTTGGAGTCGCCGGAGTTATGGCAAGCGGTTATTATCTTGCAAAGGAATTACTGAAAAGCGAAGGAATTGATTTAAAAAAGGATTATACCAATTTTTTCAGGGGTTAAAAGGGGGAAAAGTTATGGAATTTGAAATAGTACATTTGCCAAAGGAAAAATGGAAGGGAACTGTAATTCCAATAAGTTATAAAACAAATGAATATTATGATGTTGTAGTAAGCAAAACCGATAAAGGATATTCTATTGAGATAGGAAAGAAAGACTTAGCAAAGCCGATAATTCATTCATCAGAAGAATATAATTTTCCGGATAAGTTGTATGAAGATTACTGGGAAAATGCTTATGCTTGGGGGGTATTAGATAATAATGAGTTAGTAGCCGCAATTGAAACAGATATAGAATTATGGTCTAATCGCCTAAGAATTACGGAACTCTGGGTAGCAGATAAATATCAAAAGCAGGGAATAGGCAATGCACTAATAGAAATAGCAAAGGAACAGGCTAGAAGGGAACGCCGACGAGCAGTAATATTGGAAACACAATCCTGTAATGTTAATGCAGTGGAATTTTATCAGCATGAAGGCTTTAGCTTAATCGGCATGGATACTTGTTGCTACAGGAACAATGATTTACAAAGAAAAGAAGTAAGACTGGAATTCGGATGGTTTCCCCAAGAAAAGAAGAAATTAAATCGTGAAGAAGTTGAAATCAGAATGGAAACAGAGGATGATTGGCACGAAGCAGAGTTAATGACGCAGCACGCATTTTGGAATAAACATCATCCCGGGTGTGATGAGCACTACCTTGTGCATAAATTGCGGCAGGATAAAGACTATCTTCCAGAGCTAAGCAGAATAGCGGTAAAGGATGGAGAGGTAATAGGGAGCATAATGTATTCAAGGGCGCGGGTTGTTGACGGCCCGGACACACATGAAATATTGACCTTTGGACCTCTTTGCGTAGAACCAAAATGGCAAGGCTGCGGAGTCGGGGAAATGCTGTTAAGTGAAACAATGAACTTAGCAGCAAATAAAGGGTACAAAGGGATTGTGATTTTCGGAGAACCGGATTATTATCCTCGAATAGGCTTTAAGACATGCGACAATTTTAATATTACGACTGCCGATGGTAAAAACTTTGACGCATTTATGGGAATTGAATTGTCTGAAGGCAGTATGAAAGGCATAAAAGGGAAATTCTTTGAATCAGATGTTTTTTTAAATATCCCAAAAGAAGAAGTAGAAGAATATAATAAAAAATTTCCACAACTAAAGAAATTAAGGTTCCCGGGACAATGGGAGTAATTTCTGAATACAGTGTGGGACTACAAAAAGTCTATGATTTGTGAAGATTTAGCCCATGACTCAAAAACATACGAATTTAGATCGCAGGATTTAATAAACAGGGGTAATAAAATGATTGTTCCCGTTACAACAGAAAATGAAAAAGCATGGGCAGACTTATGCGTAGCCTTATGGTCTGATGAAAGTACTGAAAACATGCTTCAACAAAGGGCTATGGGGGAATTGCCCAATGAATTCCTGTACTTCATTGATGCCGATAATGACAACGCTGCTGCGTTTCTTAGCCTTTCATAACAAAACGGGTTTTAAAGAAGTGAATCGGGTTATCTGTTTTACGATGGATCTGCACCCCAAATAATAGAACAATTTTGCGCTAACGGTATTTTGCTGCCTCTTCATAAATTTCATGATATCTGATTCTTTTTGCTGCAGCCCAAAGCGCTTCAAAATCCGATAAGTATTCACCTTTATATAGTGATAAAAGCTTTTTTGCATTTTCTTTGATATTTTGAAGCTTGAACTCTTCATATGTTTTTTCATAAAGGTTGATATCGCACGCAATTTCATCCCGGCATATAAAATAGCGGTTGTCCCGGCAAACGATTGATTCTTTTAAACCGGCGCATTCAA
>JAQWBH010000561.1 GCA_028707405.1 Parabacteroides sp. | reverse complement strand
GCTTCCTTTGGCGTTTATTTCAACACACTGGCAGTAAACCCCGACAACGCTCCACTCGCCCGCGCCTTGGGCCTTGCTGTCATTATGCTGGCAAATCTGTTCCTCGTGCAGGTTAACAGTTCAGATCATGACAGATTCCTGCGCTCTTTTTCCCGCCTTGCCAAAGACAAGGTTATGTGGGCTGTTAATATCGGAACAGTGGCGATGCTGCTCATCATACTATACACTCCTCTTTCGGGCATGCTGAAACTGGCGGCACCATCTGTAGCACAGCTTTTAATGGCGTTTGGACTTGCGGCGGTTTCAGTACTGTGGTATGAGCTGGTGAAATTGTTCAATCGGGTTCGGGCAAAAAAATAAAATTGATAATGCGACAGACTTACGGAAAACTGTAAGACTGTCGCATTATTCGCCTTAGTCCCCCCTGGCATCCGCTTCCGCTTTTGTGCGATGAATGGTTCCATGGGGATGGTGAGGCGGGGCATAGATGGAGTAGAGCTTTAATGGCGTTCTCCCTGTGTTGATTACATTGTGCCAGGTACCGGCTGGAACGAATATGGCATCGTCTCGGCAAACCTGCCGCTGAAAATCAAGATGTTCCTTGCGGCTTCCCATTTTCACGATTCCCTTTCCCTCCTCCAATCTGAGGAATTGGTCGGTTTGCGGATGTACCTCCAAACCAATTTCCCCGCAAGGCGGAATACACATGAGCGTAAGCTGTAAATTGCATCCCGTCCATAATGTTCTACGGTAAAACGGGTTTTGTTCCGTCGCATTCGAAATGTTGACGACGAAAGGCTCCGGACCAAAGTCCATTATGTTTTCCATGTGTGATGTATATCGCATGGCATACCCTCCCTTCTGAAATTAAAGCACACTTTATCTTATGACATAATCTCTGTTTTTGTGATAAACCAAGTAGGAGGATATGCCGTGGTATAATAGAGTTGTAACACTACACTCCAATGTGATATAATAAAAAAAAGAGAAAGCGAGAAATCACATGGGACATTACACAAAAGAGTTCAAGCAAAAGATGGTTCGACTCCATATAGAGGAGAGTCGTAGCCTGCAGAGCTTGTCAAATGAATTTAATGTATCAAAATCCGGGATAAGTAACTGGGTCAAAAGATACCGCGAGGAATGCCAAAGCTCACCTGCTGCACAAGATGAATACGATCTGATGAAAGAAAATCAACAACTTCGAAAAAGACTTGAAGAAGCAGAAAAGGAAAATCTTTTCCTAAAAAAAGCAGCGGCATTCTTTGCAAAAGAAGTCAAATAGCAGTGTATGACTTCATAACAGCAGAAAAGAAAACATTTGGCTTGCGTTGGTTATTAAGGCGGTTAAAAGTATATCCTAATGCGTATTACAATTACTTAAAAAAGAGAACGCTAAAAACAAACCAACAAAAGCAAGCAATTAAAGAAAAAATCAAGGAAATCTATCACAAAAAAAACGGCGTGCCCGGGTATAGAATGATGAAGAAATTGCTTGAAAGAGAGAACATATTCATCAGCATGACAACGGCTCATTATTATATGAATAAGGAATGCAAGCTTTTCTCAGTAGTCCGCAAAAAGCGCCGAACAGGCTCTGAGAAACCACATAAAGTGTTTGATAACCTGTTAAATCAAGACTTTTTCGTAAAAGAGCCGAATCTGAGATGGTGTACAGATTTCACTTATCTACTTCTCCAAAACGGGAACAAACGATACAACTGCACCATTCTTGATTTATATGACCGCTCTGTTGTGGCGAGTGTAACGGGAAAAAATATTACTTCAGAGCTTGCGATTCTGGCCCTTAAAAAAGCACTGTCAAACAATCCCTCTGCTCGAAGGAAAGGCGTTGTTTTGCATAGCGATCAAGGAAGCCAATTCACATCGAAAGCTTTTACCCAATGCTGTGAATCCCACGGCGTGCGGCAAAGCATGAGTCGTGCTGGTTGTCCGTATGACAACGCTCCGATTGAAAGATATTTTAATACACTTAAAAGCGAACTGATAAATTTATATTCGTTTACATCAGGTGAAAAGCTTTGCAAAGCAGTGTCAGATTTCGCTTATGTCTGGTATAACCATGGGAGACCCCACAGTTATAACAACTGGCAGACACCTATGGAAAAGCGCAAATATACTTCGAATTATCACTATCAAAGCGTTTATGCCGCGAAAGCTGCTTTATAATGAGGAGAAGGCGTGATAGGCTTTTAATTGCCAATGGCAGGCAAAGCCTGCCCTAAGCCATTCGCTTCACGCCTTCAGAGGCTCGTTGTAAAGCAGACCGTGGAATAACTGCGACGATTTACAAGTACATCTTTGGAGTACACTGTTACAAAATAGCTTGACCAGGACAATTTGGGAAGAGTATGAAATGGACCAAATAATAAATGATCGTGGCATTGCAGTGGATATGCCCTTTGTAAAACAGGCTATTGCAATAGACGAAGATTCAAGTGAAAAGTTAAGAAGCATAATGCAGGATATCACTAATCTAGAAAATCCAAATTCAGTACAACAGATGAAAGGTTGGCTTAATGATAATGGGATAGAGATGGACAGCCTTGGCAAAAAGGAAGTATCAGAAATGATTGAAAATGTAACTGAACCTTATAAGACAGTTTTAGAGCTGAGGCAAAAACTAGCAAAGTCTTCAATAAGAAAATACACAGCTATGGAGAATGCTGTTTGTAGTGATGGACGAGCTAGAGGCATGTTTCAGTTTTATGGTGCAAATAGGACAGGAAGGTTTTCAGGAAGGCTCATTCAATTACAAAACCTGCCTCAAAACCATATGAGGGATTTAGGAGAGGCTCGTGGACTAGTTTCTAGTGGAAATATAGATGCTTTAGATCTTCTTTATAAAGACATTCCAGATACCCTATCTCAGCTAATTCGTACTTCTTTTATTCCTAGCCAAGGAAAGAAATTTATTGTG
>JAQWBH010000120.1 GCA_028707405.1 Parabacteroides sp. | reverse complement strand
CGCAAGAAGCTGGGTAAGAATTTAGTGCCTGCAATCCTCAAATCTATTGATAATGATTTGAATCATACGGTTTTTTCATTTATTCCGAATACGGCCGAAGTGGCTTATTTCGGTATGATGGAGGGATTAAATGAATATTTGAACGGATTGAAAAAGAAGTGGATTGCCGAACACAAACGACTCTTGCAGGATGATGAGCTGGAGCGGATACTGTCAATGCGTGTTCGTTCGGAAAAGGTGGCTATAAAAGATATTAAATTGCGTACGTTTATTGCGGAAGGCAACAGTCGTAATGATCTGGCTGCCCACGTATATGATATTACATACGGCAGTTTGGTGCCGGATGTCGATACATTGGTAATTATCGACGACAGTATCGTACGCGGGACAACCTTGAAACAAAGTATCATTGGTATACTTGACCGTCTCGGACCTAAAAAGATTGTTATCGTCTCGTCATCGCCTCAGGTACGCTATCCGGATTATTACGGCATAGATATGTCGCGGATGAATGAGTTTATCGCCTTTAAGGCGGCGGTAGCTTTGCTTAATGACAGAGGCGAAAGTCGGATATTACATGACGTTTATCTGAAAGCGAAGAAGCAACAGACACAACCTGTGACTGAGAACGAGAATATAAATTATGTCAAGGATATCTACGCTCCGTTTACGGATGTGGAGATTTCAGACAAGATGGTCGAACTGCTTACCCCTTCAGGTACACGTGCCAAAGTGGAGATTGTATATCAGACTCTGGATGGCCTGCATGTAGCCTGTCCAAATCATCCGGGCGATTGGTATTTCTCCGGCAATTATCCCACAAAGGGAGGTACGCGCATGGTGAATAATGCATTTATAAATTACATGGAAGAAGAAATATATAAGTAAAGATATGCAACAGAGAAAAACAGCGACATTAGTCTTGGACGACGGAAGTTTTTTCCGCGGCGTCTCTTTCGGATCCGAAAAAGATGCTGTGGGTGAAGTTGTCTTCAACACTGCAATGACCGGTTATCCCGAGAGTCTTACCGATCCATCATATGCAGGGCAGATAATGGTTTTGACTTATCCTTTGGTTGGCAATTACGGCGTTCCGCCTTTTACGTTTGCCAAGAATGGGGTGCCCGATTTTATGGAGAGTGCGAAGATTCATGTGGAGGCGATGATTGTAAGCGATTACAGTGAAGAATACAGCCATTGGAAAGCTATCGAGAATTTGGGGAACTGGCTCAGACGTGAGGAGATCCCTGCTATTACCGGTATCGATACGCGCGCTTTGACGAAGAAGATTCGCGAACACGGCGTGATGATGGGGCGTGTACTTATTGGTGATGCTGATCCCGAGAAGATCAAGGGAATGTCTTTCCCGGATTACGGTGCAATCAATTACGTAGATAAAGTTTCATGTAAAGAGGTGATTACTTATAAACCCGAGAACAGTCGCGGTAAACGCGTCGTTCTGATCGATTGCGGCGTGAAGGCAAATATTATCCGCTGCCTGCTGAAACGCGGACTGGAGGTCGTACGTGTACCATGGGATTACGATTTCAGCCGGTTGGATTTTGACGGCTTGTTTATTGCCAATGGTCCAGGTGATCCGGACACATGTGATATTACCGTTCAGCATATTCGTAAGGAACTTGCCGGAAATCGTCCGATATGCGGTATCTGTATGGGAAATCAGTTGCTGGCTAAAGCCGGCGGCGCGAAGATCTATAAGTTGAAATACGGCCATCGCAGTCAGAATCAGCCGGTACGTTTGGCCGGTACGGATAAGTGCTATATCACTTCTCAAAATCATGGATATGCTGTAGATACAGAGACACTGGGGGAAGACTGGGAACCGCTTTTCATCAATATGAATGATGGAACCAACGAGGGTATTCGTCATAAAACGAAACCTTTCTTCTCATCACAATTCCATCCTGAGGCTTGTGGCGGACCGACAGATACGGAGTTTATATTCGATAAGTTTGCAGAGTCGTTAATGAAATAGCATTGATTGTATATGAAAGAAAATATAAAGAAAGTCCTTATACTTGGTTCCGGTGCACTGAAGATCGGTGAAGCCGGTGAGTTCGATTATTCAGGCAGTCAGGCATTGAAAGCCATTAAAGAAGAGGGTATCCGCACGGTGCTTATCAATCCGAATATTGCTACGGTACAGACTTCTGAAGGTGTGGCTGATACGGTATATTTTTTACCGGTGACCCCTTTTTTTGTTGAGAAGGTTATTGAGAAAGAACGTCCCGAAGGCATTCTGCTTGCGTTTGGCGGGCAGACGGCTTTGAACTGTGGCGTTGCGCTATATCGCAGTGGCGTATTGGAAAAATATAATGTACGCGTGTTGGGTACGCCTGTTCAGGCCATCATGGACACGGAAGACCGCGAATTGTTTGTGAAGCGTCTTGCCGAGATTCATGTAAAAACGATAAAGAGCGAAGCTGTAGAGAATGCAGTCGATGCCCGTCGGGCGGCCTGTGAAGTAGGTTATCCGGTGATCGTGCGCGCTGCATATGCCCTGGGCGGTTTGGGTTCCGGCTTTTGCGATAATGAGCAGGAACTGGATGTTGTGGTTGAGAAAGCTTTCTCATTCTCGCCCCAGGTATTGGTGGAGAAGAGCCTGAAAGGCTGGAAAGAGGTCGAATATGAGGTTGTTCGCGACTCGTACGACAACTGTATCACGGTCTGCAACATGGAAAACTTCGATCCGCTGGGCATACATACCGGCGAGAGTATTGTAATCGCTCCGTCACAAACATTGAGTAATACCGATTATCATAAATTGCGCGAACTTTCTATCCGCATCATCCGTCATATCGGGATCGTGGGCGAATGTAATGTACAATATGCCTATGATCCGGAGTCGGAAGACTATCGGGTGATTGAGGTTAATGCCCGTTTGTCGCGTTCGTCGGCATTGGCTTCGAAAGCAACCGGTTACCCTTTGGCTTTCGTGGCTGCTAAGCTGGGTCTGGGTTACGGGCTTTTCGAGTTGAAGAACTCCGTAACGAAAACGACGAGTGCATTTTTCGAACCGGCTCTCGATTATGTTGTCTGTAAAATCCCGCGCTGGGATTTAGGCAAGTTCCATGGTGTGGCCCGCGAATTGGGAAGCAGCATGAAGTCGGTAGGCGAGGTGATGGCTATCGGACGTACTTTCGAAGAGGCTTTGCAGAAGGGGTTGCGTATGATCGGACAAGGAATGCATGGCTTAGTTGAAAATAAGGAATTAGTGCTCGATGATGTTGATAAAGCGCTTCATGAACCGACTGATCGCCGTATTTTTGTAATATCGAAAGCGTTGCGTGCCGGCTATACGATTGATCAGATTTGTGAACTGACGAAGATCGATCGCTGGTTCATTCAGAAACTTTCCAATATCATGTTGACGGATAAGAAGCTTCGTGCGTATCGCACACAAACGGAGCAGGCATCTCAGGAAGCCGATCATCATCTGTTTAGTCTGTTCGATCTGGAATTCTCCAAAGATACTGATTTTATTGATTTGGTACGTCTGGCAAAACGTCAGGGATTCTCTGATTTTCAGATCTCCCGCGCTCTGGGCTTCGACGATGATGTGATCGAACAAGGCATGATGCAGGTACGTCAGCTGCGTAAGGAACAGGGTATTCTTCCGGTTGTTAAGCAAATAGATACGCTGGCTGCCGAATATCCGGCTCAGACAAACTATCTGTATCTTACCTATAGCGGTACGCAGAATGATATTGAATATACAGGCGATCATCGTTCTATAGTCGTTTTGGGTAGCGGAGCCTATCGTATAGGCAGCTCTGTCGAATTCGACTGGTGCGGTGTGCAGGCTTTGAATACGATCCGCAAAGAAGGGTGGCGTTCGGTGATGATCAATTATAATCCGGAGACTGTTTCGACTGATTATGATATGTGCGACAGGCTTTATTTTGATGAGCTTACGTTTGAACGCGTGATGGATATCATCGATCTGGAGTGTCCTCACGGCGTGATTGTTTCTACAGGCGGACAAATTCCCAATAATCTGGCCATGCGTATCGATGAACAGCATGTCAATATTCTCGGCACTTCGGCTAAAAGTATTGATAATGCAGAAGACCGCGAGAAGTTCTCGGCAATGCTCGACCGTATCCATGTGGATCAGCCGCGCTGGAAAGAGCTGTCATCGATGGACGATATCAACAACTTTGTCAAAGAGGTAGGATTCCCGGTTTTGGTGCGTCCGAGCTATGTGCTCAGTGGTGCTGCGATGAACGTGTGTTCCAACCAGGATGAACTCGAACGTTTCCTGCAACTGGCAGCCAACGTGAGTCAGAAGCATCCGGTTGTTGTCAGTATGTTTATAGAGCATGCCAAAGAGGTTGAAATGGATGCTGTTGCCAGAGAGGGCGAGATTATTGCGTATGCCATCTCCGAGCATATCGAGTTCGCCGGCGTTCATAGTGGAGATGCAACAATTCAGTTCCCGGCACAGAAACTATATGTTGAAACCGTTCGCCGAATCAAACGTATCAGTAAACAGATTGCAAAGGAACTGAATATTTCAGGTCCGTTTAATATACAGTATCTGGCTAAGGGTAATGAAATCAAAGTTATTGAATGTAATCTTCGCGCCAGCCGTTCGTTCCCGTTTGTCAGCAAGGTTCTGAAGATCAATTTAATCGAGCTGGCAACGCGTATCATGCTCGGACTGCCTGTCGAAAGGCCCAGCAAGAATGAGTTCGATCTCGATTATGTAGGTATCAAGGCTTCGCAGTTCTCGTTCAACCGTCTGCAGAAAGCCGACCCGGTACTGGGTGTCGATATGGCTTCAACAGGCGAAGTAGGTTGTATAGGCGATGATCTGTCGGAAGCCGTTTTAAAGAGTATGCTGTCTGTCGGCTTACGTATTCCAAAGAAGAATATTCTACTCTCTACAGGTACGGCAAAGCAGAAGGTTGCCATGCTCGATGCTGCAAAGATGCTTGTCGATAAAGGCTATAACCTCTATGCAACAGGCGGTACATATCGCTTCCTTGAAGAGAATGGCATACCAAGCACGCTTGTCTATTGGCCAAGTGAAACGGATAAGGAGCCTCAGGCGCTCACCATGCTGCACGAGAAAAAGATTGATATGGTAGTGAATATCCCGCGTAACCTGACGGCAAGCGAATTGGACAACGGCTACAAGATCCGCCGCGCTGCTATCGACCTGAATATTCCGCTGATCACAAACGCTCGTCTGGCAAGTGCTTTCATTGAAGCTTTCTGTACGCTGACGCTGGATGATATCCAGATCAAGAGTTGGCAGGAATATAAATAAGAATAAGGTAAACACTGATAAAACAGAAACGCGGATCGAGATGGCTCGATTCGCGTTTTTTGATTCATAACAGTTCGTGTAAAACAGGCGTATTTTTCTATCACGTCAGAAAATTCAAACTTGTTTCATAATCTGTGTTATGTTAGGATATATTAAACATTGAAGTGATATTTTATCCGCCGATGAGGACTACATTTGCATACACATATGTTAACTAAGGAGAACGATATGAAGATAGGACTGTTTATTCCGTGTTATATAAATGCGGTCTATCCTGAGGTAGGCGTTGCTTCGTACAAGTTGTTGAAGTCACTGGGTCTGGATGTAGACTATCCGCTGGATCAGACTTGTTGCGGGCAACCAATGGCTAATGCCGGATTTGAAGGGCAATCAGTTGAACTGGCCTTACGTATGGAAGAGCTTTTTAAGTCGTACGACTATGTGGTCGGCCCTTCGGCAAGCTGCGTGGCGTTTGTCAGAATCAATCATCCGCAGATATTGCAACAAGCGAATCATGCCTGCATGAACAGCGGGAAGATTTACGATATCTGCGAGTTTCTGCATGATGTGGTGAAACCGGCGAAGCTTGATGCCGAGTTTCCGCATAAGGTGAGCCTTCATAACAGTTGTCACGGAGTGCGCGAGCTGTTCCTGTCGTCACCGAGCGAGCAGAATATCCCCTATTATTCGAAACTGCGCGATCTGCTTAAGCTGGTCAAAGGTATTGAGGTGCTTGAACCCGAACGTGTCGACGAATGCTGCGGCTTCGGCGGAATGTTCGCTGTTGAGGAATCGGCCGTCTCCGTCTGTATGGGCGAAGATAAGATTCACGATCATATGAATACGGGTGCCGAGTATATTACGGGTGCCGACAGTTCTTGTCTGATGCATATGGAAGGAATCATCAAACGTGAGAACCTCCCTGTTAAAACCATTCATATTATTCAAATATTAGCTTCCGGATTATGAGTACGAAACATTCTATAGCAGCAGCTCGTTTCATAGCCGACCGCGAGCACGAAAAATGGCACGATGAATCGCTCTGGATGGTACGTGTCAAACGCGACAAGATGAGTCGCATGTTCCCGGAATGGGAACGTCTGCGCCAGATGGCAAACGATATCAAGATGTATTCCAACAGCCATTTGGATACTTTATTGCAGGAGTTTGAAAAGAACGCTACAGCCAATGGCGCCATTGTTCATTGGGCTAAAGATGCCGAAGAATTTAATCAGACAGTATATGCGATCCTTCAGGATCACGGAGCAAAGAACATGATCAAGAGCAAATCCATGCTTGCCGAGGAATGTCATATGAACAATTTCCTGATCTCGAAAGGCATGGATATCGTTGAGAGCGATTTAGGTGAACGGATACTCCAGCTGATGCATCTGGCTCCGAGCCATATTGTTCTCCCGGCTATTCATATCAAACGCGAACAGGTGGGCGAGATGATGGAGAAGGAGATGGGTACGGAGAAAGGCAACTCTGATCCGACCTATCTGACACACGAAGTAAGGAAGAATATGCGGGAGAAGTTTCTCCATGCTGATGCTTCGATGACGGGCGTGAACTTCGCCGTTGCTTCAACCGGTGAGATTGTGGTATGTACAAACGAAGGCAATGCCGATATGGGTACATCTTTTCCTCATCTGCATATTGCCGTGATGGGCATGGAAAAGATTGTTCCGGATCTCGAATCGCTGGGCGTCTTCACACGTCTGCTTGCCCGTTCAGGAACGGGGCAGCCTATAACTTCCTATACCTCTCACTATCGCAAACCGCAGAATGGAGGCGAGTTCCATATTGTCATTGTGGATAACGGCCGCAGTCAGATCCTGGCCGATCAGGAGCATTTACTTACCCTGAACTGCATCCGTTGCGGCGAGTGTATGAATACTTGTCCGGTTTACCGTCGTAGCGGCGGTTATTCGTACACCTATTTTATTCCCGGACCGATTGGCATCAATCTGGGTATGCTGCGCGATCCGGTCAGATATTCCGATAATGTTTCGGCCTGTTCGCTTTGTTTGTCCTGTTCCAACGTTTGTCCTGTTAAGATTGATTTGGGCGAACAGATTTATCGCTGGCGCCAGCGATTGGATTCGTTTCATGTGGCCAGTGCACAGAAGAAAGTCATGTCTGAAGGCATGAAGTATCTGATGGAAAGACCGCGTCTGTTCAATATGGCGCTCAAGTTTGCTCCGCTGGCGAATAAGATGCCTCGTTTTATGGTTTATAATGGTTTAAACGAATGGGGTGAAGGACGTGAATTGCCCGCATTTGCCGGGAAATCATTTAATGAGATGTGGAAAAACAATGAAATAAAGTGAGGATAGCTATGAGCAGTAAAGAAACAATATTAGCAGCGATTCGCAAGAATACACTAAAGCAATACGATAAGCCTGACATGAGTGTTGATGCCATTCAGTTTGCCGATAAAGAGGCTCAGTTTGCCGAGTCGTTGAAAGCATCCGGCGGCACAGCCGTGTATATGCAGGCAGGTGATGATCTGAATCGGATGATCGGCGAACATTTTCCCGAAGCTAAACGCATCGCTTCGAACTTGCCCGACGTCCGTTGCGCTACTTTCAATCCGGACGATGTAGCAGATCCCCGCGAACTGGATAATACCGATCTGGCAATCATCAGAGGCGAGTTTGCTGTTGCCGAGAATGGCGCTGTCTGGATTCCGAAAAGCGTAAAGTACAAAGGGCTGTACTTTATTTCTTCCAACCTGATGATTTTGGTGAAGAAAGGCGAGATCGTCAATAATATGCATGAAGCTTACCGGAAACTTGAAGGCAAAGACTATGACTTCGGTGTCTTTATTTCTGGTCCTTCCAAGACGGCCGATATCGAGCAGGCTCTGGTATTCGGAGCGCACGGACCGATCGGTGTCGTTGTGGCATTTGTTCCCTGACAGATGATTTTCATCTCTTGGCGGCATGTTTTAGTCGGATCATCTGCATACGGATTAAGAAATTGTCTTTATCTTTGCTTTTGAAAAGCGAAAATAGATTGTATCGCGGCAAAACTTTCGGGCAAGCTTGAAGGTTCTGTTCTCTGTTTATACTATCTTTGCTTCGAAGAAAGGAATAAAGTATAATGATAGATCAACCAACGATAGACAGAATCATGGATGCTGCGAACATTGTTGACGTAGTCTCTGAGTTTGTCACGCTTCGGAAGAGAGGCGTTAATTATGTTGGACTATGTCCGTTTCATGCGGACAAATCACCTTCTTTTTATGTTTCACCGGCGAAGAACATTTGTAAATGCTTTGCCTGTGGCGAAGGAGGAACGGCTGTTCACTTCATTATGAAGCATGAACAGCTGACTTACTATGATGCCCTGCGATATCTCGCGAAGAAGTACAACATCGAAATAAAAGAACGCGAACTGAGTGATCGTGAGAAGCAGATCAAGAGCGATCGTGAGAGCATGCTGATTGTTAATGCCTGGGCTCAGGAATATTTCAGTCATATTCTTCATAATGATACGGACGGTAAAATAGGAATGCGTTACTTCGTTGAGCGTGGTTTTCGCGAAGACACAATCAAAAAGTTTCAGCTTGGCTTCAGTCTTGACCGGCGGGATGCTTTATATCAGGCGGCAATCAATGGAGGTTATAAGAAAGAATTCCTCGAAAAGACCGGACTGGTGATTGTGTATGATAATGGTAACGTAAACGATCGTTTTCGCGGGCGGGTCATGTTTCCTGTGCACACCTTGAGTGGAAAGGTCGTGGCTTTCGGAGGTCGCGTACTGAAGAAAGAGGAGAAAACGGCAAAGTATGTCAATTCGCCGGAGAGCGAGATTTACCATAAGAGCAACGAGCTTTACGGCATCTTCTTTGCCAAACAGGCGATAGTGAAGGCCGACTGCTGCTTCCTCGTAGAAGGCTATACCGACGTTATATCGATGCATCAGGCGGGAATAGAAAATGTGGTCGCTTCATCAGGGACAGCGCTGACGCAAGGTCAGATCCGACTGATTCACCGTTTCACCAATAATATTACAGTCCTCTATGACGGCGATGCTCCCGGAATCAAGGCGGCTCTGCGCGGTATCAATCTGCTGCTCGATGCGGGAATGCACGTGAAGGTGCTTCTTCTGCCCGACGGTGAAGATCCCGACTCATTCGCCCGTAAGCATAATGCGACTGAATTCACTGAATTTATTAAGGCTCACGAAACGGATTTCATTCGTTTCAAGACGCACCTTTTGCTGGAAGATGCCGGCAACGACCCGATCAAACGGTCGGAACTTATTTCGGATATTATCCGGACAATCGCTCTCGTACCTGATAATATTGCCCGTTCGCTCTACATCCGCGAGTGCAGTGTGATGATGGAAATTGACGAACAGATTGTGCTGAATGAAGTGAACAAGCTTCGCCTTAACCGCAGTGAGAAAGAGTCGGCTGCCGCACCTTTGCCTATGGATGAGCCGGCAAGCGAACCCGAATATCCTGATTTTCCCGGCTATCAGCCGGCAGCAGAAGAAACTTATGCCGGATCGGATCCGGTAATGCCTCCTGCCGGTTTCCCGCCACCACCACCAGTGCCCGAAGAAGAGATGCTGGCTCAACAACAGCCCGCGCAACCTTTAAAAGCAGTTCAGGCGCGTTTGGATCATTCGCTTTTCGAGCCGTTTGAATTATCATTGCTGCGATATATTGTCCGTTATGGCGAATTTGTTCTGTATCAGTATGTCGATGAGGCTACGAAAGAAGAAAAAGATATCCATGTGGCTGAGTTTATCCGTTCGGAATTGGAAAGAGACGATCTGACGCTGAAAACGCCTCTTTTCAGAAAGATGATGGAAGAGGCCTCAGAACAGTGCAAGACGATCGGGTTTGTGGCCAGTCGTTATTTTCTTTCAAACCCGGATCCTGAAGAGAGCCACCTGGCAGCCGACCTGATCAGCGACAAGTACCAGCTGAGCAAGTATCACTCGAAGACTGCCAAGCTCGAAAAAGATGAAGATCATATGGAGCAGCTGGTCATACATGATATTTATGCCCTGAAGGAAGCTTATGTGATGCAGAAGATTAAGGAGCTTCAGGAAAAGTTGAAGAATGTACAAAATTCGGAAGCCATGGAAGAAACACTGGAGCTGATGAAGCAGCTGACACACCTGAATGAGATCAAAAGAGCCTTTAGTAAGGAACTGGGAGAAAGAATTATATTAAAAATGTAAACAACAAATTATCATTTATGGACTTTTTGGAAACGGAGAAGGTAGTGAAGCGATATGCCGGGCATTTGGCTTTAGACCATGTAAGTATCCAGGTGCCTGAACGCACCATATTCGGATTGCTTGGTCCTAACGGAGCCGGTAAAACTACACTGATCCGCATTATTAATCGCATTACAGCTCCCGATGAAGGGAAAGTATGGCTCGACGGACGCGAACTGAGACCGGAAGATGTGTATCAGATCGGATATATGCCTGAAGAGCGTGGATTGTACAAGAAGATGAAAGTGGGTGAGGAGGCTATCTATCTGGCACAATTGAAAGGTCTTTCCTACCAGGAAGCCCGTAAGCGTCTGACCGGATGGTTTGAGAAGTTTGATATCATGCCCTGGTGGAATAAGAAGGTCGAAGAGCTTTCCAAAGGCATGCAGCAGAAGGTACAGTTTGTTGCAACGATAATCCATAATCCGCAACTGCTTATCTTCGACGAACCGTTTAGCGGCTTCGATCCCGTGAATGCCGAGCTGTTGAAGAGAGAAATCCTGGATATGAGAGATCAGGGTCATACGATTATTTTCTCTACGCATAATATGGCCTCAGTCGAGGAAATATGCGACAATATAGCGTTGATTGACAAATCGAGAGTTGTCTTGTCGGGAAATGTACAGGAGGTCAGAAACCGTTATAAGACGGACAATATCGTGATGACTTATCGCAAACAGGCTGAAGCGTTGAAAGCCGTGCCGGACGTTTTTGATATTCTGTCGGTTGAAGATAGTAAGTCGGGCATTACTTCCGTGCGTATGCATAAACATAAGGATGTATCCAATTCTGCTCTGCTTGTCTCGTTGGCAGATCAGGTCGAAATATTTTCATTTACAGAAGAGATCCCTTCCATGAACGAGATATTTATTAACACCGTAGCCGGTATAAATGAAGTGCAGTCATGAATAAAATAGGTATAATCATCAAGAAAGAGTATCTGCAGCGTGTCAGCAAAAAATCTTTTCTCATTCTCACTTTTCTGACGCCGTTTATTTTTGCTGCGTTGGTGTTCGTCCCGCTGTGGTTGTCGACAATCAAGGGCAACGAGGGCAAACAAGTGGTGGTGATCGATGCCACGGGTAAGTACGCGCCGTTGTTTAAAAGCACGGAGGAGTATAAGTTCGTGACCGAGAAAGGAGCTTCCATGGAAGCCTACAGAAAGAACCCCGACAAAGAGCTTTTTGCCATACTCAATATCACGGGCGATCTGCTTCAGAATCCTTCGGCAGCCACGCTTTATTCGGAAAAGCAGATCCCTTTGGGATTGAAGAATATGGTCAACAAAACTTTATCGGACTTCCTGCGCGACGAGAAACTGGCTTCATACAAGATCGACAATCTTAAGCAGATCATCGAAGAAAGCAAGGTGAATTATGATATCAGGACCATGAAGCTTGAGGCCGATGGCAGCGAGAAGAGTACCTCGGCCGAAGTAGCATCGATATTAGGTATCGTGCTTACTATCGTTATCTACATGTTCATTCTGATGTACGGCATGATGGTGATGCAGGGTGTGATGGAGGAGAAGACCAATAGAATAGTGGAGGTGATGGTCTCGTCGGTGAAACCTTTTGATCTGATGATGGGAAAGATTATCGGCATTGGATTCGTGGGCATCACCCAGGCATTTATATGGACGGTAATGACGGCTGCACTCGTAGGTGGAAGCTTGTTTATGTTCGGCGGCGGT
>JAQWBH010000119.1 GCA_028707405.1 Parabacteroides sp. | reverse complement strand
ACGCTCTTCCGATCTGCGAAGGAAATTTGCAGCTGCAATACCTTTGACGAGTTTTTGTCCATGGCGAATAGCCGCTTAAATGTTGTCGTGGGACACGTGGCTCAGATGGCTGCCGAGCAGATGGAACAAAAGCTGGGTATTCCGTTTTTATCTGCACCGCGCTCCTATAAAATTGACGAAATAATACAGTTGTATAATGATATGGCCTCTGCTTTGGGGCGCGGCAAACCCGATTTGAAAGGGTACATCGCCCGGTCAAGAGAGAAGATTGAAAAGACGTGCAAGTATCTTAACAATATGCCGATCGTGGTCGATTCCTCCGGGAGACCTTTTTCTTTGGCAAAAGCGCTTTTGAATTACGGCTTCAATGTTAAAATGGTCTTTGGCGGGGTGGTTTTAATCAGCGATATGCCAGACTATGAGTGGATAAAGAATAACCGGCCGGATATAACGATTACCGACGCACGCCGATTTGATGTGATAAACGCAAATAATAAATTGGGTGAATGCCTTTGTATCGGCTTTTCAGGTGCCTATACGCTGGGAGCTAAACATATGGTGGATATGGATGGGGAAAATGCCTATGGATTTTACGCCATTGAGGTCTTGATGGACAAGATGTACGAGGCCCGCGACACAACGGTAGATTTCAATGCGCTTCTAAATGAAAGCGAGGTTTGGTAAAATATGAGTCAACTGTGTGTATATTTGCCACCCTTTTCCAGCGACTATTCCGGCGTGTGCACCTGCCTTTTTGATCTGAACGGCATGGTGGTCATCCATGATGCATCCTGTTGCTGCGCCAACTACGTAAGTTATGACGAACCACGCTGGTTTGGCAACAAAAGGCCGATTTATTGTTCAGCGCTGCGGGAGATTGACGCCATTTTAGGAGACGACGAGAAATTTATTCGCAAAGTGGTTACGGCGTGCGAGAGCATGAAGCCGGAGTTTATCGCGGTGCTGGGAAGCCCTGTGCCAACGATCATCGGTTCCGATATGAACGGGATCGCCCAGGAGATTGAGGGGAAAACGGGGGTGCCAACTTTTGGATTTAGCACTACCGGGTTTCGTTACTATAACCGTGGGGTTGCCGAGGCTATGGTTAAGTTTGTCCAATATTACGGAGGGGAAAAAAGGCAGCAAAAACCCAGCGGCGTCAATATCCTGGGGCTTACAGTGCTGGATTTTTCCGACAACTCCAATGCCGCCGATATCCGAAATCTTTTTGAGGAAAACGGCTTTGAAGTGATTTGCAGCTTTATGATGGGCTGCAGCCTAATGGATATACAAAGATCCACGCAGGCAGAGGTGAATATTGTAGTTTCCCAGTCGGGAATGGCTTTGGCAAATTTTATGGAGAAAGAATGGGGAATCCCCTATGTTGCAGTAACCCCTTTGGGCAATGCGGGCAGCGAAGCCGTAGTGCGCGCTGTTCGGCAAGCCCGCGAGGATCGCAAGAGCCGAGTTTTGCACTGTGAGGGTCTGCATGACGGCGAGGTTCTGCTCTTGGGCGAGCAGATGATTGCCAACTCCTTGCGCAACTCACTAGCGCAGAGCTACGGAGTAAAGGGGGTTACGGTAGGGTGCCTATTCGGCATGGATAAGGCATTGGCGCAGGATTTCGATATTGACATCAGGGACGAACGACATATTCGGGATTTGATTACAAGCGGAAAGTTTAGCAAGCTGGTTGCCGACCCTCTCATGAAAGTTTTGCTCAAAGATAGGGATATTTCTTTCTTCCCCCTGCCCCATGTGGCGGTATCGAGTAAGCTGTACTGGCACCGCTACAAGACCTTTATCGGAGATAAGATGGAAGCTTTTATCGCACAAATTGCCGGAACCCCGATGTAATACAAACAATTGAACGGTTGCAAAGTGCTCAGCAGCAGATGGAATAAATGTATATCAATTCCGACGACACGCCTTTGACATTGGTAAACAATAACGAAATGAAATCGCCGAATCATGTACATATAAAAGAATAGACACAGAAACGGTTTGATTCCGAGCTCAAACCGTTTCTTACCATGGTCTGCACAAGAAAGGCGCACTAAGTCGGAAAAATAGGAACCACTTGGAGAGTGCAGGTGAATCTATTTAATAAAATTTTATACTATATGTTTATCTAACATATCAACTCTCCTAAACTGTTTTTCACGTTCAACTCCTGGTCCTTAAATTTGCTTCTACCTCATGGCAAGAGCTAAATCGCCATGGAGGAATTCTTTCATGTCCGTCCACTTCTGGTTTATTGATTTTGTATAATCATTACCTGACTATTTTGACTGTCCTGTTGATTCAGGAAACTCCAAAATGATAAATAGCTAATAAGCTCTGCACTTTATTGTTACTTCAGAAGGCTTACCGGGCAATAAAGATACTGTCCGGTATTTTTGTTTTTATGAGCCAATGCCACTTAGATTTTATCTATCCTTGCTGCGGATACCTTATACTCAGGTATCTTGGCTACCGGATCAAGACATTTGGCTTGGGTTAATACATTGGCTGCAGCCTCACTGAAATGGAAGAATGTGAAAACAACACCATCTGGAATCATCTCGGTAATATGAGTTTCGACCTCGATGTGACCTCGACAGGTAATGAGTTTCACCATTTCATTATCAACGATGTTTACTCTAGCTGCCGTCTTGGGATTTACCTGTACCTCGTTGGAAGGTCTGAATTCATTAAGAGCAGCGCTAGATCTTCTGGTCATGGTACCCGTCTGATAATGGAACAGGCTACGACCAGTAGACAGGATTAATGGGTATTCAGCATCAGGAAGTTCATGCGCTTCCTTAAACTCAATCGCATGGAAAAGACCTAATCCCCGACTAAATTTCTCCCCATGGAGTATAGGTGTACCGGGATGCTCCTCAGTAGGACAAGGCCAGGGAATACCGGTATTATCAATACGTTGGTAGCTAATGCCGGCATACGATGGAGTTACCTTTCTGATTTCCGTAAATATATCTTCCGGCGAGCTATAGTTCATAGGATATCCCAACCGGTTGGATAAATCCCACAAAATATGCCAATCAGGTCGTCATCCCCTTTGGGGGTAATGGCCTGGCGTACTCGCTGTACTCTTCTCTCAGTATTACTGAAAGTGCCATTCTTTTCGGCAAAGGTTACACCTGGGAACACTACATGGGCCTTCATGGCGGTTTCGGTTAGGAATATATCCTGAACGATCAAAAGTTCCAGATTATCAAGGGCCTCACCAACATGGTGGCGATCGGGATCACTGACCATAGGATTTTCTCCAAAAACCATCAAACCCTTGATTTCCCCATGATGTGCCTTATCAACTATGTCCGGAATAGTTAAGCCATTATTCGGAGACAGTGGGACGACAGACTGTATGAAAACCAATTGAAAAACGACGGATTATAAACCAATAAATCGAATAAAAGGGTGATAGCGTTGTGGAAAAAATGGCCTACATTAGGGGCGAAGACCGCGAGCAGATCACCCTTTTTCCCACTGATTATAGCTTTCACATAACACAACAGTCTGACGTCCGTTTGCTTCCCCATTGCTCATAATTTAACACTTTATTTTCATAGTAATGTAAATTGGAAGATAGCGTTAATAATTATTAATCTTATAAAACAAATCTGCCTAAATTAGCCACTGCCGCTGGCGGCACAATAGATATTACCTCTTTACGGAGTCACGCACCACATTCTAGAAACGAATCCCTCTACCAACCCATTTACTTACAACTTTTGTATCATCTACCGCATTATGTTTATCTTCAACAGATTACAGCATATTCCTTTAATATGCATAAAAATCCCCATTAGGGGATTTAATGTAATAAACTCATAAATATTTCCACAAAACTAGCGGTCTTTACACGGAATACATACATTTAAAGATCCGCTTTTCTTTTTGGCTAATATCAGCGTTTGTATGCTTAAACCTATAAATCTCTAATTGCTCAAACCCCAGGTTCATAATATCCGGCCATGAGCCTGAATTCTTAATCAGACCCTTTAATATCTTATGACATACCAATTGCCAATTTTGAGATGATTTTGATACCAGTAGCAACGTCGACAATGCCAGTTTGTCTCTTTCAACCTCAATAAATATTGCGTCTTTACTATGTTTCAATTGAATCTTTCCAGCAAGGTAATTGCGCAAAGTAACACCATCAGTAAGCGTGCAGACTGATCTGAAAGGGAAATGGTCTTTTAAGTTACCAATATGATATCCAATAGAATCCACCTCTTCTCGATCTTCCATCAGGCGGAAAATAGCGAGGATTTCCGCAAATGACCCCTCTAATTTATCATTAACCTTATTCGCGAATTCAAGCTGCGGAACAGTTTCGAGGCCTCCAAAATCGGCAGTCGTTCTTTTACTTATCCCCTCAACATCCACCGGCATTGTCTTCGAAGATATCCTGGTGCCACCGGTTTTTTTTATTCTTATCCTCTCTATCTTCACTGATGAAGTATATTCTGATTGAACTGAGTCATATCGATCGATATCTAGTATGCCGGGTGTTGCAGTTTGGTCTGACATTAGAGACCTATCCCCATCAGCTTTTCCAATAGGTGTCCACTTCTTCTCTTTTTCGCTGGCTTCTCTTTCATATTCCACAAGGCTTGGATGTTCCACAACGATATTCGTGCAATTATATTTTTTCCCTTTAAATGAGATGATTTCCTTTACATAAGCTTGATCCCCTTTTTTTTCAACCTTTGCTTTGAAATGAAGCTCATCAAAAAGAAATTCAAACCTTATTCCATTCCCATTCCGGATACTGTGATAAGTCTGGTCAATCATTTGATATATATTGGGATTGGACAGTACCCAGGCTGCATGTTTAATTTTCTCATCTATTTTCACATACCTGACTGGTACGTCTGACAAAAATGTCATCAAAAGACAATCCGATTCATTTTCATATACCACTCTAGTATTAATCGAATCTAGTGCAGTAACTTGATTAAGCCAGAATACATCTGAAGCAAGTCCCGCCCGAAGCAATTCATGAAGCGGAATAATATAATATGTACCTGGACTAAATAGCCCATATGTATAGTAATCGAACTCATATTGATTGATTCTGTCTTTGTTGAGATATGGTTCAGGCCTTCTGTACTGAATTGATTGTTTCGAAATATGCACATCAACAGTAATCCAGTCTTCCATATCCTGTCTTTTGCCATTAACATACTCGGCACCGCAAACGAGCAAGTGTAAGTCCCCAAAATGGTGCTTAAGTCGTTTGGCCCGTTTAGATGTTGCTGGAAGATACACGGCGTCAATGTACCATAATCCCTCAACAGAATATGGTTTGCTGAGTTTTAAAAGTTTTACTTTTTCATCTTTTACAAAAGGCCAGTTTGCAAATCCTACTTTCGGTTTACCCATACTACAATCCCTTTACGTCTCATCAAAATACGGTTGAAGTTTATCCTTTATTAAATTATAGTCTTCTTTTCGCAATCCTGCCTTACGTTGTATTCTCCATTCAATTAATGGCAAGCCTTCCGCTTCCATTTCCTGCACAATACTCTTACACCTGCGTAACTGAAATTCATGTTTTGTCTCAGAAACCTGATTAATAAAATAAGCACAACGGGGAAGCTTATTCAGCTTTTTTTCAATCATAGAGAGTTTATCAATTGCTTTACCTAGGGAAGATTTACTAATTCGTATCATTTTTTCTCCAACTAATTAATCAATATGAGCCTTTTGGAGTTGCATTAGTATTTCATGATCGCGTTCATCCCAGTCAATATATCCATTGCTGCCCTTTGATTGTTTTTTTTTGGGGAGCTCTTCGAAAAGCCATTTCCTATCATGTCGATGAAGGTACGTATATTCTTTTTGGCATCTGCTCCTAATGCTGGTCCTGGAGAGTTCAGGGTACTCTTTCATAATCAAAAGCAATTTTTCTCTATATTCTGCTTTCAAGTTAATATTAGACTTTTGCTTTTCCACAACAGGGCTTGATTCAGCAAATAGTTTCTCAAACTTTTGGATTGTCTTAATATCAGCCCCCAATTGTTGCGCCATTTTCCGGTAGCTGTGACATTGCTGACTCAGCAATGTTTTCAGCTTATTTTCCCAGACGAATCCGAAGGCTTTCACCCTGCCTTTACGATATAGATCTTTTCTATCTTTGTCCGGTCCTTTTCGTGAATAGATATATCCGCATTGACATTCAAAGGTGCCCACTGGTGCACGTGTTTTGAAATCAGCGGTAATAGCTAGATCTGTTACAACGTCCTGTTTAAAGTGATCTGCTGCTTTATTCAAGCAAGGCCATGGACCTTTCCCAAACGGACTATGAGATTCATGTACCCCTTGGAAGAATTCAGAGATATCACCAGTTAAAAATAGGATCAATAATATATGCCGCAATGGGTGAACTGTTCTTGCAACATTACGAGTTGCGGCTCTTAACCAATTATATTCATTATTTTTATCTATAGATGATTCTAAAATGCTTAATAGTTCGGTTCCATAATACCCAACTACTCTATCGTGCAACTCATCCTGTTTGATTCGAAGCTTGTCTGTAGCGAGATCATTTTTATAGAGTAGGTTTTTATACCGGAGTAGGACATCAGATTTACTAATAATACCCAAGCTATGTGACAGAAGGTAATAGGCAGCTTTAGCAATTTCCAATAACTTGTCGGTGTGCTTTCCTTGATACAATAAAATATCTGATAAATCAAGCAAAGAGCCATCCAGTCGAATATATTCAACACGGCTTTTTTCCCATTTATTCGCATGGTATTCCTTGAGAAATTTTCCATGATGTGGACACATGAAAATGCCTTGGAGCTGGTGTTCTCTGTGAACGTATGCTTCTCCAAGGCTCTCCATTTCTTTTCTAACACATGCAGGGCAAAAGAAGATACAATCCTTCTTGCATATGCTCCCCGCAACAATTCCAATTTTAGTATATATACCCCTTCCATCGGAGGACATAATATCTTTAATTATTTCCCTCTTACGGCTTTCTGGTAAAAAAGGTGCATAAAATGGAAATAGGGTATGGTTCTGTATCAAATAATCTGGAGTGTAGCTCCCCCCTAGCGCATTACAAAGAAATGCAATATGGCTACCCATTTCAAAGCTCAGGACGGCAGAGTTCTTCCCAAACAATTCAGTCAGAGTATCTTTGCAATCAATATTTCCGGAATAAAAATGATACCTTGCAAAAGCAGAGTATAACAGCTCATCCGGGTATGGGTCAGTAAAGAAAGAAAGTCTTTTTTTACTCAGCTTGTTTAAACTCCTCAAATGGATTCTTTATGTCTCCGGTCTTTTTAAATGCGTTATGGGGATGCTCTTTCTTTTTGATAGCATCATCATAAATTGGAAGAAGTTTACCACTACTTTTAATAGAGACAACCTTTTCAACTTTCTTTTTTTGTTGCTTTTTCTGGTTTTCTGCAAATATGCGTTCCATGACTAGCATTTTCAAATCATCTTCAGCTGTACCAATATCACAGCTATTAATCACTGTATCAAGTATTGTGCGGATCTCATCCTGCTTAAGGTAGGGAAAGAGATTAGAAGAGCATATATTGAAATAGAGGGTATCATGGGAGTTCTGTCTTTTAGTTTTCATTTCCTCTCTTTTAGCAGTTATCGCATCTTTGATACGTTCCTCCATATCCATATCATGTTGAAGGTTCTTCCATATATCTTCTTCATTAATCTGTATGTCATCAAATTCAGCTATTTTCAAGGGGTCACCGGATCGAAGTGCTATAATCATAGGTTGAGTGAGTTTTAAGTCAGTTTCCGAAGCTTCACGAATAATTTCAGGAGTCAATTTTTTCATTTGATTAAGCAGTGCACGGCTCTGTGAGCACATAAACAGCAAAACAGCAATGGCAATAACACCTTGGCATTGATCATAAAATACATTTTTTATATTCTCATTTAAGTCTGTTTCTTCTTCAAGCACATTAAAATCCCACAAAGATTCAAGGAAGATAATCCACTCAAAACTTTCTTTTTTTAGTGGTCCCATCTCGATATAACCACCAGACTCAATTCTTCGCGCAAGCCTGAAATTCTTTTGAAATAAACTTTTTGCTGTACTTGTTCCAATAAACACTATTGGAACAGAAAACACATTTGTTAAGGTAACAAAAAAGTCCAGCATATCTACTCCATCATTCTTTAGCTTACTTAAATGCTGGATTTCATCAATAACAAGAACACCAACATTATAATTTGTAAGAAGAGTAGTCAGATGCATAATCATAGTTGAAGGTGAATGCGTCAGATACCCGTACTTTTCTAGCCAACGCTCCCCAGTTAATCGATCAATTTCTTGGAAAACAGAACGGCATAGAGTCGCAAAATTACCATCAAATGGACAATCTACCTTTAACCATACTATCTGAGTTCTTGTAAGTAGATTGCCTTTATATGTTTCATGCCGTATCACTTGGGGATTGAGTCTTAGAGTTCTGTCTATTGCTGTTGTTTTACCAGCGCCTGAAACACCAGTAATAAGAGCGCACTCTGCCGTTGTAGTAAAGCCCTGGTAGGCATTTTCAATATCGTCGGCCGTACAGTTGTCAATGTTTCTAATTTTATTTAGCACCTGTATTTTCCGCTTGGTCTGTATATCAAATGGATTTCTTGATTTATAAGAATTTCTAATTAGGATTGAGACGATAGACTCCAAGCGGATGTGTTCAGGCAATGGTTGAAGGAAACTTTTCACTCTCCATAATATATGCGATTTCAGCCTTGGACTAAGCCGCTTCTCCTCATCGCTGATTAAAGGGAGATTATAAAAAGCGTCAATAACATCTTCGTCGTTTTCAATGATTGGAGGCAGAGCTTCTATGAGAGGATTTCCTGCATAATCACTGATTTTTTGTTTTTTATAGTCAGCAATTTCATATTCATTAATCTCATTATTCGTAGTCATTTTCGTCATTCCTTAGTTTCTCCTTGCGCTGTCTTATCTTTTCCATCATACGTGAATTATAGTCTGACGTTTCACCCCTAGGTTCATTTTGTAAAGCATTATGCGAATCATCATTTGGAAACGGAATAATTGATGCTGGCAAATCATTCTGTATCGTTTCGGGCATAAAAGCCTCTTTCTTGCGATTCCTATCCTTCTCTTCAGCTCGATTAGGTCCTATATCCTCAATTCTTTTCCTCTTGGAGACTGTTGGATCTATTTCTTTATTCGTATTTTTTGTTGACTCTTTGCTAATTTTCATTATCTTCTGATCCAGCTCTATTTCCTGCTGCAACTGAGACTTCTTAGCTGTTTTGTGAAGCATGGCTGACCGCTTGTTGATAAAAATAACATCTTCCCAAAACATTTCCTTATAATCACGATCAGTATCAAGAAGATTAAGAACGATACTGCTTTCCCTATCTCCCTGAAGCAAGAAGATATTGTCTACATTTCTTGGATCATAGACAATTTCAAGACTCCTTAATTTTAGGCGTTGAAAGAATGATTCATCTAACAATTTGGTAGCACCATAGCGACGTTTATTAAAGATAAGTGCCCCTCTGTTAATACTCGCTTTTCCTCTGGGAAGGATATTCATCCTAAAACGATGCTGATCAATAATGCGAAGCGAACCTTTTTTATTAGCTATGCCCCAATTCCATAGACTTATTGGAGTTGGCAATACATCATCCCTGATCATCGCCGAGCTTAAGGGGTATTTTTCTATATCCTGAATGTTATGAAGGAGAACACATCTGATCACGATTTCTGATATTTCCTTCAGGGTTAATTTTGCCGCCAATCGATAATCAGGGTCGCCCCGTTTTCTAAAATCCTTCATTATTGCACCGGGAATAGTGCTTCTAATTCGTTCATTAACAGTACGGAAATACCGTTCAACTATCCCTTTTAAATCACCACGATAAGGTGAGGTATTTTCAATTTCAATATGCAGGTTATTAATTAGATTATCGACTCCATGCCCTTTCATTTCACCACGATCCGCTATAATTATTTTAGGTACATAAAGACATGGCCAATCTTCATGGCTTATATTGACATTATATTTACGGCATAACTCTACCTTGTCCGCTACCATAGAATCTAATGCCATCATCGCTCCATTCCAGGATGCAGCCTCAAGGCCAATATATACACCTGTTATCATCCGTGAAAAGACATCAATAATAATGTACAGTATTGGTCTCCCTATTACAGCATTTCGGTCTGCCTCGGAAACGATATGCGCATCAATTGGTGTTGAATCAATCTGGAATCTAAATCCTGGCCCCGGTGCTTCCACAGTTGAATTACTTTGAAGTGGTCGATGTTTCAATTCATATTCTTTTTCACCTTCCTGGGATTTAATATCTAATGTAGGATTCTCATTTTTCTTAAACCAGTAATAATATTGGTTATACGTAGGAAGCGAGTCATCACTAAGAAGGATTTTTCCCAACTCTGCATTTGTTTTTACAGTTATGGAATAATAATCTGCAAGTATTGCCCGATATACCTGCCTTAAGGATTTTTTCTGACCAGTTCGCCTATATCTTTCTGTAGAGGCTTCGAATTGGTCTTTGACTTCTTTAGTAATAATAATACCTTCTGAATCATTACCGTGAATACGACGAGCTCCCATCTTCTCTGTTATATTCTTCTCTTTGCCTTTCCCACCCGACTTGAAGTAATCAGGCAATAGAGCGTTTCGTGTCATACCCCTTTGCCAGAACCGACTAAAGGTTCTTCTTACCGTCATAAGCGAGATTCCTTCATTCTGCGATATCTCTTCAAAAATCTGCATTCTGGTCTTCTTATCTAAAATGTCGTTCTTGTTTGATTCCCAGTATTTTTGAATCATCTGCCACGCAGCATCACGCTTCTGGACCTCTATTTCGGATAGATCATTATCCGACTTTATCCCAAAATATGGATCGTTTACTTGAACAATGTGATTGTTATCATATTGTTCTTCAATAATCGAAATCCTTTCAACCTTCGGCATGCTTAATTTCCAATTAATATGAACGTACGCACACAGGTCATTATCTACATAAACGATTCGTATACGATCATATTCATCAACAAATTGATATACAGCGTTTAAACTAATCAAGATACAACCTCTCCTATCTCCCTTGCCTTTACCAATAAGCCGATTCTCACATTTTTCTCTAAATCCAGCGGTGTAAACAGATCTATGCTAATATAATTTCTAGCTATAGCATGTTTGAATAACGCAATTCCTGCTCCCTTTTTCAAATGCAAGTCTTTTTCAAATAATGATAAAACCTGTCTGGTAGCTTTGTCCGAATTAATCAATCTTTGGAGCAGTTCAATAATCATGTCTTCTCTCTCCTGCAAACTAATCTCACGAAAGCCTGCGTTATCCGCCAAATCATAATACTCTAGTATATCATCCACATTCTGGCAGTAATTTACATCTATCTCTTCCTCGGTTACTATACCCCAGTCTAATCCATGCCGTTCCCAATAAGTTTTTTCAATCTCAAATTTTTCAATAACTCTACGATCTAAAAGTTCTTTTTTGTATTTTGATGTCCGAATCACATCACGCATAGAATTTCCGTCTTTAATTGTTATACAAAAGTCCGATGTCATAACATCGTTTGTTTTGGGATTGAAAGGATATTTTATCCCTAATTCTTCAGCAATCAACCTAGTTTCTTTTAGTTCTAATGGGAACTGCTCTCTAATGTCAACTACCATATCTGTAAATTCGAGAATTAGAAAATACCTTTTCTCAAGATCAGAAAGGAAATCTTGTTTCCTTCCGGTTTTGATGCCGTAGGGCCTATGCGAACGTCCCAGGGATCCAAAATCCTGTATCTCAATAAATGGTTCGTAATCCTTCCCGCGGGGAATAAAATCGTATCTATCTTCTCTCCCTGGCTTTTGGCTGTTTGTATTTATTTTCACCATATATAAAACCACCTCAACTGATATCATATCAGAGGAGGTGGTTTTGTTCAAACTTTTATAAGATGTTCAAACATTTTTAAAATGTTCAATCTTTTTTACAATGCCACAATATGATGTGTTTGAAGTATTTTGTTCTTGCCTTTACATACTTGGCAAGTATAATTATCCCTTGCAAACACATAGTACCTAACATCATAGTAACCATAAGTATTGCCTTTTTGATATTCTGTACCCTCTATACTAGGACTTTGCATTTTCTGAACATCAAATTTACCTACTTCGATTATTAGCCTAGGATTCGGTAGTAGGCTT
>JAQWBH010000560.1 GCA_028707405.1 Parabacteroides sp. | reverse complement strand
GAACATTCCGGATCGTATCCTGGTATGTTTTTCTTAATTAACCACAAGTTGCGTCCTACAAAGCTGAATTTCAGATGTGTAAAAGGGGTCTTTGCCAACTTCTTTCGTGGAAAAGTATAGCCGATTGTTAATTCACGCAAGCGTAGGTTAGTTCCGTCATACAGGAATTCTTCACTGGAACGTGATACACGTGACCAATATTCCTGTGGGTTTACGGCTTTTGTGTTGATTTGCCCGTCTGCTGTTACACCGTCAACAACGATACCGCCTGTTCCGGCATACCATTCGTCACGTCCGGCCAATGACATCAGAGTCGTTCCATAGGAAGAACCACGAGATAGCGAATTCATATAGATATCTCCTCCTATCCGTAAGTCTAACATGAAACTCAGTGAAAGATTCTTATATAAAAATGCGTTATTTATGCTACCGGTCCATTTCGGTAAATAGTTTCCGATCGGATTCTCATTGTCCATAATTGCTTCCAACAGAGGTAGTCCTTCATCATCGATCAGTTTGCGTCCTTGTACGTCTCTCTTATAGCGGTATCCGATAATATCGCCGTAATTTCCTCCTTCCCTAGCTACTATTTTGACGAAGCTTGTTGATCCTAATTCAAATACGGATAATTGCGGATGCAATTCTTTAATTTTGTTCGTGTTTTTAGAATAGTTAATCGCTACATTCCATTCCCAATCATGTGTTTTTATTGGCGTTCCTTTCAATACGATCTCTATACCTTTATTTTCAATATTACCTGCATTAATCAACCTGGATGATTTTCCTGTAGTAGATGAAATGGGTAATGTTAGAATCTGGTTAGTCGCATTTTTTTTATACCAAGTGAAGTCTACTCCGAGGCGATTGCTCAAGAATCGAACGTCAAAACCAGCTTCTGTCGATTTGATTTTTTCTGGCTTCAAAGTTGACAATGGAATTGTACTATTTACCTCTGAACCTTTAATGTCGGATGTTACATTGAAGATACCGTAGGTTGCGGCCAAGCGATACGGAGAAGTGTCGTTGCCGACTTCTGCATAAGAGCCTCTTAACTTGGCGAAGGACAACCATTCCGGAACATTCACTTCATAAGAACGCAACATGTCAGAAACAACCCATCCTAACCCAGCAGAAGGATAAAAGAACGAACAGTTTTCTTTGGGCAAAGTCGAGGACCAATCGTTACGAGCTGTTAAGTTTAAATAGATCCAGCTTCCGTAATCTAATTGGGTAAAACCGTAAATAGAATTGACTGCTTTCTTACTTATGTAGTGGCTCATGATCTGGTTTTCCCCGTTGCTGATGGCAAAGAAATCCGGAATAGCCAAAGGACCGGAATTTTCGTTAAACAATTCATTTTGTGTAAACATCATATTTCCGCCTATATTTAAGCTTCCGGAAAATTTGGATCCCCACCAATTGTCTTGAGTTGCCGTAATCAGAGCATCTGTATTGCGTTCACGGAAATTAGAGGTTCCGATATTATAATTACCGCTTCCTTTGTAATCTTTAGAATAGGGAGTGGCTGCCAGAATTTTGCTTTCGTTTTCTGACCAATACATGTCTTCACCATGACGTACTTTGATGGTTAACCAATCTGTCGGTTGATATTGCAAGGACATGAAAGCAATGAAACGATCACGATGATTATTTTTTTCGTTATAGGGTGTGAAATATGGATTCAAAACATAGTTAATTTCTTTGGAAGTCCATTGTTTTACCGAACCATCTGCATTGAATGGATCTTTCATGTCTGAATAATGAATACTACGTGGCATCATAAGGTAGTTGTTCATCAAGGAAGTAGGATCTCCTGCTACAGATGGTGTGTTCCACATTTTTTGTTTTACATAATTTACTTTGTTATCGAGCAATAACTTTTTACTTAGGTTCACTATACTGCGAAAGTTGATGATATATTTGTCCTGATAGTTGCTAGGAACAACGCCATCCATACGTTGGTAAGAAACGGTTCCTCGGAAAGATACCTTTTCTGTAGCAGCAGATGCTTCTAATGTATTGGTTGTTGTGACGCCGGTACCTAAAAAATCCATGATGTCGTTATCATAAGGAACATAAGGACGCGACTGTTCTGTCCAGTCTGTTACATTTATCCCGTCCATTTTCGGTCCCCAGCTATAGTTCCCATCCGGATCATACATACCGTTCGTTCCTTGTCCATATACATTTTGCATTTTCGGTTTAACCAAAGGACGTTGCATCATTACGTTTGCATTCCAGGTAACTCCTAGTCCTTTGGGTTTATTTCCTCCTTTTTTAGTTGTGATCATCAAGACTCCATTACCTGCGCGGGTACCGTAAAGAGCGGCAGCTGCTGCGCCTTTCAACACGGAGATAGATTCAATATCGTCCGGGTTGATATCGGCTAAACCATTGCCGGAATCGGAAAGTCCCCATTCGCCTCCACTGGTTTGACCTCCGTTGAAGTTGTTGATAGGAACCCCATCGACTACAACCAATGGTTCGTTGTTGCCACCCAATGAGTTATTGCCTCGAATCACGATACGGCTGGAGCCCATTCCGCCGTTTCCGCTTTGGCTCACTTGTACACCGGCGAGTTTTCCTGCCAAACTGTTCATCACGTTGCTTTCGCGCGCTTCGGTCAGAGACTCACCTTTCAATTCCTGTACCGAATAACCCAGCGCTTTCGTTGCCCGTTTCAATCCTAAAGCAGTCACTACGACCTCTTCCAAATTTTCGGAAGCGGATTCGAGTGTTACATGGATAAGGTTTTGACCATTTATGGAGATTTCTTGTGTTTCGTAACCGATGTAAGAGATGATTAACACGGCATTAGAAGATGGCACTTTTAGGTTGAAAAGTCCGTTAAAGTCCGTGATCACACCAGTTGAAGTCCCTTTTATCAATATATTTGCACCAATGATCGGTTCGCCTTTTTCATCGTGTACTGTACCTTTGACCGTTATGTCTTGCTG
>JAQWBH010000118.1 GCA_028707405.1 Parabacteroides sp. | reverse complement strand
CGCGGGTTGCAACGGACTCCCCACTCGGGCGCATTCAATTGAACCTCAACCTGGGCGCGAATCGCTTCCGATTGCGGAACATCATTTCTCTTACTATATCAAAAGTTTGTTCAAAAGATTCTAGAGCATCCTCAGTCCACACATCAGGGAATTTTCCTGTCTGTGCAATAAAATACCCCAATGCATAAATGGCGCGGGCATTACTATCTTCCAGCCCAACTTCCTCATTTTGATGAGTAAATTGGTGATCTTTATCGACATAGTTCAGAAAACAGCCGTTTGCCTGCTGACAAAACCGAATAAAATCAAGATATTTCTTGATATACTTTTCGCATGACTGATCTTTTGTCTCAATATATAATCGGCATAAAGCAATCAGTGCGCGTGCATTGTCATCCAAGGTGTATCCATAATGGATATCAGGACGGTTTCCTTTTGAAAACTGAAGCATTGCAAAAGAATGGCTCATTCGCTTAATATGCTCGATATTGATCGGAGGTAGCGAATAGCTGATAGCTTCATCATCTTTCAATAGTCTTTTAAATAACGACACATAAGCAATCGCCGTATTTTCCCATGCGGTAGCGGCCGTCTTTTCCAATCCGGCAATTCTCATTCTTGATCTTAGTTTTTCATTTCCCAACAACTCATTAACTTTTTTCGACAGTTGCTTCGAGTTCTTGAAATCAAAAATCAATCCGGAATTATCCTTAAGTAATTCCAGCGCATGCGGTATCGGAGTGGCTATAATCGGGCAGCCACAACTTAAGGCATAAACAAAAGTCCCGCTTACAGCTTGATTCGGGTCTTCCGAGGTAAACAAGTAAACATCTGTCAATTGCAGATACTCCAACAAAATGGGTAGATCCAGATAAAAATTGACAAATCTTACGTGATCTGTCAGTTTCAGTTCCCGTATTTTTTCTTTTAGCATCTCGCGATACACTTCTCCATCTTTTTTGAGTACGGCCGGATGTGTTTTCCCAATAATCAAGAACAGTACGCTCGGATTCTCTTTTACAATGTCCGGTAATGCTTCCAGCGTAGTTTCAATACTTTTGCCCGGACTTAACAATCCAAATGTGGAAAGAATGCGATGTCCGGTAACTTGGTATTTTTCTTTCAGCTTTTTTTTATCTTTGTGTGATACCAAATGAGTTCCGTGCGGAATGATATTTATTTTTTCGCTTTCAACATCATATTCATTTTCAAGTATACCGGCTGATGTTTTTGTCATAACTACCACCGAAGAACAATATCCGATAAGTCGGCTGAGATACTCTTTTTGTTCTGCTGACGGGCAAGGTAGAACAGTATGAAAAACGACAATCACAGGTTTTTGAATCAAGCTTCCAAATACGAGAAGAGCTGACGGGTGTTCGGCAAATAATCCGAATTCGTGTTGAATAAGGACTATTTTAATATCTTCATCTTCATTGATTTTTTGTGCTATGCACTCGAAATCGGATGCCCTGGATGTGTTGAATACATATTTGACTCTAGCATCATAGACATGCTGCTCCGAATTTGATTCTAGAGCGCATACTTTTACAGAAAACGATTCTCCGAATTTTGTTTCAATGGCACGTATTAAGTCTTCCGAAAAGGTGGCAATACCACATTCCCTCGGGGGATAAGTTGTTAGGCATATTATTTCTTTCATATTTTATATAACAGTAATTCCTTTACTAACTCACTCAATTGAACTGAAACGCAGGCTATACATTTATCTGCTGCACCATAATAAATATACAGTTTGTCGTCGAATATAGCTGTACCTGTAGGAAAACACACTTCGTTTACAACTCCATTCAGCTCATAATCGGTCTCGGGTTTGAACAAAGGATAAGGAAGTCTCGCTATTTCTGTTTGAGGGTCTTCCAGATCCAGCAATGCAGCAGAAACACTATAAATATAGCCTTTCGGAGTATCGCAGACACTGTGATAAATCATCAGCCAGCCTTCGGGTACTTCAATGGGAGGACACCCACCTCCAATGTAGCTCGACTCATGATCATACCGTGGCTCGAACATGATATGGCTTGTAAAGTCCATAAAATACTTTGCCCAGAAATCATAGGTAAGTTCATTAAGATCGTCAATCTTCACCAGTTGAATGTCGGGCTTGATGCGGTGCATAAAACACAATTTACCGTTTATTCTGCGAGGGAAAAACATAAGATCCTTATCAGTCAAATAAACAGGCTTTCCAGAGTTGGTCTGCGATTCTCCTTTGTTATAACTTCTGAAATATTTGCTTGTATGTTCTCCATCCGACAGGAGTGACTTCGTAAATTGAGCATAAGTGAATCGTGAAGTTATTCCTCCTTTTTTTGTGAAATGTTTCAAGTCTGAAGAAAGTGCTAACGCCCCCATTGCATTAATTCCGTCATAAGCCGTATAAGTCATATAATACATGTGATCTATTTTTACGATTCGTGGATCTTCAAGACCCTGACTTTCATACTCGAACTGCGGATACATGAAAGCTTCATTATCACGTTGAACCACTTTTAGCGGTCCGTCCAGCTGACAATAACCTATAGAAGAGTGGTTCCCTTCACGTACAGCACGATAAAAAAGGTGTACCGTCTGTCCATCGACGATGACAGCCGGATTCATTACACCTTCATTTTCAAAATAGCAATCTGTTTTTTCAAGAATTACCCCCTCTCGTCTGATCTGTATCATTTTATAATTAGATTACTGTCTTGTTTCGTCTGTTTCATTTTTTGATACTCTGTCAGAACTTTCGTTTTTCCAGGTGCCATTTTTTCTTTTTTCTTTTCTTTTTTACTCTCTTTTTGCTTCATAAGTCAGTTTTTATTAAAATTAAACACACTAATTAATGATATTCCTCTTGAAAACCGGATTTGGGGGACTTGTCTCCAATCTTTGACGTCAACGATTCTTCCTCCAAACGGTTCTTATACACACTATAATCAGATTGTTCCTGACAATAATCAGGATCTGTGAAAAGAGGACTGGAAATAATATGATCGGCGGTAGAACGATTACAGCAGAATACAATATTCTTAACGCCGGCAAGTCGGGTAAGCGCTTTTATATCCGTATCATGAGGCTGCATAGTCATAGGATCTATAAAAAAGAATAAATAGTCTATTTTATTTTCTACAATTAATGCCCCTATTTGCTGATCACCTCCAAGAGGTCCTGAATTCAAAATAGTTATATCCCATTCTACATCTTTGCACTTCTCCTTTAATGCTTTGGCGACCAAAGTTCCTGTTGTCCCTGTACAATAGAATTTGTGCCCTTTCAATAATTCGGCATTCCAGACTACCCATTCCAGTAAATCCTTTTTCATGCCATCATGGGCAATTAAACCTATATTCCTTATCGTTTTCACCATTGTATCTAATTATTAGTGAACGAAGGTAGAAACAAAAGGATAATTTTCAGTAGGACTTTCATGCTTATTTCCGGTACTTTCCCAAAAAGGAAGAGGGGGATAAAGCTGTTCTTTTCTTAAAAATACGTGAGAAATAAGAAGCATCTTCAAAACCTAAACGGTAAGCAATATCGCTTACATTCAACCTGCTATAAATCAGTAAACGCTTAGCTTCAGATATTTTGACATCCATCAAAAATTGCTTGGCAGAATTTCCTGCAAGATTATGACATGTATCATTCAGGAAATCAAGCGGTATATGTAAACTATCGGCATATTGGTACAATGACTGTGCCTTCATGTCATTGGCAAGTATGAGTTTCTTGAAATTTCCGAGAAGAATATTCATCCCTTTATGGACCGAATTACCACTGCCAATTTCATCTACAATAAGTGAATAAAAATACAACAAGTCAATTTCAATATCCGAATCCGGTCCTTTATGGATTGCATTTTCGATCACCAACTTTAATAAGGGAATATGAATTACCGGAACATCTACATAAGGCAGTATAAAATCAATACCTAACCGGGCCGCAATAGCCTTGTCAAACATAAATATATAGCCTGTAGTATTAAAATGATAAGATCTATTATGTATTTGTTCCGGTGAAATAAGAAAGATTCTGTTCGGAAGAATGGGATAAGTACTAAAATCAGCTGTGCTATGTATATATTTTTCTGTAAACCAAATAATTGAATAAAAATTACACTTGTACGGACATACCCAATGGGATATATCTATTTTTTGAAACTGATATATCTGGCATGAAACTTGTTTAGAAAGTTCCGGAAACAAATCTGAAATAGAATATTCCTGCAACATGTTGGTAAGGTACGAATAAATTCTGGTAAAATCTATGAGCATGGGTATTATTTAGTCAGATCGATATTTGATGTTCTGAAGAAACTAACTACCTTTGTAATTAAAAGGATATACTTTCTGAACTAAAATAGTACACATATATAATGGAATTATTTAAAATTGATCGTCCTGACACAACTATTGTCGAGGCGTTGCAAGATAAAATAGACAACTTGACCAAACCCAAGGGTTCACTGGGGATGCTAGAAAAAATAGCTTTACAAATCGGACTCATTCAACAGACACTACAACCGGCGCTGCATCATCCTGTCAATGTGATTTATGCTTCCGACCATGGTATTGCCGATGAAGGCGTCAGCCAATCACCTAAAGAGGTGACGCGTCAAGTGGTCTACAATTTTATGAACGGCGGCGCAGGCATCTGCTTCCTGTCGCGACAGCATGGATTCGAGCTGAAGATCGTAGATGGTGGGGTTGATTTCGATTTTCCGCCTACTCCGCAAATCATAAACCGCAAGATACGCAAGGGTACGCGCAATTTTCTTCATGAAGCGGCCATGACAACAGAAGAGATGAATCTGGCCATTAATTATGGTGCCGACATTGTGACCGACTGCTATAATGAAGGATGCAATGTGATAAGCTTCGGCGAGATGGGGGTTGGAAACACAGCGGCGTCAAGCATGTGGATGACTTGTCTGACCCGTATTCCACTCTTTGACTGCGTAGGTGCAGGCAGCGGACTGAATTCGGAAGGTGTAAAGCACAAGTGTAAAGTATTGGAACAGGCGCTTGAGAACTACCAGGGCAATGGAACCGCCGAAGATATCATCCGCTACTTTGGCGGTTACGAGATGGTGATGGCCGTAGGCGGAATGCTCAGGGCGGCCGAGCTTAAAATGATTATTCTGGTGGATGGGTTCATCATGACGAACTGTGTCCTGGCCGCTTCGAAGTTATATCCCGAAATGCTTCCCTACTGTCTCTTCGGGCACTGTGGCGATGAAGCCGGCCATAAACGGATACTCGACTACCTGCAGGCAACACCTCTGCTCAGTCTCGGTCTGCGACTGGGTGAAGGAACCGGTGCTGTATGCGCTTACCCAATCGTTGATTCTGCCGTACGAATGATTAATGAGATGGACAGCTTCAAGAAGGCTTCTATCACCAAATATTTTTAATACATACATATGCTTCGTATCCTCGCTGCACTCATATTCTTTACACGTCTGCCCTTCTGGAAAGTGACTCATGTACCATCCGAATATTTCAAAAATATCGTTTGTTACTGGCCTGTCGTCGGATGGCTTACAGCCGGACTGACCGTTGCTGTGCTTTATCTGAGTTCTCTGATACTGCCTGCAAATATGGCCGTAATACTTGCAATAGCCACCCGTTTGCTAATCACAGGCTGTCTGCATGAAGACGGGCTTGCCGACTTTTTTGACGGCTTTGGTGGAGGCAATAGCCGGGAGCGTGTGCTGGCAATCATGAAAGATTCACATATCGGAAGCTATGGTGTGATTGGTCTGATCCTTTACTTCGGTCTGCTCTATTCATTTCTTCAGAGCCTGCCCACGGCAATTGCCGGTTGTGCCATACTGGCCGGAGATCCTTTTTCAAAGGGCGTATCAGGAATGATTATTAACCGCCTGCCCTACGCACGCAAAGAAGAGGAAGCCAAGAACAAGACTGTATACAGCCGGATGACAACAGTCGAATTCACCGTCTGCCTGGTGGCCGCTCTGATTCCCTTGCTATGGCTGCCCAAGCTCATCTACTTTCTGGCTTGCATACTTCCTGTAATCACTTTCATTTTCCTGATAACACTGATGAAAAAGAAAATCGGAGGATATACGGGTGACTGCTGCGGTGCCACATTTCTGCTCTGCGAATTAAGCTTTTATCTCGGTTTTGCCATTATATACACACAAATCTCATAATAATGAATATCTATTTAGTCAGACACACAACCGTTGACGTTCCTGCAGGTCATGCCTATGGATTCACCGATGTGCCGCTCCGCTCAACATTCGAGGCGGAAGCCGAACAGGTCCGGCAGCAGCTGCAAGGCTTGGATTTTGATAAAGTATGGACCAGCCCGCTCAGCCGGTGCGTCCGCCTGGCCAACTACTGTGGTTATCAGGATGCAGCAAGAGATCCGCGCTTAAGAGAAATAAATATGGGCGAGTGGGAAATGAAACCCTGGGATGCCGTAACAGCCGATCCACAGTCGGAAGCATGGTTTGCCGATTGGGTGAATACGCCTACCCCCGGAGGCGAATCGCTGATGGATCAGTACTGCAGGGTCAGCGATTTTCTGAATGAAATACAAAATCAAGCAGACTTAAATAATGTATGCCTTTTTGCGCATGGAGGAGTACTTACCTGCGCACGAATATACGCGGGGATGTATGAATTGAAAGAGGCTTTCAAGAACTTGCCTGCATACGGTGAGGTTATACGAATCACCCTCTGATGAATATCGTTATGTTTCCGAGGTTAAAGTTACATAAATTGTATGGCTGATGATTTTTGCAAAGAATTTGTCCTAAGAGGAACCTATCTATCGATCCAGTCTTTCAGAGAAGAGGTCTTTTCCTTACTTATAATAACTTCCACTTCCGGATATCCCTTTAATCTTACAATCAGTTTTCCTCCAAAGTAATTTCCTACAAACAGGATGCTTTCCATATTGATAATAAACTGACGATTAGCTCTAAAAAACTTGTCTGGATTGAGCTGTTTTTCCAATTCATCCATACTGAAGATGACCGTTTCTTCTGTTCCATTATTTAGGTATAAGTGTGTAGTTTTGTTTTTTGTATGAATATGGTTTACGTCATTTGTGTTGAGGGTCTTATAACCATCACGATAAGGCAATAGAAATCGTTCACGATAGCGATAGTTTGAATGACCTAACGCATCAAACAGTTGTTGAAGTTTATCGTTTTGAACACATTTGCCACGCAAGTTCAGTCTGTCAATGGTATCTGCCAGTTCATCCGCATCGATTGGTTTGAGCAGATAATCAAAACTATTGAATTTGAAAGCACGTATGGCATATTCATCGTAAGCTGTAGTGAAAATAATGGGTACTGATACAGGAGCGCTCTTAAGAGCTTCAAAACTCAAGCCATCCGACAACCGAATATCGGCCAATATTAAATCCGGATCAGGCATGGTGAGTAAATAGGTCTTTGTTGCAGCAATGCTGGCGAGCGGTCCGTTAATCTGAAACGACGGATCAATATCGTGAAGCAATCGGATCAGACGATTTGCATTACGCTCTTCATCTTCTAATAGTAGTATATTCATAAGTCTATTTTTTCAAGATGGGTAATTTGACAAGAAATATGTTTTCTTGCCGTTGAATGATGATTTTTCTATCACCTAATAATAAATAACGTTCGGCCAGATTTTTTAATCCAATTTGCATCGATGTTGAAAAATCGGCATCAGACAGCAGTGGAACTATTAAATTGCGAACCTCAATATAAGAATCGACCAGAAGAATGTTTATACAGAGCGGTTGATCAGGTGTGTGACTATTATGCTTGATGGCATTTTCAACAAGCAACTGTAATGAGACCGGTGGAATATATCCCTCGTACGATTGGATGTTTTCATCCAGATGTATCACTACGGTTTTACCATATCGCATACGTATCAGATAGAGATAAGAATCCAGGAATCGGACTTCATCAAAAATGCGAACCACATCCTTTTCCATATTTTGTATAACGTATCGATAGACTTTGGACAAGCGGGACAAAAATTGACTGGCAGCTTGGCTATCTTCCTCAATTAAGTCTGAAAGTATACTGAAGTTGTTGAACATGAAATGCGAGTCAATCTGAGCTTTCAGCGCATTTAGTTGTGCCTGTAAAGCTACTTCATGCTCTTTTATGTAACTTATTTCCATTTCCTTTTTCTTTTCTTTCGCCTGGAGATACGCCTGAAGATAGAACGAGCTTGAATAGATACAGGAAATAAATGTGGCTACCATGCTATATGTATAAACCCCTTGCAGCGTATTCGTGGATTCACCGATGATGTAATCATAGAGTGTTTTCATGAGATAAGCCATGCCATTGTTCATCAGAAACAGGATACAAGCATAAAGTACTAATAGCTTATATGATTGTAAACGTTCAGGAGTAAACCTAAAAATAGCATAGCTGTAGAACATCGAAAACAATGTGAACAGTGTACAAAGAGTATAGTCAATAATAAAACCTTCCCATCCGATTTCTCCTATCTGCAAATTTTTATCTATAAGCGACCATAGCAGAGTATATAAGGCATAACTGATGAGCGAAAGCCATAGGCAATTGCGCCAGTGTAGTAATCTTATTGTTTCTTCCATACATGCAAAAATATCATTTATTCTGTAAAGTAAGGGATTAGATTAAAATTAATCAATTCAACATATGCTAAAACGTCAAAAATGACATTCGAAGCAGATATTATGCTCCTCCAAGTTTCGAGTCAGCATAAATACGTTTCGGAATAGAATTATGCCGTTTCGGGTTTATTGTGTTTTGTTCGGTTTCAGGAGAGCAATACTTTTGTCTCCTGAAATAGTAGAACCTGATTAAATGGATTACTCAAAGCGCTTGAAAAAAGCATAATATGTTGAATAAATTGATTATTTTAACAAATTAAATATATGAATTATAAACAATATTTTAATACTTTAGTTGTTGTCGTTTTTATTGGGGCGTTATCAGGACTAACGTCTTGTAAGAATAATGTGCAACCTGAGGATTCACGTGTTTTCCCCACGATGACCATTACCTCCTCTTCGGCTGAGATTATAGAATCCTATACAGCCTCTATCCGTGGCCGACAAGATGTGGAAATCTATCCTCAGGTTTCAGGTAAAATAGTACGTCTGTGTGTTGTTGAGGGGGAGAGGGTTAAGTATGGGCAGCCTCTTTTTGTTATTGACCAAGTCCCTTATATAGCGGCCTTACATACGGCAACGGCAAATGTGCATGCCGCTTTGGCACAACTTTCCACCGCCAGACTGGAACATGAAAGCAAACAGGAATTGTATAACGCGAAGGTTGTTTCGGAATATGAACTTATCACCTCCTCCAATGCTTTGGCTGTAGCTCAAGCAGCATTGGAGCAAGTTCGTGCAGAAGAAATGAATGCGCGTAATAACCTTTCATATACGGTGGTGAAGAGTCCGGCCGACGGAACTGTAGGCACGCTTCCTTTCAGATGTGGTGCCTTGGTGAGTCCTTCGATGTCTCAGCCTCTGACCACTATATCGGATAATCAGGAAATGTATGTTTACTTTTCTATGACTGAGAATCAATTGCGTGGACTTGTACAGCAATACGGGTCTCCTGATGAAGCAATTGCTAAAATGCCTCCCGTTAAACTGGAACTGAGCGATGGGAGTTCTTACGAATCCGAAGGACGAATAAAAAGCATCAGTGGAATTGTAGATCCACAGACGGGGACCGTATCTGTATGCAGTGTATTCCCTAATAAAAGAAAATGGCTTTGGAGTGGTGGAATTGGTAATATTGTCATATCTCTTCATAAGTCGCATGCTATAGTCGTTCCCTTGGGAGTTGTGGGTGAACTCCAAGATAAACTCTATGCTTTCAAGGTAGTCGGCGGTAAGGCCGTAAGGGTATTTATCTCTATCACAAAATTGTCAGACGGCAAGTCATGCATAGTACATAGTGGTTTGCGTAGCGGAGATACGGTGGTAACTGAAGGAGGCGGACTCTTGAAAAATGGCATGCCGATAAAGATTAAGACAAACTTATCCGAGCAGAAGTAATAATCATTCCAAACATTGAATATATGAATTTGAAATACTTTATAGATCGTCCCGTTCTTTCTATTGTTATATCCGTAGGCATCGTCTTTCTAGGGCTTTTGGCTCTTTTCACACTCCCCGTAGAGCAATATCCGGATATTGCGCCACCTACTGTTTCTGTGTACGCAATGTACCCCGGAGCCAATGCTGAAACTGTCCAAAAAGCGGTCGTAACACCATTGGAAGAATCAATTAATGGCGTGGAGAATATGACCTATATGACTTCAACCTCTTCCAACAGCGGCGATGCCAGTATCACGGTCTATTTTAAGAGTGGCACGAATGCGGATATGGCTGCTGTTAATGTGCAGAATCGCGTCTCTTCAGCACTGAGTTCTTTGCCAAGTGAAGTAACTCAGGGTGGCGTAACTACCGAGAAACAGCAGAATGCTGAATTGAAAACCTTTGCTTTATACTCCCCTACAGATAAATACGATCGTCAGTTTTTAAATAATTATATGAAGCTAAATGTGGAACCTCGCATCAAGCGTATCGGCGGTGTGGGAAAGATGACACTCTATGGCTCAAACTACAGTATGCGTATATGGCTGAACCCTTCAAAAATGGCTCAATATAAGATAAATCCCAGCGATGTGGCGGTCGTATTGGCCAAGCAGAATGTCGAAGCGGCGACCGGTTCGTTTGGCGATAATCATGATAATGTATATCAATACACGATGAAGTATCGGGGGCGTTTGTCTTCTGCAGAGGAGTTTGGCAATTTGGTTCTGCGTTCTTTGCCTGGCGGTGAAGTGCTTCGCCTGAAAGAAGTGGCCCGGATAGAACTGGGAGATGAAGCCTATAATTATAGCACACAGGTCAACGGTCATGAAGCGGCTATGGCCATGATTAATCAGTCTGCGGGTTCCAATGCAGCCAAAACAATCAATGAGATAGATGAGGTCCTGGCTGAAATTGGCAAGGAGATGCCTGAAGAATTGAAGTTCGTCACTCTTAATGACACTAATCGTTTCCTTTATGCGTCTATCCATGAAGTGGTAAAGACGCTGATAGAGGCAATCTTGCTTGTTATTCTGGTCGTTTACATATTCTTGCAAGACATACGTTCTACTCTCATTCCATCCATCTCTATCATTGTGTCCATCATCGGTACTTTTGCAGCCATGTCGGTCATGGGCTTTTCCATAAATTTGCTTACCCTTTTTGCCTTAGTACTTGCCATAGGAACAGTTGTCGATGATGCTATTGTGGTGGTCGAGGCTGTGCAGGTAAAATTTGAGACCGGCTATCATTCGTCTTATTTAGCCACGAATGATGCTATGCGAGGAGTATCATCAGCAATCCTTACCTCCACCTTTATTTTTATGGCGGTATTCATTCCTGTATCTTTTATGGGAGGCACATCGGGATCCTTTTATACCCAGTTCGGTTTGACAATGGCTGTGGCTGTTGGTATTTCAGCTATCAATGCATTTACGTTATCTCCGGCGCTGTGCGCGCTCTTGCTGCGGCCTTATCTGACTGAAGACGGACAAACAAAAGCTAATTTTGCAGCCCGTTTCCGTAAAGCCTTTAATACCGTGTTTGAAACGATGAGTCAACGTTATGTACGAGGGGTTTTGTTTTTTATCCGGCATCGTAAGGTCGTATGGTGTACTTTAGGTATGTCCGCTCTGTTGTTGGCTCTTCTTATAAGGTCCACAAAAACAGGGCTTATACCCGATGAAGATAGTGGAAATGTTATGGTAAGCCTGAATGCAAAACCCGGCAGTTCTTCCTTCAACACGAAAAAATTAATGGAACGATTGAATAAGGAAATCGTTAAAATACCGGGAATAGAATATTCTTCCGGAGTCTCCGGTTTCTCATTCGATGGTTCCGGTCCATCGATGGGGATGTACTTTATCTCGCTCAATGATTGGAGTAAACGGAAACAGGCATCTCTGTCGATAGATACTGTGATGGAGCGTATAAATGGGTTGTCTGCCGATATCCCCGACGCACAAATCAATGTGATGTCTTCGCCTATGATTTCCGGATTCGGCATGAGTAACGGTTTTGAACTTTACTTGCAGGACAAGGCGGCAGGGGATATTCAAGCATTCAAGAAAGTATCGAATGACTTTGTGAAATCACTATCTCATCGAAAGGAGATAGGACAGGTCTACTCGGCTTTCCGGACGGATTATCCTCAATATTGGGTAGATATAGATGCTGCTCAATGTGAAGCGGCTGGCGTATCAAC
>JAQWBH010000117.1 GCA_028707405.1 Parabacteroides sp. | reverse complement strand
ATCTTTTGGCAGTAACCTGTTCAGTTTTTCAGCCAAAAAAGGCAGAACTGCTAGAGGATCTTTGCTATCGACGTGCGCTACCATCAGTCGCGCATGGACTCCGGCGTCTGTTCGTCCGGCTCCGGTTGTGGCAATATTTTTTTGCAACACAGTCGACAGGCTGTTTTCAAGTTGTTGTTGTACAGTATCACCATTGGGTTGCACTTGCCAACCGCAGTAATTCTTTCCGCTATAACCTAAATATATAAAGTATCTATTCAATTTGGGATTACATTTGCGGTGCAAAGATAGCGTTTTTTGCTCTATATTTGCTCTATATTTGTTTCATAAATGGATTTACATCGTCGTTTACAAAATAAAAACGACAGGAATTTGTCTGTACTATTTTACGCCTGAGTATAACAAAGATCTCTTTTCCAATATAATACGCATAACATGATCACTCAAATCAGACTGAATCACGTCATTGTATGATGCCGATCGGGTTAATTTAAAGCAGAAATCTCATATGGATTTTGAATGGCTTTTTCGGTTGCTTTCCATATTAATTCAACGTTGTTATTTGTCACCGGCACTTTCCCTTCTGTCGGTCTGTATGTATTCCCTTCAATTGTAGCTCGGAGGCATGGTTTGATTAATGCGAGAAACCATGTACAAGCTTCAACATACCTCCCAGTACCTAAATCGCTGTGACATCCGTCACGCGTCAGATCGTATGGATTATTATTGATGATTGTATTACGCAGGTTTTGTATGGCGGTTCCCGAAGGAATTATGATGTCAATTCCTGATCCTTTTTTCATCAATTGTGTGGCGTTAGCGATTGATCTGTACATGATTAGTTGACTGTTGTTGTAAGTAGTGAATTTTGTATCCGTACAATTTTTCGCATACGCCCAGGTCATTTGCCATGCAAACGTGACCTTATTATTTATACTGATATGGCGTAGGGCATTGAGCATCTTATTCAAATGAGGTTGGTAGGAATCATATTTTCCGGCTAAGAATGATACTTGCTGAAGGACAATGATATCCCATTTTTCGTCTGATATGGCTTTAGATATTGTGTAGTTGCTTTCCACTTTTTTCCACATATTTGTTTCAGGATCACTTTTTTGGAAGTAGTAGTTGGAGGAGTTGCCGGTGTAATATTTCCAATGATTTTCCAGAGAAAGATTACCATTCATTAAGCGGGCAATTGTTACATTCTTAATGTGCGCTGCACTTAAGAGCGAAGGAAGATATTGCGTCGCATCTTCAGTAAAACTGTTTCCTATTGCCAATATTTTCAGTTCTTTAGGCTCTTTTGGCAATGGATTATTGGCAACAATTGTCTCCTCGTCTTTGACGTCTTCTTTCGAGCAGGCAACCATTGTAAGTGTCAGACATAACAGCAAAAGGCATCTTTTCATATGATACATTTTGGGTGCAAATATAATCGATTTTTATTTGATTAATATTGTTTTTAGTCTGATTGGAAATATTTTTTTGAAGGAGATAAAAGCTTGAAAAATAAAGTAAATACGATGAAGTTTATTTTTTATTGCTTTTATTTAACATTCCCTAAAGCCGTCATAGAAAGGGAGCATAGACAAATGATTAAACTAATTAGATCTAGTATCTGTTCTTGCTCCATCATCTAGAAGGGGGGGGGCTTTTTCCCCTCCAAACCTTCTTTCTTTTTAATAAGGTTTTTGTCTGTATTATTAAATTGTATTTCATAATGCTGTTATTTGTACCCTTTATGTTCGTTTACTATGAAATAGGCTTCAATTGCTTTATGACTGCAATAATCGCCTTTATTGTTTGGTAATAAAGATAGTGAGCCTTTTGTGGAAAAGTAATCGTATTTTGATTCTCTGGAGTTTTGCGTCCCCCTAAAAATAAAAAACTCCGAAATACTTTATTACCAGTATTTTCGGAGGTTTATTTGAGGTTCCTGGCGGATTCGAACCGCCGTATACGGTTTTGCAGACCGCTGACTAAGCCACTCATCCAAGGAACCGAACCTTTTTTTTCTTTCTTTTATGTCTAAATCTTACGAGGTTCCTGGCGGATTCGAACCGCCGTATACGGTTTTGCAGACCGCTGACTAAGCCACTCATCCAAGGAACCGGGCCTTTTGTTTTAGCGAGTGCAAAGTAAAGGATTAAGTTTGGAATATGCAAATGTTTTTCTCCCTTTTTGTTTAAACAGTTTGTTGCATAACTAAAGAAAAAGTGCTTAATTTGCTTCTTGTAAGAAATAAACAAGGTAATGAATTATATAGAAACAAATATTCAAGGGGTATGGATTATTGAGCCGAAGGTGTTTAGCGACAATCGTGGATATTTTATGGAGGCATATAAGCAGTCTGAATTTGTGGAACATATAGGCAATGTTCAGTTTGTTCAGGATAATGAATCGCGTTCAACGCAGGGCGTCCTTCGTGGATTACACTATCAGTTGGCTCCTTATTCGCAGGCTAAGCTTGTACGCGTTATCACAGGGACAGTGTTGGATGTGGCTGTAGATTTACGCCAAGGCTCGCCGACTTTTGGTCAATATATATCTGTTGAACTTTCCGAGGAAAATAAGCGTCAGTTGTTTATCCCTCAGGGTTTCGCGCATGGTTTTCATGTATTGAGTGAAGAGGCTGTGTTCACTTATAAGGTTGATAATCCTTATATGCCTGCTTACGAACGTGGTATCCGGTATGATGACGCGACAATTCATGTGGATTGGAATATTACTAAAGGCGAGGAAGTGAATCTTTCGGCTAAAGATACACGTTCGCCACTGTTGGCTGATGCAGAGTTGAATTTTAAATATTAATACCTAATATATATGGAGACATACTTAGTCACTGGTGCAGCCGGATTTATCGGCTCCAACTTTATCAAATATATGTTGGCTAAATACCAAGATATTAAAATAGTTGTTTTGGATTTGTTGACTTACGCCGGAAATCTGGGAACAATAGCTGAAGATATTGACGGCAAACGTTGTGTATTTGTAAAAGGAGATATCGGTGACCGCGTGTTGGTTGATCGGCTTTTTGATGAATATCCGTTCAACTATGTAGTTAATTTCGCTGCCGAAAGTCATGTGGACCGTAGTATTGAGAATCCGCAGTTGTTTTTGGTAACAAATATATTAGGTACGCAAAACTTGTTGGATGCTGCCCGTAAGGCGTGGATAACAGGGAAAGATGATTCTGGTTATCCGATATGGCGGGAAGGAATCCGATTTCATCAGGTTTCCACTGATGAAGTGTATGGAAGCCTCGGTTCCGAAGGTTATTTTACCGAAACGACACCTCTGGATCCGCGAAGTCCGTACAGCGCTTCTAAGACTAGTGCAGACTTGTTTGTCAAGGCTTATGCCGATACTTATAAGATGCCGGTCAGTATAACACGTTGTTCTAACAATTATGGCCCGTATCATTTTCCCGAAAAACTGATTCCGCTGATTATAAAGAACATCATCGAAGGAAAATCTCTGCCTGTTTACGGCAATGGAAAGAATGTGCGCGACTGGCTGTATGTTGAAGATCATTGCAAAGCCATAGATTTGGTTTTGCATAAAGGGTGTGCAGGAGAGATATATAATGTAGGAGGTCATAACGAGAAACAGAATATCGAAATTGTCAAACTGACGATTCAGACGATTCGCCGGTTGATGACTGAGCATCCCGAATATCGTAAAGTTCTTAAGAAACAGGTAATAGGCACTGATGGACAAATCTCTGTCGATTGGATCAACGATAGTCTGATTACTTTCGTGAAAGACCGTCTCGGTCATGACCAGCGGTATGCTATCGATCCGACAAAGATAACACGTGAATTGGGTTGGACTCCGGAAACGACCTTCGAAGTAGGTATTGTCAAAACTATTCGTTGGTATCTTGAACATCAGCAGTGGGTGGAAGATATTACAGGCGGTGAATATATGAAATATTACGAAAAGATGTATGATAATCGTTAAGCATATAGCTGAATTGAGATTATAAACTTCATTGGGTATTTATTATTGAGAAATGATTACCTTTGCGGCAATAATTAGACTTGCTGTTAAGCTTGACATATTGGGATATGTATGCTAATAATGCCCGATGGAAGGCAGTTGTCTACAATAGATAGAAATATATGAATGTAAAAGAGTTTAAAGCGAAAATTAGTAAACGGTTCTGGGCGCTATATTTAGTTGGTGTAATAATAGTTATCGTATTTTTTGTCGCTATAGCTTATGGCTTTATAGGCTATATACCTCCTGTTGAACAACTTGAAAATCCAATTGACAAATATGCTTCACAAATTATTTCATCCGATGGAAAAACATTGGGCAGTTATGCTTTAAGCTCTGATAATCGTTTATATGTGACTTATAAAGATTTATCGCCGGATTTGGTGAAAGCTTTGATAGCTACGGAAGACGCTCGTTTTACTGAACATAGCGGAATAGATATCTTTGGGCTTATGCGTGCTTTTATAAAGCGTGGATTGCTGTTTCAGAAAAGCGCCGGTGGCGGAAGTACTATTACTCAGCAGTTGGCCAAACAGCTGTTTTCGCCTAATGCACGTAATTCAGTCGAACGATTCTTTCAGAAACCAATCGAATGGGTTATAGCTGTTCAATTGGAACGTTATTATACCAAAGAGGAAATAGTTAATCTCTATTTGAACAAATTTGACTTTTTATATAATGCGGTCGGTATTCAATCGGCTGCACATGTTTATTTTGGTAAAAAGCCGAAAGATTTGACGACTTGTGAAGCGGCGACATTGGTTGGGATGTGTAAAAATCCTTCCTACTATAATCCGAAATTGCATCCGGATCGTTCTAAAGATCGTCGCAACACGGTATTGGAGCAGATGCGTAAAGCGGACTATTTGACAAAGGAAGAGTGTGAAGCTTTAAAAGCTAAGTCGTTGGAAATACATTTTACCCGAATGGACCATAAAGACGGTTTGGCTCCTTATTTCCGCGAATACCTTCGTTTGATGTTGACTGCAAAAAAACCAAATCGCAGCGATTATGCCTCTTGGCAGAAACAAAAGTATACCGATGATTCATTGGCCTGGAAGAACAATCCTCTCTACGGATGGTGTGAGAAAAATAAGAAAGCCGATGGCAGTCATTATAATATTTATTCGGATGGTTTAAAAATTTATACGACAATTGATTCACGGATGCAACAATATGCCGAAGAGGCTGTTCGTGAACACATGAGCAAGAGCGTGCAACCGGCATTCTTCAGATCAATTCGCGGACGAACTTCTGCTCCGTTTTCAACTTCTTTGCGTCGGGGCGAGATCGATACAATTATGACTCGTTCGATACATTTGACCGATCGTTATCGTATGATGAAAGATGATGGAGTCAGCGAGACAGAGATCCGTAAAGCCTTTAATAAACGAGTACCAATGCGAGTCTTCAGTTATAGTGGATTGGTTGACACGATTATGTCTCCGGTTGATTCTTTACGTTATTATAAGAGTATCCTTCGCTCAGGTTTTATGGCCATGGATCCGCGGACCGGATATGTGAAGGCTTATGTGGGAGGTGTTGATTTCTATAGTTTTCAATATGATATGGTCACTGGAGGTCGCCGTCAGGTGGGTTCAACCATCAAACCGTTCCTGTATTCTTTGGCTATGATCGACGGATTCACACCTTGTGACCAGATGATGCATGTACAACAAACGTTAACTGATGAGAATGGTCAGTTATGGACACCAAGAAATTCAAATACTTCGCATATAGGAGAGATGGTATCGATTGCCTGGGGATTACAAAATTCCGACAACTGGGTTACAGCTTGGTTGATGGGGCAACTTTCTCCTTATACGTTTGTTCAGCTTCTTCATTCATATGGTTTGAGAGGCTATATCAATCCAGTTGTATCGGTTTGTCTTGGTACGCCGGATGTGTCAGTAAGCGAAATGGTCAGCGCCTATACCGTATTTGCAAATAAGGGTATTAGGGCGGAACCTGTATATGTTACACGCATAGAAGATTCATATGGAAATACCATCGCTCGTTTCAATTCGCAGATGACAGAAGTAATCCCGGAAGAAGCAGCTTCAAAGATGCTTTATATGTTGCGTAAAGTACTTGATGGAGGCACGGCAAGCCGTATACGTTATCGTTATAATATCAGAGCAGCTATGGGAGGAAAGACGGGTACAACACAGAATAATTCCGATGGCTGGTTTATGGCATTCACTCCGAGTCTGGTTTCAGGATGTTGGGTGGGCGGAGAAGATCGTTCAATACATTTCGACAATATGAATGAAGGGCAGGGTGCAAGTATGGCATTGCCGATCTTCGGCCTGTTTATGCAGAAGGTATATAACGATCCTAAGCTGGGTTATCTTCAGACAGAAAACTTTACAATCTCAGAAAAATATACAGATCCTTGTGCTACTGCGGCTGAAGGAGAAGATTCGCAAGAGTCTCAACAACCGCCGGAGAAAGAGTCCGGAGGTATCGATAAGATGTTTCAGTAGTTTCGGGTAAGGAAAATATAAAATGGTTTCATCTAATTTCATGCAAAAACAGTTGATAAAAATATATAATTATGGAGTTTAAGAATAAATACGTATTGGCTATAGACCAGGGAACGACTTCATCAAGAGTTATCCTTTTTAATAATCATGGAGACATAATTTCTCTTGCACAGAAAGCATTCCAACAATATTTTCCTAAACCGGGATGGGTTGAGCACGACCCGAATGAAATTTGGTATACTCAGTCTTCGGCTATCACAGAAGCTATGGCTAAGATTGATACAACATCTGAAAATATTGCGTGTATAGGTATTGCTAATCAGCGGGAAACAACGATCGTGTGGGATCGTGAAACAGGTTTCCCCGTATATAATGCAATCGTTTGGCAAGACCGAAGAACGGCTGATTATTGTGAAGAAATGAAAGCAAAAGGATATGCAGCAATGATTCAGGCAAAGACAGGCTTGATTATTGATGCCTATTTTTCAGCTACAAAGATCCGTTGGATACTGGAAAATGTAAAAGGAGTACGCGAACGTGCAGAACGGGGCGAATTGTGTTTTGGCACGGTAGATTGTTGGTTGACCTGGAAGCTTACGCGTGGAAAGCATTTCTTTACGGATATAACGAATGCTTCGCGAACGATGCTATACAATATCCATACGCATAAATGGGATGATGAATTGCTTAACCTGTTTGACATTCCTAAATCGATGATGCCGGATGTTAAGGGTAGCAGTGAGGTATATTGTGATACATCGACGGAAATATTTAAGACAAATATTCCTATTTCGGGAATGGCCGGTGATCAGCAGTCTGCTTTATTTGGACAGCTCTGTCTTGAACCGGGCATGACAAAGACAACGTATGGAACAGGTTGTTTTATGGTGATGAATACAGGAGAAATACCAGTTCAGTCGCAAAACAATTTGTTGACGACCATTGCCTGGAAAATGGGCGATAAGGTTACGTATGCTCTTGAAGGAAGTGTATTTGTCGGCGGTGCTGCGATTCAATGGCTGCGCGATCAGTTAGGATTGATCAAGAATGCGTCTGTTACAGAAGAAATGGCCAAATCTGTACAGGATAATGGAGGTGTATATTTTGTACCGGCATTGACAGGCTTGGCTGCTCCATATTGGGATCAGTATGCTCGTGGGGCGATTATTGGCATTACCCGAGGAACGAGTGCTGCTCATATAGCAAGAGCTGCTCTTGAAGGTATTTGTTATCAAGTTTATGATGTACTGAAAGCTATGGAAAAAGATATTCATTCAGATTTGAAAGAGATCAGAGTGGATGGCGGTGCTGTCGCCAACAATTTCCTGATGCAGTTTCAGGCAGATATATCACGTTGTCCGGTTGTTCGTCCGCGTATTCTTGAAACGACAGCTATGGGTGCTGCTTTTCTTGCAGGTTTAGGTGTAGGCTATTGGAAAAACATGGATGAACTGAAGGAACAGTGGACTTTGGATAATATATTTAAACCGGAGATGGATGAGAGGACTTCCGGAAAGCTGCTTACTGAATGGCATAAGGCTGTTGGTCGTTCATTGAAATGGGCTGTTGATTAATTTTATTGTTAACTTAAAGAGAAAAATATATGACACCGTTTGTAGCAGAATTAGTAGGGACAATGGTCATGATCCTTATGGGAAGTGGCGTTGTAGCAAATGTTTGTTTGAATAAAACAAAAGGTTTTGGTTCCGGTTGGATAGTAGTAACTACAGGATGGGCTTTAGCCGTGTTTATTGGTGTAGTAGTTGCGGGCCCTTATAGTGGTGCCCATCTGAATCCGGCTGTAACACTGGGATTGGCTCTTATAGGAAGATTTGAATGGGCTTATGTAATACCTTATATCGTTGCTCAATTTATAGGTGCAGCGATTGGTGCATTTCTGGTTTGGGTGGTTTATAAGGACCACTTTGATGCGACGGATGATCAGGATAGTAAACTGGGAGTATTTTCCACGATTCCGGCTATCAGTAATCCTGTTCGCAACTTTTTGACTGAAGTTATCGGTACATTCGCTTTAATGTTTGTAGTATATTATATTTCTGACGGAAAAATTAGTTTGGGTGATGGTATAACAGCAGCTACTGCAGTTCATTCGACATTGCCTGTTGGTCTCGGTTCTGTGGGTGCTATTCCTGTTGCATTTACTGTTTGGGTTATTGGTCTTTCTTTAGGCGGACCTACGGGTTATGCAATTAATCCCGCCCGAGACATTGCCCCACGTTTTATGCATTTTATCTTACCGATAAAAGGAAAGGGGATCAGTCGGTGGAATTATTCATGGATTCCTTGTTTTGGACCTCTTGTAGGGGCTGCTCTTGCTGCAGGACTTTATTATGTTGTAGGTTTAATAACCATATAATATAGAGGATGCATACAAGAAATAGATTATTTTGGCTGTTGTTGTGCCTTTTGTATTTGATTCCAATATCGGCATATTCGAAAACCAAAGTGATTAATGTCCCTTTTGTCAATAAAATAAATGTTGACGGGAAAGCGAGTGATTGGAAAATTCCTTGCGCTGTAAATGGATTCATAGCTCCTTGGAATGGCAATGACTATGATCAGACAAAGTTTTATGCATGTCATAATGATCAGTATCTTTATCTATTGTATGAAGTTACTGATACTACTTTGACCTATAATGACGGGAAAACGGAAGCTTCGGTCGGCAATGAAGACCGGGTTGAGTTCTTTATAAGTAAAGATGATCAAATGTCGACCTATTATGGTGCCGAAATCGATCCTCAGGGGAAAGTAATGGATTACGAATCTCATTTTTATCGTAAGTGCGATTATTCCTGGAATTATAAAGGTCTGATTCTTGGCCATAGCATAGGAAAGCACTCATATACGATGGAGGTGGCTATCCCATTGAAGGAATTGCGTGAATTAGGATTAGTTTCTGCAGAAGGGAAGATTTATATGGGTGTTTTCCGGGCAGATTATTATGGCAGTAATATGGATCAAGTCGTTTGGCGTCCATGGATTGTCCCTGATTCAAAAAAGCCTGATTTTCATATTCCGTCTTCATTGGGAGTACTGGTATTAAAATAGAGGATACAATAATCTCTGTCAAGTTATGAAGAATATATTGATCAAAGATGCTACTATAATTAATGAAGGTCGGTCTTTTAAAGGTTCGGTTTTGATTATTGGAGATAAGATTGCTTCTGTGGATGAGGAGGTGTCAGTCCCCAGACAGGTCGAAGATAATTGTATGGTTATTCCGGCCGAAGGAATGCTTTTGATGCCTGGTGCTATTGATGATCAGGTTCATTTTCGTGAACCGGGTTTCACTTGGAAAGGAGATATCGCCAGCGAAAGTCGTGCAGCAGCAGCTGGAGGTGTGACTTCTTTTATGGATATGCCTAACACTAAGCCTCAAACTATTTCTTTGACAGAACTGCAATGGAAGTGGCAACGGGCGGCAGAAACATCTTTGGTCAATTATTCGTTTTTCTTTGGAGGAACCAATGATAATGTGAATGAGATCCATAAGCTAGACTGTCATCGTGTGCCTGGTGTAAAACTTTTTCTCGGATCTTCAACCGGAAATATGCTTGTTGATAAGAAAGAAAGCTTAGAACGTATTTTCGGAGAAGCAAATATGCTGATCGCCGTTCACGCAGAGAAGGAAGAAGTGATTAAAAGGAATACGGCAAAATACACGGCATTATATGGAGAAGACCTGGATATCTCCTTCCATAATAAGATACGTAGCGAAGAAGCATGTTATGTCTCTTCTTCGGAAGCTGTAGAATTGGCGACAAGGCTTAATACGCGCTTGCATATTTTACATTTGTCGACCGCTAAGGAACTGTCGTTGTTGCGTAATGACATTTCGCTATGTGATAAAAGAATAACGGCAGAAGGATGCGTACACCATCTTTGGTTTGATGAAAGTGATTATGCAAAACAGGGAAACAAAATAAAATGTAATCCTTCAATTAAGAAAGAATCGGATAGAGATGCTTTACGAAAAGGGGTGAACGATGACTTAATCGATATTATAGCTACCGACCATGCTCCGCATCTTTTATCAGAGAAACAGGGAAGCTGCTTGAAAGCGGCTTCCGGTCTTCCGCTTATTCAAAACTCATTGCTTATGATGCTCGAACTTGTAAAGCAAGGCGTTTTTACTTATGAGAAGGTGGTGGAAAAAATGGCGCATATGCCTGCCGATTTGTTTCATATAGACCGGCGAGGTTATATTCGTCCGGATTATTATGCTGATCTTGTTTTGGTTAACCCGAGTCGGATCTATACGGTTTCTAAAAAAAATATATTGTATAAGTGCGGTTGGTCTCCTTTTGAAGGATATACTTTTCATCACGTTGTTTTAAAAACATTGGTTAATGGTCAAATAGTATACGATCAAGGAAATATAAATGACTGCATTCGCGGTATGGAGATATATTATAGATGTTAAGTATGTTAAAGTGTTTTCGACAAATGTCGATATTCTTAAATATATGTTTTATAATATCTTTTTTTATTTGTTTCGTAATTTAAAAAACTCCATCTTTGCAGTCAGATAACCTAAACAATCTTTTTGCCTTATAGACTAATGCCAACATAACCAATAAAGGGGGTCCTTAGGACTTTCTTTATTGGTTTTGAAGTTAATACCCTGTCTCTTCTATTTTTATAGATAGTTCTTTAATCTCTTCATTTAGTTTCTTTTCAGGAGGAATAACATTAAAATTTTCCCAAAAGTTTTCATCATATGTAAAATGTGTTTCTGCAAATATGGTTCTTGTCGGCAATGTTTCATTGTGGGTGAATCGTGAAATGTCATGCGTATCTATTTTACATGTAACCATTTCGAACCACGTATGTAAAGGATATGAACTGAATAATTGTTTGCGTTTTTTTACTTTAAAATATAGATCGCCCCTAACGTGATTAATATAATACATGTTGTCCCATTGTTTGTACGACAAAGTGTATTCAACTTTTTGCAGCGTGATATTCAAATTCCTGCTTTTCTTTTCTACAAAGAGATTAGTCGCTTTGTCAACATATTTAGGGTTGATTTCGAAACTGGCTCTGACAAGAGCGTTATTTTCAGAATCTATATATAATTCACCGCGATATAAAGGTGCATCGACATTTTCTTTCTGTCCAAAAGATATAACATTGACTATCCGATTGTCAATTACAGTGATATCAGTTGATACATAGTTATATAAATTATTTACATCATCAGGATTTAGAAAATCAGGCATGGTTTTAATAACATCCAGCATTAAACTGGAATTGATGCCGGCTTTCATTTTTGTAATCACCGTATCTTTTTCCAATTGATTGCTTATGTTTCGCATTTTAAGCAATTTTACCTGGTCTGAATTGCCATTAATGAGATATGAAGATTTGTATATTTTGAAAATAGCTTCACTGAGACTAACAAATTTATCTTTTCTTTCAATGCCTTCTCTATAGAATGAAGTTAAGTATACAGGATCATGCGGGTAATTGATTCTGATGTTTTGTTGCATTTCTCTTAATAAGCGTATTGGATTCGCAATTCGTACAATAACTTCTTGCAAAGGAATAACTTTAGCTTCAAGTCCGATATTGCTTTTACGTCCGGCTATTAAAGAAGCGTTCATTTTTTCGGGGGTATATCCTAAATGAGAAAAAATAATTTTGGAAGATTGAAGCGAATCGGGAATGATTAATCGGAATTCACCGTTTGCATTGCTGACACTTCCTATGGATGTGTTTTGTACGTTGATCGTTCCTCCTTCTATGTGTTCTTTTTTCTGCTTGTCAACTATT
>JAQWBH010000116.1 GCA_028707405.1 Parabacteroides sp. | reverse complement strand
GCGAATGGTCCGTCGCAAACAGGTCTACGCCAATTGACATACCCGACTTCACTAACGGGGCCTGGGCCCTGAACCAGCCACATGACATATCACTGCTAAAGGGTGGTAATACAGACGTAAGGGTATAGAAATTAACAATAAAAGGCACACACTACTGTCCACTTAAAATAAATTGAGTGTCAGTTGATTATCATTTTGATCTTTGACATCATTGATATCTATATTGGTAAATAATTCATTTACAGGAGTCCTATCTAAAAGAGAGATTCCTAAAATTTGCAAAATCTCGTAAGTTGTTCGGTTGATTTGTAAATCGTGTCCCACAATGGCAACCAAACAATATGCGATGATAGCACTGTTTATTTGGATTTTAATAGCATTTTCAGATGTACCCCAAAAGGATTTAATCTTGAGATGTTGTTTTATCCATTTAAAGAACTGTTCTATTTGCCAACGTTTTTTGTAAAGTATGGCTATTTGTTCGGCAGAAAGTTCAAAGCTATTGGTCAGGTAGATGAATGTCCGATTCATTTCCTTATCATAGAATGCAACTTTTCTGAGTTCTCTCGGATAATCTTTTGATGTATAAAATCCTTTTAGTACTCCGATTTGATCGCTTATCACTCTTGATTTTTCATTAACAGGAAGATAAGTTTCAACATTAAATTGAAGATTCCTTTTGGATCTTACTACAAAATATGAATCCAATTCTGTAATCTTATAAAGCCGCGCATAGTTAACATATCCTCTATCGAAGATATAATAGGCTCCAACTTCATACGGGATTACATCCATAGTTCTTACATCATGTGCGGTTGCCACAGTAATATGCACAAAAGCAGGTATTTCGTGTGGTTATACCCAGAAGCGTGTGGACTTTAATGCCTCCTTTATGCTTTCGGAATTTAGCCCACCAAAATACGGACAAACATAAATCAATAGTTTTTGAATCAAAGGTATAAACCTTACCTTTGATCTCAAAATCATTGTTGCTTCGCTTTTGCCTTGCAATATCAATCAGATAATAGGCAAACTACTCAAAGATTCGACAATCATGATTTACGTTTGCTTTTGACAGATTGTTTCGGGTTACACTCTTACCAAATCCTGGATGGTAGCTTTTCTTGTTGTGTGCATCAATAGCCACAATCAAATCACGCAAACTATCCCGAGTGGTAAGTTGTCCGAACTCCATTACAAGAAGTTGATTCCAACATGTAAAATGTTTTACATATCTATTGCCATCATACTTTAAGGCAATGGTGTCAGAAACTCGCTGAGGTAAGAATTCTACAATTTGAGCATACACGAATTTGCCTTTATTCATTATTCCTTCATAATAAATAGAACAAAAATAAAAATTCAAATCGCCACGCCGAAAAAGGACCTGTAAAGTATAGTATATCAATAATTTTAAAGAATATTTTCTAATTTTTAGTGGACACTTGTGACTTGTGATAACAGAATTCAATGAAATGAATAAATATCAAGGGAGAGATAGTCCTGAACGAAAAGATTCTGGAAGGAATGTTTTGAAATACCAAAGAGAACGTTTCACTAATCTCGGATAATTATTCTGTACAAACACTCCACTACACTAAGCATCCACCATAATGACTTTTAGAAAAAAATCTATTTTTCGCATTTCATCACATATACTTCGTAAAGTATCTAAATAAAATAAAATAAAAAAATTTCCTTTGAATATCAAGAAATTCTAATGTCAATTGTTTTAAATTTGGAATGAAAGTGTCACGTAAAAGATTTAGACAAAAGCCTCTTTGTAAAACTTTGTTTTGTAAATAGCAGAAGGTGATGTGAAAACAACGCCGACACTCAATCCTTCCCGCTATTTAAGTTGTTTTTATTTATATATTAACTAATATCAATAAAATGGAAAAATGATCAATCATCTTCAGTGCGTACATCGTAAATAGTACTTTCATTTTGCAGACAAAATAAAACTGAAAGTTATTGTTATGTAAGTTAACATAAAACTAGTGGGTCTATTAACTCTCTTATTATGTGTTAAACTTTTAGAGAAAAATACAAATAGCATTTACAACATTTATATTTTAAAAATAATATGAAAAACAACAATTTATTAAACATTTATCCTGTTTCATACCCCTTCAGAAGTGGCTTGTTACAAATCAAACAAATCTTGATTGTAATTCTGGTTATATTTTTACCTCTCTCTGTAATTCAAGCAAGAAATACAAGGAATGTAGTAGAGATAAGTCAGCAACAAAAACAAATTTCCGGCGTAATCAGGGGGGTAAATAATGAACCGATTATTGGCGCGAATATCATTGAGAAAAATGTGCCTGGTAACGGGACGGTAACCGATCTGGATGGCAGGTTTAATTTAAGCGTCGGGGAAAATGCAATAATACAGGTTTCTTATATCGGATATTTGCCTCAAGAAATCATTACGACAGGAAGAACAAATTTTGAACTTAGGTTATTAGAAGATACCAAAGCATTAGATGAAGTTGTTGTGATAGGCTATGGAACACAGAAAAAGGTTAATTTAACAGGAGCCGTATCTAATGTTTCTTCTGAAATTTTTGAAGACCGTCCGATCTCAAATGTCGGACAAGGGCTTGAAGGTACTATCTCTAATTTAAATATCACACCAAATACGGGAGACCCCGGGCGAGGAGCTACAATCAATGTACGGGGCTATACCTCCATTAACGGAGGGGGGCCATTAGTCTTGGTCAATGGTATTGCAATGGATATTAATCAAATTAATCCCAAGGATATAGAAAGTGTTACAGTTTTGAAAGACGGTGCATCTGCGGCAATCTACGGTGCGCGTGCAGCATATGGAGTTATCTTAATAACTACGAAGGGGGGAAAAGTGAGAGAGAAACCGATAATTTCTCTAAATTCAAATCTCTCCGTTAACTCTCCTACCGTTAAACTGGAATTTATGGATTCGAAAGATATCGTTCTTTTTATGAACACGGGAATGATGAGAGGGAATGGACGCAACTACTATGATGATATCACAATGAAAGCCATTTTAGACCATTACTCCGATCCAAGTAAACCGTCAGCCTTCATACATCCGAACTCTCCCAATGTTTGGACAGGGGCTGGTAATACAAAATGGGAAGATATAATATGGCAAGATACTTATCCAATGCAGCAGCATTCTCTTTCAATTTCAGGCGGAAGTGAAAAATATAGTTATTATTCGTCTTTGTCTTATTTTCTTCAAAAGGGTATAGTTAATAAAAATCTGTTTGATGAACATTACAAGCGCTATAATTTTCTGACTGATTTAAAGTATAATGTTTTAGATTGGATTACAGTGGGAACTCGTGTGGCGTTGAATTATAGCAATAAGAGATTTCCTCCGAATGATCCGTGGTTCAGGAGTATATTTCCCGAAGGTAGAATGTTTCACACTAATAACTACGCAACTCAGCCGGTAAAAGATCCCAATGGTAATTGGTTTCATGAAGGGTCCATCCAAAATCCCGCTCAAATGCTTTCAGAAGGTGGTTATCAGAAGAGAGACGTAAGGGATTCATGGTTAACAGGCCTTCTAATCCTTAAGCCAATGAAAGGAATGTCTATCAATTTCGATCTCTCAGTGAATAACCGTGACCAAATAGAAGTGTCATATACCGCACTGCAACCCATGTATGATGTCAAAGGTAATGTAAGCGGGTATTATGGCGGCAGTAATCCCAATAGAGTAATAAGAAGAACATACAATGATAAATACGTTTCACTAAATGCTTATGCTGATTATGCTTTTACAGTTAATGATAAGCATAACTCCAAACTGATGATTGGTTTTAACCAAGAAGATAATACTTATGACAATTTCACTGCTGAACGACGAAATCTAATTATAAATGAAATCCCATACATGTCGTTAGCTTCAGGAGACAGCTTCGTTAGTGATTACGGCATTGAATCTGCCATTCGCGGATTGTTCGGGCGTCTTAATTATGATTATGATAATAAATACCTGTTCGAAGTGAACGCAAGGTATGATGGTACATCTAAATTTCCACAAAAAAATCGATATGCCCTATTTCCTTCCGGATCCATCGGTTGGCGCATAGATAAAGAGAATTTCTTTCAAAATCTTACCAACATTTTTGAATTACTTAAAATTAGGGCTTCGTATGGTTCTTTGGGAAATCAAAATGTACCCGGTTTCTATCCGTATATCGCCACACTAGGTACAGCCGAAGTTAATTATCTGATTAATGGAGAAAGACCAATGACTGTTACTTCTCCACAATTGGTAAGCAAGGATTTGACGTGGGAGGTCGTTACCCAGAAAAACCTGGGACTCGACTTTTCTTTATTGAATAACAGATTGTCGGGTAGCTTTGACATATATAGTAGAAACACCAAAAACATGCTCACTAAATCGAAAACCTTACCTGCTGTTCTGGCTGTTGCGGAACCCAGTTCAAATGCGGCTGATATGAGAACTTCAGGGTTCGATTTAAATGTCGAGTGGAAAAACAATATTGACAAATTCAATTATCGAGTGTCGCTGGTATTGTCTGATTATAGATCAACGATAACCAGATATGATAATCCTAAAGGGATTATCTCCGATTATTATGAAGGAAAAGATTTTGGAGAAATATGGGGGTTCGTGACCGATGGGTTCTTCAAAACGGATGAAGAAGCAGCGGCTTTAAATCAAAATCAAATAATCGGGAGAAAACGTTTGGCCGGTGATATACGGTTTAAAGATTTAAATAACGATGGCATTATTTCCTATGGGTCGAGTACTTTGGATAATCCAGGTGATCGTAAAATTATTGGAAATAGTACGCCCCACTACAGTTTTGGGTTTAAAACAAACCTAGAATATAAAGGTTTTGATTTTGAAGTATTTCTGCAAGGAGTCGCGAAACGTGATTTATGGATGTCCAATCTTTTTTTCACCACTCAATACAATGGGGAATGGATTGCTAATCCAAAGATAGGTGCCGATTGGTGGTCTCCCGAGAATCCGGATGCCTATTTTCCTGCTCCTCTCGTAGGATCTGCAACAGACGTACAAGTCGTTCAAACTCGTTTTCTGCAAAATGCTGCTTATATGCGATTGAAACAGTTAAATTTAGGCTATACTATTCCTTCAAGTCTGACAAAAAAAATAAACATAGAGAGAATTAAAGTCTATTTTTCGGGTAACAATTTACATCATTGGTCAAAAATTATAAAAATTGCAGACCCAGAATTATCCGGACCAAGTGCATATCCGTTGTTTAGGTCTTTATCGTTTGGAATTAATATGGATTTTTAAAAAATGAAATTTATGAAAAAAATAATTATAACAATAATTACCATCTCATTATTTGCTATAAATGCATGTAATGATAGCTTTATGGAAAAATATCCTCTCGATAAAATTAGCGATATGAATTTCTGGAAAACCGCTAATGATATAGAACTTTATGCCAATCAGTTTTACCCAACTTTATTTGATGCACGTGTCGCATGGTATGTTGACGATAATTTTAGTGATAATCAGTGTCCATCAAACCTGAGTAGGGTGGCTTTTATCTGGAACCAATATTCTATACCATCATCAGGTGGAGGTTGGAGCAAAGGCGACTGGAAACCCATTCGCGACTGCAATTATGCCCTCGTCAGAATCGCCATGATGAACAAGACTGCAGAAATACTGAGAGGTGAAGCAGAAATACGTTTTTTCAAAACATTTTTTTATTTCCAAAAAGTAAAAAAATTCGGTGATGTGCCCTGGTTGGAAGCAGACTTACAAATGAACTCCGAAGAGTTGTATAAACCAAGGGATCCCAGAAAATATGTAATGGAAAAAATGCTTGCAGACATCGATTTTGCCATAGATAATCTGCCTTCCACTCTAAGTACTGATCGTTTGACAAAATATGCCGCGTTAGCGTTAAAGGCTGAAATTTGTTTATATGAAGGCACTTTCAGAAAATATCATCAATTTGCTGGTGGAGAAAACGAATTATTAAAGCAAGGGGCGGAAGCATGCGAAAGTATTATAAATTCAGGATTATTTTCCGTATGGTCTACCGGAAATCCCGATAAGGATTATTTTGATCTTTTCGTTCAATACGAATTAAAAGGAAATTCTGAAGGTATAATGATTCAACGATATATCACGAACAAACGTATGCATAATAATGTTCGTCAATTAGGAGAACCACAAGGCGGATTAACGAAAGATTTTGTAAACACTTATCTCTGCAAAGATGGATTACCAATTTCTCTTAGTCCATTGTACAAAGGTGATGCTAAGTTTATGGACGAATTTGAAAATAGGGATCCCCGGATGAAACAATCCATTTATACACCTGATCGTCCTTATAGAATCCATGATAATGGATCCGTTGAGTACAGGAAAATGCCTGAATACCACACAACTACTTGCTTTACAGGATATAAGGGCACAAAAGGGTATTCGCCTTACGAAAGGGACCGGATACCAAGCACGAGTACAACAGATGATTTTATTTTTCGTTATGGGAAATTGCTGATTACATATGCTGAAATTAAGGCTGAATTGGGGGAGTGTACTCAAGAAATTTTAGACAAAACTGTTAATGCGTTAAGAGATAGGGTTGCCATGCCCCATTTAACGGTTGATGTAGGATTTGTAGATCCCAATTGGCCCAATTGGGAAATTCCAATCTCACCACTTCTCAATGAAATAAGACGAGAACGCAGAATTGAAACGTATTATGAGGGTATCAGATGGGATGATTTGGTACGATGGAAAGCCGGTAAATTGCTTGAAAACAAGTTGACTATCTTAGGGGCGCGGGATCCTGCAACCGGCCAGTACCGGATTTTGTATCCCAGTTTCAATGAAAGGAAATGGGACGACAAGTTATACCTCTATCCGATTCCTCTCGAAGAACTGGTTCTCAACGATAACTTAACGCAAAATCCTGGTTGGTAGTCAGATAAATATTTTCGATTCCAGATGTGGTACCGTTCTCGAATCGTTAAAAAATAGATAATTCATAGAATTCGAATTTACAAAAAATTCGAATTCTATGAATTGAAAAATATGGTTGATAATTTGTTTTTGGAGAATTGTAAACCAAAGTTTTAAGTATATTCGCAACAAAAAATAACAAACAATTAAACAGGTAATTATCTCTGATAGGTGTTGAAAATAAAAAAACTACAATGCTTTCCATTTAAACGAATAAAGTAAAACAATTAGTGATGAAAAAGTTTTTGAACAGAAGGTTATTGCCCTCATTATCATTCTTAATACTATTTTGTTGTTGTAATTTTGCTCAAGCGGTAACGAACAAGAGTAGTGAGAATGTACTGGTTAAGACAAAGGCCGGATTCGCTGAAGTAGATGTATCTCCGAAAATTGGAATGGAGGAGCCCGGCGGTTACGGAAAATCTTTTCATAAGGCTTTCCACGATCCCTGCAAAGTGAGAGCTCTTGTCGTTGACGATGGCAGGAAGAAAGCAGCCATTGTCGGCGTGGATGCATTGGGAGTTCCTCGTTCGCTGGTAATTTCCGTGCGTGACAAGGTGTATCATAAATGTGGGATTCCACGTGAAGCCATATTAATTGCGGCGTCTCATTCCCATTCTTCCGGACCGGTCGGAGATACGCAACCGGGAGAATATGACCGTGCAGGTGAATTGGTTAAGTCGTTAGCGTACGATAAATCTCCGGCGGCAGATCCGAAATATATGGAATTTCTGGAAAAAAGTTTGATAGATGCAATTTGTCTGGCAAATGATTCATTGAAAGATTCCCAAATAGGAGTAGGAAGAGGCTTTGAAGATAAAGTAGCGTTCAATCGCCGCTTTTTTATGAAAAACGGATCGACTTACACACACCCCGGACAAGGGAATCCCGACATTGTTAAACCGGCAGGCCCAATTGATCCGGAGGTAGGGGTAATTGGAGTCTGGGACGAAAAAGGCAAATGCATGGGTTGTGTGGTCAATTATGCCTGCCACGCCACTACTAATCCCGGCGGCATATCGGCTAATTGGATTTATTATCTTGAACAAACCATCCGTGGAGCAATGGGGGCAGACTGCATTGTTGTTTTTTTGCCCGGTGCCTGCGGAGATGTCACACAAGTCAATAATCTTAACCCGTATCTGAATCCGGGCGGGGAAGACTGGACTCGTTTCGTTGGCGGCAAGGTTGGGGCAGAAGCCGTCAAAGTTCTTCTTTCCATGCCCCGTGGAATTATGGGGCCTGTTGACGTAAAAAATAAAGTATGCGATATAAAACGGCGAATCCCTGACCCAACACGAGTGAAAAAAAGTTACGAACTTGTAAAAAAAACACCGGAAACAATTGGCCACACCGAATGGACATTTGCCAAAGAACTGGTCCTTTTGGATGCACTATTGAAAAAAAGCCCTGTCGCGGAAGTCGAAGTTCAAGTTGTCCAAATTGGATCGGTTGCATTGGTAAGTAACCCCGCAGAGTTTTTTTGCCAATTAGGGCTTAATATTAAAAAAGACAGCCCCTTTGAATATACATTTCCGGTTAGTTTGGCGAATGGAATCGTTGGTTACGTTCCAACCAAAGAATCGTTTGGGCCTAATGGAGGAGGATATGAAACGCGACTCACTTCTTATAGTAACCTTGAGACAGATGCCGGAGATAAAATGGTTGACACAGGTTTAGAACTGCTGTGGCAAATGAAACCGGGAACAACACCTAGATATACTAAAGCCCCAAAATTCAGTGGTCAGCCATGGACATATGGCAATGTGGAGCCAGAAACCAGATAGAATATTTTAATTACAGATAATTTATGAAAAACGAATCAATTAGTAGGCGTAAATTCATGGCCACAGCAGCTTTAGCTACAGGGACACTGGTGATGAAACCATACATAGTTAAATCAGGTACTGTTAGAGGGTCACAGGCAAATTCCGCAATCCGGATCGGTTTTTTAGGATGCGGCGGAAGAGGAACGGCGGTAGCAAATGCTTTTGTAAATAGTAAAAAAAATAATTGTCGTATCGTTGCATTAGCCGATTTATTTGACGATAAGCTACAGAAAGCTAAGAACAAATGGGATGAGGTTGCCGATAAAAAAGGTTATAGCAAGATTGACTCCAAATTGATGTTCAAAGGGCCTTATGCCTTCGAGAAAATTGCCGGCAGTAGCCAATGTGATATGATAATTCTCAGTACTCCTGATTATTTTCACCCTCAACATCTCGACGCAGTAGTGTCTGCAGGGAAACACTGCTATTGTGAGAAACCTGCCGGTGTGGATGTCGAAGGATGCAAAAAATTTATAGAGATTGGAAAAAGGGCTGATGGTAAATTAAGTTTGGACGTAGGTTTTCAGGTACGTAACGCTCCCTGTTTCTCCGAGGTGGTTAATCGTATTCATAATGGAGATATCGGTAAAGTGAGTTATGGGATGCTGCATTACCACGCTTCTAAGATAAGCTATCCCGAATATCCCGACGCATCTCCCTTGGAACGGCGGATACGCCAATTCTATTGGGATAATGTATTAAGTGGCGATACTATTGTGGATCAGTTTATACATACGATAGATATTGCCAATTGGGTAATGGGGACTCATCCGGTAAGCGCTACCGGATATGGCGGGAGAAAAGTAAGAACAGATCCCGGCAATATCTGGGACAATTGGAGTATTTGCTTTAAGTATCCGGGAGACGTACATATGATACTCAGCGGTGTTCAATACGGGAGTTTTTGGGATGTCGGGGTGCGTTTCATAGGAGATGAAGGTGTCGGGGAATCAAATTATAGCGGTTTGGCCAGCATTACAGGCAAAAAAGAATGGTCCTCTGTCTCGGCGGGAAAAGAAAACGGATTCTCCACCGCCGGTAATTTTAACGGGTTAGGGAACGCCAATGAAATTAAGGCTGACCTGTTCATAGACAGTATTATCAGCGGTAAGTATCATAATCAATCTCGTGAAGGAGCGGAATCAGCCCTGTCCGCTATTTTGGGACGAATGGCAGGATATAGCGGAGAAGAAATTACATGGGGCGGTATGTTGGAATCCAATCAATCGTATTGGGGAGAAATAGATTTAAGCAAATTGTAAATTATATCAATTATGAATATTACTAGACGGGCATTTGTTCGTTTGTCTGGCTTATCGATCGCCGGCATCTGTCTTTCCTCCTCTAAAATAATGAGAGACAGTAGCCAGTATGTGGAAAAAGACATAGGTATATACGTAGGTTCGAACATTAAAGATATAGATTCTACTTTTAAGCGTATAAGCGATCTTGGATTTAGGAGTTGTGAGCTATATACCAGCTCCTATGGTATAGAAATGGCCAGCCCATTACAGGAGGCAATGAAAAAATATGGGATAGAAGTGATCGCACTATTTACGTTAGGGCCCGGAAGAACAAACTGGGATTTTTATGCAGGACAAGAAAATATCGGATTAGTCAGTCGAGAGTTTCGCAGAGTAAGGATCGATGCCTTAATCCAGTTATCGGAACTGGCAAAGCTATGTAATATAAAAATGATTGAAACACACGTCGGTTATATTCCTGAAAATCCGAACGATTCGAATTATAAAGAAACAGTTGTTGCGTTAAAAGAAGTCGTAACCCATTGTGCGGTAAACGATCAAGTTTTTTTGTACCATGCAGGACAGGAAACGCCGACTACTTTACTACGCACCATAGAAGATGTAGGGTTAGAAAACCAAGGAATAGGTATGGATACGGCCAATTTGATAATGTATGACAGGGGGCATCCTGTTCATGCTTTAAATATCTATGGCAAATACATCAAACTTGTAAATTGCAAGGACGGGCTCTATCCGACCGATTCACGCAATCTCGGCAAAGAAGTTCAAATTGGAGAAGGGCAAGTTAATTTCCCTATATTTATTAATAAACTTAAGGGTATTGGGTATAACGGGCCGGTTATCATCGAACGAGAGGCGAGCAGAGGTAAACAATGGGAAAATGATATTACCCAGTCACGGCAATTCCTTCAGGTGCTATTCAAATCAAAAGGGTGCAATGAGTGGATCTGAATTTTTATAAATATATTTTTTAAATGAAGTTTTTAAATAACAAAGAATCATGAATAGTAAAGTAATTAAATCCGTTCTCTTTTGGTGCTTTTTACTGCTATTAACCTGTGTTGGGAATTATCGGGTAAAAGCACAAAGCAATGTCGGCCCAAAAGAAAAGACCGTAGATGGAAAAATATTTCGAGCCGGAGCATCTACCAGTACCATAACGCCAGATATTGGCGGTGATATCATAGGAGGATTTAATCCCATTGAATCAAAACATATTCACGATGATTTACACGTTCGTTGTCTTATATTGGATGACGGCAGCACCAAGTTAGCTTTTATCGTCGCCGAGCTACTCGGATTACGTCAGAGTCTTGTAGAAAAAATAAAGCAGTCGATTTTCAAAGAATCAGGGATTCCAGGAGAAAATGTCATTGTATCGGCTGTCCACACTCATTCGGCCACCAGTGCTATGGGGAAAGGAGATAACCGTAGAAAATGGGATGGAGGTGAAACTTTTGACGATTACCAGATTTTTGTGATAAAACGTTCTGTCGATGCTGTTAAAATTGCACTCAATAATCTGGAACCTGCACGGATTGGCTGGGGGGTCGGAAATGTTCCCGAACATGTTTTTGTGCGCCGCTGGAAGATGAAAAAACCTTATATAAATCCATTCGGAGAAGAAGATGCAGTGGTTATGAATCCGGGGCATACAAATCCTGATTTGTTGGAACCATCAGGAAAAGCGGATCCTGAAGTTTCATTTATATCTGTCCAGTCGACACAAGGCAAACCAATAGCCTTACTGGCAAATTATTCGCTACATTATGTGGGTGGGGTTCCCGGCAAAGATATATCTGCCGATTATTTTGCCGTTTTTGCAGATCGTATCCAAGAATTGTTGAAAGCTGACAGGCAAGATCCTCCCTTCGTAGGAATAATGACCAACGGTACGTCGGGAAATGTGAATAATATTAATTATGCAAAGCCTGCAGAAAAAAATTCACCTTACGCCAAAATGCGGCGTGTAGCTGATGACGTGGCTCGTGAGGTGTTTCGGGTTTGCAACACAATCCAATATCACGATTGGGTTCCTTTACAGGCCAGAGCGACCGAAGTTCCAATGAAAGTACGGAAACCCGACAAGAAAATGGTAGAATGGGCAAACAAAACTATAAATAAGCATGATAATGTAAAACCAATCCATCGCCTTGAAAAGCATTATTCCCGCAGGGTGCTTTATCTATTAGATTTCCCTGATCAAATTAATGTT